>NZ_JBHXVO010000001.1:372423-617591 GCF_042672265.1 Nocardia sp. NPDC127526 | reverse complement strand
GCTGCCGAGTGCCGCGGTGCGGGTCGGCCCGCTGGCGGGGCGGGCCGCCCCGGCCGCTGTCACCGGCGGTCCGCCCGCGGCGGGCGCGCCCATGACCGGGGCGGCCGCACCCGGTTGCGTGCCAGCCGTCGTGTCCGAGGTGTTCAGCGGGTCGGCGTTTCCGGCGGGGCCCCCGTCAGTGCGCGCGTTCACGCGGGACTCGGGATTCGAATCCCCTGTGCCGTTGGGGGAATCGATGGACCTGCCGGTCGTATCGGCGGCCGTGGGCGCGCCGACATCCCGGGCCGGGCTGCTCGGCGAGCCGTCGCCGGAGTGCTGCGGTGCCGTCGTACTCGATTCGCCGCCCCGGGGTTCCGGAGCCGCCTCCGGGCGATCATTGCGCCCGGCCGCTCCGCTGCCCTCGTTATTGTTCGCGGCAGGGCGATCGGAGGTATCGGTACGCCCGGTGTCGCGGCCGGTGTCATGCGGCGAGGAGGTATCCGGTGTTCCGATGCCCGCACCCTGGGGATTCGTCTGGAGACCGCCCGGCTGCTGCCCGCCGGCGGCCGGCGCGGTGCGCTGATCACCTTCCGGTGCATTGGCCCGCGACGCCGGATCGCTCGCGCGAGTATCGCCCGAATTCGGTGCGCCCGAGCGGTTTTCGTCCGCACCCATGGGGCGCGTTGTGTTGTCCCCGGGCGCGCGAGAGGTGTCGACGCCCGGCCGGGGAGCCGTACCGTCCGGATTGGCGCCGCGGCCGTTCTGGTTGGACGCGGGATCGTTCGCGCCCGCCCGGTTGTCACCGCCGGTCGGCTGATTCCCCTGCGCCCCATTGTCGGCGCGCGGTCGATTCCCGTTGTCACCGCCGTTCGGATCGGTACCTCCCGGGCTGTTGTACGGGTTGGTGCCCTGCGGCCCGTTGTACGGATTGGTGCCGCCGGTCGGCATCGGAGGCACACCCCCCGGCCCGCCGTAGACCCGGTTCGCCCCGGCATGGCTGAGGCCCGACAGTCCGCCCTGGAAGGCGCCAGAGGTGAGCATGCGCGGATCGAACTGGGTGTTCTTCAGGTTCTCGACGGCTTTGTCCCAGCCGTCCTTGTACACGTCGACGCCGAACTGCGCGCCGGTGCCTGCGGCGAATCCCGCTGTCGCGCCGACCAATCCCGAGGCGACGCTGGTGATGCCGGCATTGACGAAGTTATTGACTCCGGCCCGGCCGAGCTTGTTGCCCAGCCAGCCGCCGAACGGGCCGGCCGCCGCGCCGCCCGCGGCGGAGCTGATGGCGGTAATGCCGACCTGGGTCCAGTTGATGTCCTTCCGCCTGCCGTTGTTCACCTGGTACTGCTGAATCGCGATCTCCTGGACCGTGCCCAGGGTGAGATCGATGGCGACGTGCCGCAGGATGAACTTCACCGCCGCCGCACCGGCCATCCGCGCCGCGTAGGTCGCGATGGCGCGGGCCGCGCGGGCGCCGATCATCCGTACCGCGACGCGCGTCAGCGCGACGACGACCGCTTCCACCGCGGGCGCGGTCGGCGGCCAGATCCACGCCGCCAGGATTTCCGCCGCGGCCAGGGCCAGCGACGACCAGAACATCAGCTTGGTGTATTCGATCTCGGTGCCGGTCGAGAAGGCGGATTCACCGAGATCGTCGAAATACTTCGCGAGATCCTGAATGGAGGTGTCGTCTTTGCCGCTGGTCTTGCCCTGCAAGACGTCGTAGGCCTTGACCATGGCCTCCATACCCTCGCCCTCGGGGTAGGCGGCGATGGTGGCATACCTGGCATCGTCGATGGCTGACAGCAGATTTCGCAGTCCATCGGCGCCCGTGCGCCAATCATCGGCCAGCGCCCACATCTGGGACTCGCTGCCGTCCGGCCATTCCATGCCGACCAGCCAGCCCACCCATTCGAGCGATTCAGGAAACTCGATATCACCCAATGCGGGCTACACCTACCACCCGGAGTCGGTGGCTCCGCCGCGCCGGGTGACCGTGCCATCGGATTCCGAAGCCGGTTGCGCCGCACGGCGTTCCGCGGAGTTCGGGGGTGCGGTGGAGACGACCGGCGGGGCCGGGATGGTCAGTTCCTTGCTCAGGTCCGGCATGCCGGGGATCAGATCGGCCAGCTTGGGCAGGCGACGGGCGCCCTGCGAGACCGGGGCCATCACCTCCTTGCCACGCCGCGCCACCTCGGCGGCGGCCTGCTGCGCGGCCTCGGTGATCGCCTTCGCGATCTCCTCGTAGTCGAGATCCTCGATGTCCGAGGAGAATTTGGTCTCGATCACGGTGCCCTCGGCATTCACCGTCACGGTCACCCGCTTGCGCACGGTCGCGGTCGCGGTCAGCGCGGCGCGGTCCTGCTGCAGCTTGGTGATGGTGCGCATCTGCTGCGCGAAACCATCCAGAATGTCGTTCAGATCGGCCTTGGCGCGTTCGTTGGTCATCGCACCCGCTTGGCCTGCTTGTAGGCCCCGGCATTGCCGGAGTCCATGCTCGACAGGTAATCCAGCGCTTCCTGCTGGCCCTTGGCGAAGTTCCCGAAGGTGCCCGACATGTTCCGCGCGCCCTGCACGATATTGCCTTTGCTGGCGATATACCCGTTCTCTCCCTCGGAGAAGTTCTTCCCCAAGGTGTCGTTGCCCCACGGTTCACCACGCGACTCGATGGCGGAGACCAGGGTGTTCACTACGGTATCGATACCGTCCTGCACCTTGGTCGTCTTCGACTTCGCGGTCCGCAGCAAATCCTTATAGGACTCCAGTCGACTGCCGCCCACCTGGCCATCACCTCCAGCACCACATGCGGATACACCTATCCAGCAAACCGTTTCGACAAGATCGAACCGATCGCATGGTGACACTGCCAGGTCTGGTCGACCACTCCGTTGACGGAACATTAACGGAGAGTGCCGATTCGGTGGTTCGGTCGAGAACCACCGAATCGGCTCCTCGTCATTCCGCTACTTCGCCACGGTTTTCCATATGCGTCAGCACCTGCTGCACGCGCTGATCCATGCGTTCGACGAGACGCTTCGCATCAGCGCCCACGGCCGTTGCCTCGGCCGTGTGCATCTCGATCAGATACCGGCCGTCGCCCGGGAGATCGCGCCAGATCATGGTCGCCTCCTGAATCCCGCGCGGCCCGTACTTGGAGCGGCCCTGCATCACCTTCACCGCCCCGGTCCATTCCGCGGGCGTCTGCCAGAAGGTGACGCTGCGGGATTCGATCGACTCGTCGAACGAGTCGAACGCACCCGAGCGTGGCGCCTCGTACTCGTACGGGTCGGCTTCCGCGGGCTCGGTGACCAGGGTCATGGCGGGCAGCTGCCCGGCTCCGGCCTCGGGCAGGTAGTCCACCACCAGCCCCGGAAGCTCCTCCGGCTCGCATTCGATGAAGGTGAATCCCGCACTGTGGTAAAGGGTTTCGGCGGGTTTCTGAATCACCAGGCAGGCACGCCGATCACGGCGCGCGCCGTGCACCCGAATCCGCTTCTCCGGGTTGTCCATATCGCTGTCGCACCAGGCGTGCGAGACGATGAACACATCCGGCTGCACGAGCGCCTCGAAGATCGCACCGAAGCTCCGATCGAGCTTGCCGTCGAGCTCGGAACGCGTTTCGGCGAGCTCCTGCTCGTACTCGTCCTCGTAGAGCGTGCGCGCGGTGTAGACCAGCGGCGACGGCACCGACCCGTTCCGATACCGGTAGCACAGCACCTTGAACTCGACGTCGGTGAACTCCCAGGTCCTCATGCCTCAGCTCCCGAATCCCGCGGGGCGGGTCCGGCGCTGGCGCGTACGACGGTGTCGACGAACTCCGCCGGACCGAATGCACGATCCGCACCGGCGGTGTCATCGCCGTCGGCCATGCCCTCGATGACGCCGGCCGTCACACCCGCGATCGGATTGATGACGGTCTCGTCCAGACCCGCCCGAGTGAACAGGTTTGTCAGCATGGAGGGCTGGGATTGGACCTGGCCGGCTTCGGGTGTCGGGACGACCGTGCCGACGGGGCCGCCGTCGGAGGGCAATCCCGCACTCGGAACCGTGGCCACGGCCGGTTCGCCGGGCACGGCCGCGTCGACTGTGATCGGCTGCGACACCGGAGCCGTCAGGCCCAGCAGTTCACCCAGCTGCGAGAGCTTGTCCGGCGACTGCTGGACCTGCCCCAGCGCCGAGACCACATTCGCCTCGGGTACGCCGAGCAGCTGCGCGATCTCCGCCGTCTTGTCCTGTGCCAGTAGGCCGTCGAGCTGCTCCAGGATGGACGGCAGCGACTGAGCGATGGTCGAGATGCCGGTGGTGGCCGCCTGAATCAGGCCACTCAGCACACTGGCGATCTGCGATGCCGCTTGGCTGTTGTTCTGGCCGTTCTGGTTGTTCTGGCCATTCTGATTCTGACCACCCGGGTTGCTGCCACCCGGGTTTTGACCACCCGGAGGCTGTTGATTGCCGGGGGGCTGTTGGTTGCCCGGCGGCTGCTGATTACCAGGAGGCTGCTGATTACCCGGCGGCTGCTGATTACCGGGCGGCTGCTGATTACCAGGAGGCTGTTGGTTACCCGGCGGCTGCTGATTACCCGGCGGCTGCTGATTACCGGGTGGCTGTTGGTTACCCGGCGGCTGCTGATTACCAGGAGGCTGCTGATTACCCGGCGGCTGCTGATTACCCGGCGGCTGCTGATTACCAGGAGGCTGTTTCTCCTCCGGCTTCTTCTCCTCGGGCTTCTTCTCTTCCGGTTTCTTCTCTTCCGGCTTCGGCTGCTGGGGCTTGTCCATGGCCTTCGGCCCCGGAACGACGGCGAGCACCGAGGCGGACTCGTTCGAGCACTTGACGTAGTGGCTCTGGTACTCGCCGCGGTAATACTCCAGGTCGGGACCGGGGCAGCAGCCACCGCCCCGCTCCGTCTTCTGCGGCATACAGGATTCCACGGCGGCCATCCAGCCGCCGGCGTACTCCAGTTCCGCACCGACTTGGTTCATGGTGTCGATGAGCGGCCGGAGATCCTCCGCATACTGGTTGACGGCCGCCCGCGCGCCATCCGCACCGGCGCCCTTCCACTCGTTGTTCAGCGACCGAATGGTGTTCACGAAATCGCCGACCTTCGCGTCCACCTGCTTTGCCAGCGCCTCCCACACCTCACCGGCCTGCGCGTAGGCCTGGGGCTTCATCGACTTGCCGAGCGAGTAGAGCTCGCCCCATTCCATCGAGTCCTTGGCCCGGTGGTGCAGGCTCACCGACACCTTGGACTTGCCCTTGTCATCGCGCCACTTCTTGAGATCACCGGGCAGGCTGCCGTAGTTGGACGGCGGTCGCGATGCCTTGGGCAGCTTGAAGCCGGTGTCGCCCTCCGGCTTGGTCGGCATCTTGATCTCGCCCAGCTTCAGCTTATTGAAGTCCGATTCGGAGATCTTCTCCACGCGCGCATACGTCTTCGCCGCCGCCAGGAAGGTGTCGGACATATTCGTGAGGATGGCGATGTGGATGTCGAACACGTTCAGCAGATCGTTGCCCTGCTTGTTGAACGCCGATCGCAGCAACTCACCGGAGGTCAGGTTGCCGATCTGCTCGAGATTCCCGAGCTTGTTGTCGGTCACCACCTTCTTGAAGCCGTGTATGAGGCCGACCAGGTCCTCACACGCGTTCATCCCCTTCTGCGCCGATTCGGGTTTGAATTGCAGCAGGTCCCCCGGTGCACCGGCTTGCTGCATGAGGCCGGGCCACGCTGTGTTGTCTTTGCTCTCAGGTGCCATCGGTAACTTATCGCTCCGCCTGTTTTCCACTGTTCGTGCCAGCACAGACTACTGACGTGAACCGACTATGGCGCGCAAGGAAATTCGATTCGGCCTCGGTCGCGCGGAGAGGTGAGCCTTGCCCGTTCGTTGCTCAGGCGGTCGGCCGGGGTGGGCTCATGATGGTGGAGTTGCGGCCCCAGATGAACCAGACGA
Source organism: Nocardia sp. NPDC127526 (assembly GCF_042672265.1). Lineage (NCBI taxonomy): Bacteria > Bacillati > Actinomycetota > Actinomycetes > Mycobacteriales > Nocardiaceae > Nocardia > Nocardia sp. NPDC127526. Next base: position 611,667 of record NZ_JBHXVO010000001.1, on the reverse strand, counting down.
TGGGGGCGAGAACCGGGAAGACCAGGATCAACAGAAGCCACATGGCCTTGCCGCCGGTCTCGTAGCCGCGGGAGCGGAGGACACTCACCACGGCGGCGATGAACAGGACGATGCCGGCGAAGGCGACGGCGATCAGCCCGCCGGCGAGAGCTATGGAACCTGCGGTTTCGGCGGTTCCGGCGGCCATCGTATTCGCCGAAGCGAGAGTCGTTGTCGTCATGGCGTCCAGCCTATGAACGCGACATACCTCGGCACATCATTCATTAGCCCCGAGTTCGCTGAAGGGGCTAATTCCGAGGATGTACATCTTTCGTCGAATTCGCAATCTGCGATGATCGGAGTCGTGCGAGTACTGGTGCAGCGGGTGAGTTCGGCTCAGGTGACGGTGGACGGCGAAGTGGTCGGGCGGATCGATCCGGCCGCGCACGGCGCGCCGCAAGGTCTGGTCGCGCTGGTCGGCGTCACGCACAGTGATACCGAGGCGACCGCGAAAGCTATGGCGGACAAGCTGTTTCGACTGCGTATCCTCGACGGCGAGCGATCCGCGGCGGATTTGGGTGCGCCGGTGCTGGTGGTCAGTCAGTTCACGCTCTACGCCGATACCGCGAAGGGGCGGCGGCCGTCCTGGTCGGCTGCCGCGCCGGGACCGGTGGCGGAACCGCTGGTCGAAGCGTTCGCCGCGACGCTGCGGGAGCTCGGCGCGACGGTTGCCACGGGGCGATTCGGGGCGCACATGCATGTCGAACTGATCAACGACGGTCCGGTGACGATCCTGCTGGAGTCCTGAGCTCGGCTAGCCTGGCGATCATGCTGCTGTGGATCAACGGGCCCTTCGGGGGTGGCAAGACTCAGACCGCATTCGAACTGCACCGCCGGTTGCCCGGCAGCGTGGTCTGTGATCCGGAGGAGGTCGGATTCGGGCTGCATCGCATCATTCCGCGGGAGCTGCGCGGGGATTTCCAGGATCTGCCCGCGTGGCGGCAGGGCGTGTACGAGGCGCTGGACCTGGTGCTGAGCAAGCATGACGGGCCCGTCATCGCGCCGATGACGGTCGTGGAGTCCGCGTACTTCGCCGAAACCGTTGGGCGGCTTCGGGAGAAGGGGCATGATGTCCGGCATTTCGCGCTGCTCGCGGAGCCCGAGACCGTGCTGAAACGGCTGCGGGAGCGGGGGTTGTGGGGGCTGCGGCACGAGAGTTTCGCCGTCGATCATGTGGACCGCTGCCTGACCGCGTTGCGGCGGCCCGAATTCGCCGAGCACATTCACACCGACACCATCGATATCACCGATGTCGCCGATCGCATCGCCGCCTCGGCCGGGCTGACGCTCACGCCGAATACCGATGGGCCGCTGCGGAAGCGGCTGCGGCGGGCCGCGGTGGGGGTCAGGCATATGCGCCTCATGTGAGGGGTCGTACCAGCACACGCTCCACCAGGGCCGTGTCACAGTGCTCGACGACCTCCGCGATCCGTCCATCGGCCATGGTGAAAATGAAACAGTAGGTCTGCTCGTACACCGCATCGGCGGTGGTCACCCCGTGCCCCCGGGCCTGCACCACCACCCGGTCCGCCTCGGCCAGCACCCACTCCGCCTCGATCCGATAGGCACCGGCGAACTGCGCCATCAGCGGCCGGAGCAGACCGTGCAGCACAGCGGTTTTCGGCTCCCAGGTCCCCGCCCACGACCATTGCCCGGGAAAGGTCCACCGGCAGTCCTCGGCCAGTGCGTCGGTGAGCGCGCGGCCGTCACCGGCGGCGAGGCGCTCGAAAACGGTTCGAATGATCTTCTTGTTCTCCACGGTGTTCACATCAGCGAACCTACGACCGCCGAACCCATGCGACCAGCGAAAGTCTCGCATACGTGGTATCACATTCTCGCATGGGTGAATTCACCGTCTCCGGCCTCCGCGTGGTGCGCGAGGCCGCCCGCACCGGCTCCTTCACCCGGGCGGCCGAACGCCTCGGCTACACCCAGTCCGCGATCTCGCGTCAGATCACCCTCATGGAACAAGCCGCCGGGCATCCCCTGTTCGAACGCCTCGCCCGCGGTGTCCGCCCCACCGCGGCGGGCCGAATCGTGCTGCGCCACGCCGATTCCGTACTGGATGCCCTCGACACCGCCCGCGACGAACTCCGCGATCCGCTCCCACCCGCCCGGCTGCGCGTCGGCGCCTTCGCCACCGCGCACGCCGCACTGGTCCCCCGCTCGATCGCGCAAGTGGCCGGGCGCCATCCCTCCGCCGAAATCCGCCTCCGGGAAGGCACCAGCCCCTCCCTGCTGACCGCACTCGCACGTGGCCGGATCGACCTCGCGGTTCTCTCCGGTGTCATCGAACCCCCTGAACAGGTGGAAATCACTGCCCTACTCGATGATTCGCTGTACGTCGCCATACCCGCGGCCCACCGGCTGGCCGGTCGCACCACCGTCTCCGCGACCGCCCTGCGCGACGAGAAATGGATAGTCGGCAGCGACGAATCCCGCACCGCACTGCTCGGCGCGTGGACCGGCGCGACCCGGCATCCGCACATAGCCCACATCGCCCGCGACTGGATCGCCAAACTGGGCCTGGTCGCGGCGGGTCTCGGCATCACGGTCGTCCCCGGCCTGGCCGTACCCGCCCTCCCCGCAACGATTTTCATTGCCCGCATCGACGATCCGGCCGCCGTCCGCCCCACCGTGCTCGCCTACCGCCGCGGTACCGACACCGCCCACCACCCCTTCCTCGACGCCCTCCACGACACCGCCGCCGACCTCACCGCCGAGATCCGCCATCGCCTGCGGGCCTGACCACCAGCGATGATCGACTGATGATCATGACGCCACGGGCGGAGTTATGACCATCTGAGCCAATTCCACCGAGATCCATTGTGGTCGTGCGCATTTGATGGCAAGTTACGGATCACGGGACATGGAGGCGAGACTCCGCCGCCTCCATGTCGCGTCCAACTTCCCCTCAGCGCGGGATCACCGTCACGGTGTTGAAGCTCAAGCCGTAGACCGTGTGCGAACTCGGATCGACCGCGACGCCGATCAGGTAGGTTTTACCCCCGCCGAGCATGCCGATGCTCTTTCCGGTGTTGGTGTCGATCACCCGGATCTGGTTGGCGTCGTCATCGGTCGCATACAAGACGTCCCTGCCAGGATCGATGGCGAGAAAGCCACTGCCCCCGTTCGGAATCTTCTCCTTCGGCATGCGCGCCACCACATCGACGACCGCAATCTGATCCGAGGAGGTCACGTAGGCGATGCCGGCGGCCGGATCGAACGCGACGTCGAGGGCCCCGCCGATATCACCGCCCACATCGACGTACCCGGTCACCCGCTGCGCGGCGAGATCGACGATCACCAGCCCCTGGTTCGACCGCTGCTGCGACCCCTGGTCGTAATGGCCCCCGATATAAGCCGCCTGCCGGTCCGGATCGATTGCCACCGCCATGGCATTGGCGCCCACCGGAATAGTCGCCGTGATCGTGGCGGCGACCGGATCGATCACCGACAGGGTGCTCGTATCGTTCGTGATCACAGGGTTCGGGTCTTGATACTTCCGCGGCCTTTCGCTCGCCTGCAGACTGGTGCTGCTCACGACGTAGACGGTGTGCGTCCGTGGATCGACGGCGACATCCCAGGAATTCTTCCCGGTGGTGAGCGTCGAGAGCACGGCGTTCTTCGTAGTGTCGATGATCGAGACCGAGCCGTTGACCGGGCTGCCCGTGGTGGCGTCCCCGCGCCCCACCACGTACAACCGGCGCAGAACCGGATCGACCGCGATGCCCTCCGGATCGTCGGGCAGCGGAATCGTCGCGGTCGCACTGCCCTTCACCGGATCCACGACCGACACGGTCCGATCATCACTATTGGTGACGTACAACAACCCGGTCACCGAATCGAAGGCGGCGTGCGCATAGGCGCCGCCACCGGTCGACCCCACCGAGATCGACTGGTAGTCGGGCTCATCCGAGCCCGAACCGGTCAGCACGACATCGGTGACGACCGCCGCGAGCACCAGCACCGCCGCCGCCACGGCCGCACCGATCACGACTCCCCGGGGCCGGGTCGACGGCCGCACCGGTGCCGGCTGATGCGGTTGCGGGACGGGCGGATACACCGGGTGCGGCGCTTGTGGAGGCTCCGGGGTTTTCGCCAGGCTCAGCACCGGCTCGTCGAACACCAGCGGCACCTGGAGCGTCTGAAAGGCCTCGCGTATCCGGGAGACCTCGGGCCCGAGGCCCTTCAGGCAGATCGAGTGCAGATCACTCGGCGCGGCGACGCCGACCGCCATGGCCAGCGCACGCACGGTCTCCATGGCCTGCGTGGCGGTTTCCGCGGCCGAGTTGCCGCCTCGCACCGCGGGCTCGCCGCGGGACATGACAACGTGGAATTGCCCGTCCGCCGCGGTGATCAGCGCGGTCGCCTCGAAGACCTCGCCGCTGAAGTCGGCGATGATCACCCGGGTTCCGGGACCCACCGACCCGATCTTCGCGCTCAGCCAATCGGTTCGATCGACCCCCATCATCGCAATCCCCTCTCCACGCGACACGCGGCGTCGATCCTAACGACAAACGCACCCGCCTCGGAAACCGAAGCGGGTGCGTGCGAGTCGATATACCGGATCTACTCCGGGCGCAGTGTGAGGATGCGCGGGCCGTCCTCGGTGACGGCGACCGTGTGCTCCCAGTGCGCGGCGCGCGAGCCGTCGATGGTCACCACGGTCCAATCGTCTTCCAGCACCTTGGTTTCCGTGGTGCCGAGGGTGAGCATGGGCTCGATGGCCAGCACCGAGCCGACGCGCAGCTCCGGGCCCTTGCCCGGCTTGCCCTCGTTCGGCAGGAACGGATCCATGTGCATCTCGCGGCCGATGGCGTGCCCGCCGTAGCCGTCGACAATGCCGTAGGCGCGGCCGTGCTCGGCCTCGGCGGCCCGGGTGCCCAGCTCGATGGCGTGCGAGACATCGGTCAGCCGGTTGCCGGGCAGCATGGCGGCGATACCGGCCTCCATGGACAGCTTGGTGGCCTCGCTCAGCAGCCGATCGGCCTCGATGATCGTGCCGACGCCGAAGGTCCAGGCCGAATCACCGTGCCAGCCTTCGAGAATGGCGCCGCAGTCGATGGAGACCAGGTCGCCCTCGGCGAGCACATCGTCCTTGGACGGGATGCCGTGGACCACGCGGTCGTTGACCGAGGAGCAGATCGAACCCGGGAAGCCGTGGTAGCCCTTGAACGACGGGACCGCACCGGCCTCGCGGATCACCTGCTCGGCGACCTCGTCGAGTTCCAGGGTCGAGACGCCCGGCTTGGCGGCGGCGCGCACCGCCACCAGGGCGCGGCCCACGACAGCGCCGGCCGCCGCCATGGCGTCCAGTTCACCGGCGGTGCGGAAGGGCACCACCTTCTTGCTCTTGCGGCCGAAGACCATTCAGCGACCCAGGGCTTTCAGCGCCCGCGCATTGACCTCGTCCACCTCGGCGACGCCGTCGACCGTCACCACGAGACCGTCGTAGTGATCGAGCAGCGGTTCGGTCTCCTCGCGGTAGACGCGCATGCGGTTGCGGATGACCTCTTCGGTGTCGTCGCCGCGGCCGCGCGAGAGCATGCGCTCCACCAGCACGTCCTCGGGCACCACGAAGCAGAGCGCGGCGTCGAGCGCGCGGCCCTGATCCTTGAGCATCTTCTCCAGCGCCTCGGCCTGGTCGACCGTGCGCGGGTAGCCGTCGAGAATGAAGCCGTTGGTGGCGTCCGGCTCGGCGATGCGGGCCTCGACCATGCGGTTGGTGACCTCGGAGGGCACCAGGTTGCCGGCATCCAGGTACTGCTGCGCCTCGAGCCCGAGCGCGGTCTTCTCGGCAATGTTGGTGCGGAAGAGGTTCCCGGTGGAGATGTGCGGAACACCGAGCTTTTCCGACAACAGTTCGGCCTGGGTGCCTTTACCGGCGCCGGGCGGTCCGAGCAGTACGAGTCTCACTTCAGGAACCCTTCGTAGTTTCGGTTCATCAACTGGCTCTCGATCTGTTTCACGGTATCGAGGCCGACGCTCACAATGATCAACACGGCGGTGCCGCCGAACGGCAGGTTCTGCACACCGGTGTTGTTGCCCATGTTGAGGAACACGTTCGGGAGCACGGCCACCGCGCCGAGGTAGATCGAGCCGGGCAGCGTGATCCGGCTGAGCACATAGTTCAGGTAATCGGCGGTGGGCTTGCCGGGGCGGTAGCCCGGAATGAAGCCGCCGAACTTCTTCATCTCGTCCGCGCGCTCTTCGGGATTGAAGGTGATCGCGACATAGAAGTAGGTGAAGAACACGATCAGGGCGAAGTAGACCGTCACGTAGACCGGGTTGCTGGGGTTGACCAGATACTTCTGGATCAGCTCCTGCCACTTGGCCGGATCGCCGGAGGTGCTCTGCGTCAGCTGTGCCAGCAGGTTCGGCAGGTACAGCAGCGAGGAGGCGAAGATGACCGGGATGACGCCGGCCTGGTTCACCTTCAACGGCAGATAGGTCGAGGAGCCGCCGTACATCTTGCGGCCCACCACGCGCTTGGCGTACTGCACCGGAATCCGGCGCTGACCCTGCTCGACGAAGATGACGCCGACGATGACGACCAGCGCGGCCACCAGGACCAGCGCGAACTTGATGCGCGAATCGTCGCTGTCCCAGATCAGCTTGCCCTCGGCCGGGATGCGGGCCGCGATACCGGCGAAGATCAGCAGCGACATGCCGTTGCCGATGCCGCGCTCGGTGATCTGCTCGCCGAACCACATGACCAGGGCCGCGCCCGCGGTCATGACCAGCACGATGATGATCATGCCGAAAATGGAGGTGTCGGCCAGGATGTCCTGCGGGCACCCGCGCAGCAGCTGACCGCGCGCAGCGAGCGCCACCAGGCCCGTCGCCTGCAGGACCGCCAAGGCGATCGAGAGGTATCGGGTGTACTGGGTCATCTTGGTCTGACCCGCCTGGCCTTCTTTTCGCAGTTCCTCGAACCGCGGAATGACGACGGTCAGCAGCTGGATAATGATGCTCGCCGTGATGTAGGGCATGATGCCGATCGCGAACACCGAAAGCTGCAGCAGCGCGCCGCCGGAGAAAAGATTGATGAGCTGGTAGATGCCGGCGGAATCGCCGCCGTTCACCAGGTCAACACATTCTTGAATTGCTTTGTAGTCGACGCCCGGGGAGGGCAGTGCGGCACCTACGCGGTAGAGCGCGATCAGGCCCAGCGTGAAGAGAATCTTCCGCCGTAAGTCCGGGGTCCGGAAAGCCGACACGAAGGCGGAAAGCACACATCCTCCTGGCTAACGACATGGGTCAGGGCCATGGCTTCAGCGATAAGAGAGCGCCGATCCCCATGACGGTGTTGGCAGACAACACTTGAACTCTAACAGTGGCACCGGACGAGCTCTTCACTCGTCCGGTGCCGTCTGCTATTCAGCCTACCGTCAGGCCAGTTCGGTGGCAGTGCCACCGGCCGCGGTGATCTTCTCCTTGGCGGAGCCGGAGAACTTGTCGGCGGAAACCTGAACGGCCACACCGATTTCGCCCTCGCCGAGCACCTTCACGAGCTCGTTCTTGCGAACGAGGCCCTTGGCGACCAGCTCGGCCTTGCCGACGGTGCCGCCCTCGGGGAACACGCGGGCGATATCCGACACGTTCACGACCTGGTACTCGGTGCGGAACGGGTTGGTGAAGCCCTTGAGCTTGGGCAGACGCATGTGAATCGGCATCTGACCGCCCTCGAAGCGGACCGGAACATTCTTGCGAGCCTTCGTACCCTTGGTACCGCGGCCCGCGGTCTTGCCCTTGGAGCCTTCACCGCGACCCACACGGGTCTTCTCGGTCTTGGCACCGGGGGCAGGACGCAGGTGATGCAACTTGATGGTCATGCCTTAAACCTCCTCAACCTGAACGAGGTGGCGCACGACGTTGATCAGGCCACGGTTCTGCGGGGTGTCCTCGCGAACCACGGTCTGGCGGATACCGCGCAGCCCGAGGGTACGCATCGACTCCCGCTGATTCGCCTTGGCGCCGATCGTGGACTTGATCTGGGTCACCTTGAGCTGTGCCATATCAGACTCCCTGTCCCGCACGCGCGCGCAGCATGCCCGCAGGAGCCACGTCCTCGATGGGCAGACCGCGGCGAGCGGCGACCTCTTCGGGACGCTGGAGCATCTTGAGAGCGGCAACGGTGGCGTGCACAACGTTGATGGCGTTGTCGCTACCGAGCGACTTGGCCAGAACATCATGGATGCCGGCGCATTCCAGCACGGCACGGCACGCGCCACCGGCGATCACACCGGTACCCGGCGAGGCCGGACGCAGCATGACCACACCGGCCGCCGCCTCACCCTGAACCGGGTGGGTGACGGTGGAGCCGATCATCGGGACGCGGAAGAAGTTCTTGCGAGCCTCTTCGACGCCCTTCTGGATGGCCGCGGGAACTTCCTTGGCCTTGCCGTAGCCGACGCCGACCAGACCGTTGCCGTCACCGACGATCACGAGGGCGGTGAAGCTGAAGCGACGACCACCCTTCACGACCTTGGAGACGCGGTTGATGGCGACGACGCGCTCGAGCTGATTGGTCTTCTCGGCCTGCTGCTGGTCGCGACGATCGCCACGGCGTCCGCCGCGGCCTCCGTCACGATCATTGCTGCCATTCTGTCCGGCGGGACCGTTTCCGCCGTCACGCCGCTGACGTCCCGGCATCAGACGTTCCTTCCATTCGCAGTGTTGATCATCAGAACTTCAGCCCACCTTCGCGAGCGGCATCGGCCAGCGCCGCGATGCGGCCGTGGTAGTCGTGACCACCACGGTCGAACACGACCGCCTCGATGCCGGCAGCCTTGGCGCGGGCGGCGATGAGCTCGCCGACCTTGGCGCCCTTGGCGGACTTGTCACCCTCGAGCGCACGCACATCGGCCTCGATGGACGACGCGGCGGCAATGGTCTTGCCGGCGGAGTCGTCGATCAGCTGGGCGTGCAGGTGGCGCGAGGAACGGTTGACCACCAGGCGCGGACGCTCCGGGGTTCCGACGATCTTCTTGCGCAGACGGAAGTGACGACGCGTCTTCGACAGACGACGCGCGGTCGAAACATCCTTGCCGAGCGGCTTGCGCTTGGCCTTCTGATTCTCAGTCTGTGCCATGGCTTACTTACCCGTCTTTCCGACCTTGCGGCGAACGACCTCACCGGCGTAGCGGATGCCCTTGCCCTTGTACGGGTCGGGCTTGCGCAGGCCGTGGATGACCGCGGCGATCTGACCGACCGCCTGCTTGTCGATGCCGGACACCGAGAACTTGGTGGGCGCCTCGACCTTGAAGGTGATGCCCTCGGGGGCAACGACCGGAACCGGGTGGCTGTAGCCGAGCGCGAACTCCAGGTCCGAGCCCTTCTGCTGCACGCGGTAACCGACGCCGAAGATTTCCATCTTCTTCTCGTAGCCCTGCGTGACACCGATGATCATGTTGTTGATCAGGGTGCGGGTCAGGCCGTGCAGGGAGCGGTTGCCACGCTCGTCGTTCGGGCGAACGACCTCGAGCTCACCGTTCTCGGCCTTGTTGATGGTGATCGGCTCCGCGACCACGTGCGACAGGGTGCCCTTGGGACCCTTGACCGCGACGTTCTGGCCGTCGATGGTCACCTCGACGCCGGCGGGAACCGGAATCGGCTTCTTACCGATACGCGACATTGTTCCTACCTCCCTTACCAGACGTAGGCGAGGACTTCCCCGCCCACACTCTGCTGCTTGGCCTGACGGTCCGTGAGCAGGCCCTTGGACGTGGAGATGATCGCCACGCCGAGGCCACCCAGCACCTTGGGCAGGTTGGTGGACTTCGCGTACACACGCAGACCCGGCTTCGAGACGCGACGCACGCCCTGCAGGGAGCGCTCACGGCTGGGGCCGTACTTCAGGTCGACGATCAGGGTCTTGCCGACGGCCGCGTCTTCGGTGCGGTAGTCGGCGATGTAGCCCTCGCGCTTGAGGATCTCGGCGATGTTCGCCTTGAGCTTCGAGTGCGGAGCCTTCACCTGATCGTGGTACGCCGAGTTGGCGTTGCGCAGACGGGTCAAGAAGTCTGCGATGGGATCAGTCATGGTCATGTTTTTGACCGTTTACCTTTCTCGCCGCGGTTCCCATTCAGCACCGTTCTCAGGAGCGGTCGTGGGCCTACAACGAAGTGGGGTTTGTGCTCCCCGGTTACCCGGAGAACCGTTTCTTCTCCAATGGCCCGGCCGCGTAACGGGTGGCCGGGACATCGAAAAGTCTTGGGGGGACTTACCAGGAGGACTTGTGCACGCCCGGCAGCTCACCGCGGTGAGCCATCTCGCGCAGGCACACGCGGCACAGGCCGAACTTGCGGTAGACCGCGTGCGGCCGGCCGCAGCGCTGGCAACGGGTGTAGGCCCGCACCGCGAACTTCGGCTTGGCGTTGGCCTTGTTGATCAGAGCCTTCTTAGCCATCTGCTCAGTTCTCCTTGAACGGGAAGCCGAGGTGCTTCAGCAGCGCGCGGCCTTCTTCGTTGTTGGTCGCGGTGGTCACCACGGTGATGTCCATACCCCGCGGACGGTCGATCTTGTCCACGTCGATCTCGTGGAACATCGACTGCTCCGAGAGACCGAAGGTGTAGTTGCCGTTGCCGTCGAACTGCTTCGGCGACAGGCCGCGGAAGTCGCGGATACGGGGCAGCGCGATGGAGATCAGGCGATCCAGGAACTCCCACATGCGATCGCCGCGCAGGGTGACCTTGGCGCCGATCGGCATGCCCTCACGCAGCTTGAACTGCGCGATGGACTTGGTGGCCTTGCGGATCTCGGGCTTCTGGCCGGTGATCAGGGTGAGGTCGGCGACCGCGCCGTTGATCAGCTTCGCGTCACGGGCGGCGTCGCCGACACCCATGTTCACGACGACCTTCACGACACCCGGGATCTGCATCACGTTGTCGTAGTTGAACTCGCTCTGCAGCGCGTCCTTGATCTCGGCGCGGTAGCGCGCCTTCAGGCGCGGCTGCACCTTGTTCTCAGTCGAAGTCATCTCAGATGTCCTTCCCGTTGCGACGGGAGATGCGGACCCGCTTGCCGTTCTCGTCGGTGCGGTAGCCCACGCGGGTCGGCTTGCCGTCCGAATCGACGACCATCACGTTGGAGGCCTGGATCGGCGCTTCCTGGGTGACGATGCCGCCGGAGCTGGCGCCACGCTGGTTCGCGGAGTTCGCGACGTGCTTCTTGATGCGGTTCACGCCCTCGACCAGGACCTTGCCGGTCGCGGGGAAGGCCTGAATGACCTTGCCCTTCGCGCCCTTGTCCTTGCCCGAGATGACGATGACCGTGTCGCCCTTGTGCACCTTCATGGTCAGAGCACCTCCGGAGCCAGCGAAACGATCTTCATGAAGCGCTTGTCGCGCAGTTCACGGCCGACGGGGCCGAAGATGCGGGTGCCGCGCGGATCGTTGTCCGCCTTGATCAGCACCGCGGCGTTCTCGTCGAAACGGATGTAGGAACCATCCGGACGGCGGCGCTCCTTGGTGGTGCGCACGACGACAGCCTTGACGACATCGCCCTTCTTGACGTTGCCGCCGGGGATGGCGTCCTTCACGGTGGCGACGATGACATCGCCGATACCGGCATAGCGACGCGCCGAACCACCGAGCACGCGGATGCAGAGGATTTCCTTCGCACCCGTGTTGTCGGCGACGCGCAGTCGCGACTCCTGCTGAATCACTTCAGCTCCTCCTAGACCTGGACGTAATGCACGCCGGATTGCCGACCCGACGGGCATGGTCAGTTGCCACCCAAACGCGCGCCTGCCAGCGGTTTTCGGAACATCAGAGATGATCAACCACTGTGGGTTCGCGGCCGGATCGCGGGTACAGCTCCCGCAGGCAACCGGTCTAGTGTAGCGAAACCGCAGGTGGCGCCCAAATCAGGGTGGGCAGAGTCACCCGCGGGCGGATCCGCGGGGCGCACCGCGGCGGATTCAGCGATTCCTCAGCCGGGTCCATTAGCGTCGGCGCGAGCTAGTCGAACATCAGAGCTACGTCAGAGCAACATCCGATATCCGTCAGAGGAGATCCGCGTTGACCGAGCGTTCGCACGCTCCTGCTGTAGGTCGCATCGTCACCGACCGCCGTACTCTACTGAAGGCCCTGGGCCTCGTTCCACTCGTCGCATTGGCGCCGGCCTGTTCACCGGACAAGCCGAGGCAGCTCAGCGGCCCCGACATGTCCGGCTCGGATCCGGGGGTGCGGCCCCAGGACGACCTGTACCGCTACGTCAACGGCAAGTGGCTGGACAACTACAAGCTGCCGCCGGACAAGACCTCCTACGGCACCTTCGCCGAGGTCGAGGAGCGGACGCAGCAGCAGCTGCACGGGATCGTGGAAGGGATTCACGACCCGAAGGACGGGACCGACGCGCAGAAGATCCGCGATCTCTACGACGGGTATATGGACTCCGCCGAGGTCGACAAGCTGGGGATGACGCCGCTGCGGGATCAGCTGGCGCGGATCGATGCCGCCGCCGGCAAGCCGGAGCTCGCGAACGCCATGGGCGCGCTGCCGCTGTCCGGGATATTCGGGCTGTTCGTCGGGGTGGACGATCGGGACGCGAGCCGGAACATCGCGCAGATCAATCAGTCCGGGCTGGGGCTGGACGAGCAGTACTACCGAGATCCGCAGTTCGCCGAGATTGTCGAGGGGTACAAGACCTTCCTGGAGCGCATCGCCACCGGGGCGGGCTTCGCCGATCCGGCCGGGATGGCGCAGCGAGTGCTGGATCTGGAGAAGCGGATCGCCGCCGGGTTCTGGGACAACGTGCGACTACGGGATCCGCAGGCCGGCTACAACAAGCTGTCCTGGACCGAATTGACCGCGCTGGGAACCCAATTCGAATGGGATCAGTGGCTTGCCGGGCAGACGGACCGGCCCCGTGAGCTGTTCGGTTCCGTGCTGGTGCGGCAGCCCTCGTATGTGACGTCGGCCGCCGGGCTGTGGGGCGAGGTGGACATCGACACCTGGCGCGATTACCTGCGGCTGGATCTGGTGCGCAGCTGGGCGAACTATCTGCCGGGCGCCATCGCCGACGCGCAGTTCGAGTTCTACGACAAGATGCTCAACGGGCTCGAGCAACGCCCGGAGCGGTGGAAGTCCGCCATCGACACCGTCAACGCCAATATCGGCGAGTTGCTCGGCAAAGAGTATGTGGCGCAGTACTTCCCGGCCGATTCCAAGGAAGCCGTGCAGGCGCTGGTGGCCGATCTGATGGCGGCCTATCGCGCGGATTTCGAGAATTCGGCCTGGATGTCACCCGCCACCCGCGACGCCGCGATCGTGAAACTCGGCAAGATCGACACCAAGATCGGGTATCCGGACAAGTGGGAGGACTACTCCGGCCTCGCCATCACCCGCGGCAAACTGCTCGAATCCCTGATAGCCGTGCAGACTTTCAATGCCAAGCGCATGTTCGGCAAACTCGGCGAGCCGGTGGACAAAACCGAATGGGGCATGCCGCCGCAAACCGTCAACGCCTATTACGACCCGACGCGCAACGAAATCGTCTTCCCCGCCGGGATTCTGCAGGCCCCGTTCTTCGCCGCCGATGCGCAGGCCGCGGTGAACTACGGCGGCATCGGCGGCGTCATCGGCCACGAGATCGGCCACGGCTTCGACGATCAGGGTTCGATGTACGACGGCGACGGCAATCTGAAGGACTGGTGGACCCCGGAGGACCGAGCCGCGTTCGACACCAAGACCAAACAGCTCATCGCTCAGTACGACGCCCTGGTGCCGACCGGTCTCCCGTCGAACGACCACGTCAACGGCGCTCTCACCGTCGGTGAGAACCTGGCCGATCTGCGCGGCCTCGGCATCGCGCTGTCCGCCTACGCCATCGCCGAGAAGCGCAATGGCACGGACAATCCCGATCTGCACCCCGTGTTCGAATCCTGGGGCCGGATCTGGCGCATCCAGCAAACCCCGGAATCCCTGGAACAGCAGTTGCAGGGAGACCCCCACTCCCCCGGCGAATTCCGCTGCAACCAGGTGGTCCGCAATATCGAACAGTTCTACGCGACATTCGGGGTCGCAGCGGGCGACAAGGAGTACCTGCCGCCGGATCAGCGCGTCACTCTCTGAGTTCTGTGGGTAGCCTCGTTCCAGCCAGTCATGCCTGGTGCGGCGCCGCCGCATCTTCAGAGAGGGGTTCTCGTGACTTCGTCGGGTCCGGTCCGTTTCGACCGCCGCGCCTTCCTGGTGGCGCTCGGGCTCACGCCCGCCGCCGCCCTGCTGGTGTCGTGCGCCAAGGACGAGACGGACGGCTCGACGACCACGAAACCATTGGCCGGGCCCGATATGTCGGGCTCGGATCCGGCCGTCCGGCCGCAGGACGATCTGTACCGGCATGTCAACGGCAAGTGGCTGCAGGAGTATCAGCTGCCCGCCGACAAGGTCACCTTCGGAACCTTCGACGAGGTCGGCGACCGGGTCGAACTCCAGTTGAAGGAGATCATCGAGGGCATCTCCGATCCCGAATCCGGTAGCGAGGCACAGCAGATCCGCGATCTGTACGACGCGCGGCTGGATCTCGACGAGATCGAGAAGCTCGGCGTGACACCGCTGGCCGACCTGTTCACGCTCGTCGACAAGGCCGCGGACAAGGCGGAACTGGCGAAGGTAATGGCCACGCTGCCGATCGGCGGCGTCATCGGGCTGGGCATCAGCATCGACCAGAAGAACTCCAGCGCCTACATCCCTTCGGTCGGTCAGTCCGGCATCGGGTTGGGCGAGCAGTACTACCGCAAGCCGGAATACGCCGACAAGCTCGCCGCCTACAAGACCTACCTGGAGAAGATCGCCGCCGGAGCGGGCTTCAGCGATCCGGTCGCCATGGCCGCGCGGGTGCACGAGCTGGAGACCCGCATCGCCGCCGGATTCTGGGACCGGGTCAAGCTGCGTGATTCCGAGGCCACCTACAACAAGATGTCCTGGGCCGAGATGACCTCGCTCGCCCCGCAATTCGATTGGGATCCGTGGCTGCTGGGCAATACCGACCGCCCCAAGAGCCTGTTCGACACGGTGATCGTGCGCCAGCCCTCGTATCTCACCCACGCGGGCGGCCTGTGGCACGACGTGGATATCGCCGTGTGGCGGGACTACCTGAAGCTGTATCTGGTGCGGGATTTCGCCCGGTTCCTGCCGAAGTCCATCTCCGATGCGAACTTCGAGTTCTTCGGCACCATCATGAACGGCCTCGAGCAGCGTCCGGAACGCTGGAAGGGCGCGGTATCCACCGTCAACGAGAACCTCGGCGAGCAGCTCGGAAAGCTGTACGTGGACAAGCACTTCCCGCCCGAGGCCAAACAGCGCGCGCTGGAGATGGTGGCCGACCTGAAGGCCGTCTATGCGGAGAACTTCCGCAATTCCACCTGGATGACCCAGCACACCCGCGATGCCGCCCTGGCCAAGCTCGACAAGATGGTCGCCAAGATCGGCTATCCGGACACGTGGGAGGACTACTCCGGTCTGCAGATCACCCGCGGCCGCCTGATCGAATCCCTGCGCGCCGTCAACGCTTTCGAGACCAAACGCGCGCTGGATCGGCTCGGCAAGCCGGTCGACAAGTCCGAATGGGGTTCACCCCCGCAGACCGTCAACGCCTTCTACTCCTCGGTCAACAACGAGATCAGCTTCCCCGCGGCCTTCCTGCAGCCGCCGTTCTTCGACAAGGACGCCCAGTCCGCCGTCAACTTCGGCGCCGGCGGCGCGGTCATCGGCCACGAGATCGGCCACGGCTTCGACGATCAAGGCTCACGCTACGACGCGGACGGCAACCTGAAGGACTGGTGGACCCCCGAGGACCGCGCCGCCTTCGAAACCCGCACCAAGAACCTCGTCGGTCAGTACGAGGCGCTGGTACCGGAAGGGCTGGCCCCTGACAAGCACGTCGACGGCCGGCTCACCCTCGGCGAAAACGTGGCCGACGTCCGCGGCCTGCAAATGTCCCTCGCCGCCTTCCGCCTCTCCGAAAAGCGCCGCGGCGTGGACAATCCGGACTACGTACCCCTGTTCCAATCCTGGGCCCGCAACTGGCGCGACAAGTCCACCCCGGAGTACGCCGAGAATCTGCTGGCCAACGACACGCACGCCCCCAACGAATTCCGCGCCAACCAGGTGGTCCGCAATCTGGCGGAGTTCTACACCGCCTTCGGCGTGAAAGAAGGCGACAAGCTCTTCCTGCCCGAGGACCAGCGCATCACCTTCTGAGGAAACCGGCCCAGCGACAGCTCGTGCGACTCACCCGGCGGATCCGTCCGCCGCGTGTTCCTCCACGAGCTGCCGGGGCGCGGCCTGGCGCCAGGAGTCCAGGATGATGGCTTCCAGTTCTTCTCGGTCGTCGAGGGTTGCCAGGCGGACTCGCACCCACGCGTTGTACGCCTCGTGGGTGGCGATCCAGAACTTGTGGGGTTCGGATCGGACCAGTTCGTCGCGGTCGGCGATCGGGCAGCGGACCGCCATGGAGGTCTCGCTCTCGGGGAGGGTCAGGAAGAGCTTTCCCTTCACCCGGAAGGTGGGCATGTTCCACTCCAGCAGTTCCCGGGTTTCCGGTAGCGAGAGCGCAACTGCGCGAACATCGTCCCCATTCGCCGTCATACCGGTGATGTTTCCAGCCGGGTGTGACATTCGGCCACTCCGCCCGGGAGGGGTCAGCGGGCGGGGGTGCCGATGATCATGCTGCCGACGTTGCATTCCTCCAGTTCGTCGACGCCGGTGGCGGCGGTGAAGGCGGCGGTGTCGCTGAAGCCCTGGGCTACTGCGCCCAGGCCCATGGCGGTGGCGGCGAGGTAGAGGGTCTGCATGAGGACGCCTACGTGTTTGAGGATGTTGGCGTAGGGGACGCCTTCGTAGGACCACATGACCCGGCCGGCGCGGGCGCCCATGAGGAGGACCACTTGGGGTTCGGCGGCTTCGGCGAGGGTGGCGGAGGTGGTTTTCAGGAGGCGCTGGACCGCGGGGGAATCGGCGGGGGCGACCGGGCGCAGGGCGTGGTCGAAGGAGTCGTAGTGGTACATGCCGGGGGCCATGCCCGCGACGTGGCGGACCACGGGGTAGAGCTCCAGTTCGTGGACGCTGCCGCCGGAGGGGTAGGGGCGGGAAGGCAATTCGTCGCCATCGGGGGTGGTTTCGACCGAGCGGGTGCGGGCGGTGCGGTAGAGGAGTTCGGCCAGCTGAGCCAGGGTGATCGGATTGGCTTCGTCGAAGGCGCGGGTGGAGCGGCGGTCCTCGAGGACGGCGGTCAGGCTGGGGTCCGCGATGCGGAGGGTCTCGAGATCCGGCGTCGGGAGGGCCAGTGGCTCGCTCGAGTAGGCGGGCTTGCGCGCAGGCGGCGGGGGAAAGGCGTCCTTCGCCCATTTGGTGGGGCCGAAGTGGTCCCAGGTGAGGACGCGGGGGCCCAGGGTGCTGCGGCGGTGGAACCACAGATCGGAGGGGGTCCAGCTGCGGGTGGTGAAGGTGTGGTCCTCGGTGGCGAGGTCGGCGGTGAAGCCGCCGCGGTGGAGGTCGGCGGCCAGCTGGGCCGAGATCTCTTCGGACAGGCCCAGTTCCGAGGGGGTGGAACCGGCGGCCAAGGCGAGCAGGCGGGGATCGTGGATGCGCAGGTCGCACCAGGAGGTGGGGTGCTCCAGCACCAGGCCCTCCGAATCCCGGTGGATCACCGTGAATTTCGAGAGGACAGCGGTCGACGCGGAACCCGCCGGGACGGCGGGCGGGGTCGCGAAGGGACGCACCGTGTAGAGGTCGCGATCGCCGTCGCGGATGGTGCGGGTGAGCCAGCCGCCGGCGGCGAGCCGGTCGAGAAGGGTTGCGACTTCGGCGGATTCGGTCCCGCCGGTCATTTCCGAGAGAGTCGAAGGACCGCGGTTGAGGGTCTTTAGCGCCTGAATCTGGGCGGGCGCCAGTCCCGTCAGCTTCTCGTTGTGCGGCGGGTTCAGCAGTACCGCCCCGCCGGGGATGGTCAGGCAGGTGACGCCGGGACGCAGGGCGTAGCGGGTCTGGGCGTGGGACGACAACTGCGGTCCTTCGAATCTGAGTGGGTCGGAATTACTTGGCCGCGTTGGCGATCGCCGGTTCCAGCTTGTCCAGAATGTAGGGCAGGGCCAGCGGGGTCGGCTGGTTGACGGCGCTGATCTCCTGGACGGTCAGGAAGACGACGGCGTTCTTCTGCACCGCGGGGAGATCGTTGTATCCCGGGAGCCGGCGGTACTTTTCGTCCTGGCCGGGCGAGTAGCCGGCCAGCAGCAGATCGGAGTTCAGCTCGTCGAGGCGCTCGGGCGAGAGCGCGAGCCGGCCGCCGGCGCCGCCCTGGGCGACCAGCGACTGCGGAATGGTCATGCCCAGCTGAGTGAACAGGCGGCTGGAGCCGTCGTTCGGATCGGTGAGGACCATGAGCTGGGTGGGCCCGGCCAGCCAGCTGCTGATGAAGGTCTTGCCCTTGATGCCCGGGTACTTCTGCGCGATGCCGTCGATGCGGGCGTTCAGGTCGCCGACCAGCTTGTCGGCCTCGGCGGTCTTGTGCAGCACCTTGCCCATGGCCGCGACCTGGTCCGCCCACGGCGTGACGGCTTCCTTGGTCAGGCCCGGAATGGTGGGCGCGACCTGCGATAGGTCCGCGTAGGTCTTGGCGTCGGCGATGAAGGCGTCGGCCAGGATGAGATCCGGGTTCAGGGCCGCGATCTGCTCGGGCAGGCTGCCGGTGGTGTCGAGGGCCTTGGCCGACTTCAGGGATCCGGGCTCCCACGGCGCGGCGCTCTTGCTGAGCACGGAGATGTTGTCGATGTAGCCGACCGGCGTGACGCCCAGCGCCTGCACCGCGTCGAGCCACTGATTGCCCAGCGCCACAATGCGTTCGGGCACCCCGGTAATGGTGGTCTCGCCCAGGGCGTGCGCGATGGTGACGGGTTCGCCGCCGCCGGCGGGCTCATCGGAGGCGGACCCGCAGGCCGCGATTCCGAGGGTGAGCACACCCGCGAGGACGGCCACGGCCGCCCGGGTCCAGCCGCGTGCGTTGCGGACCGACTTCATCGTTGACCCTCTCCTTCTCAGAGCTGCCCGTTCCGATCCGGCACGAGCGGGAGGTGAGCCTAGCCTAATATGCGCCGACCTGGCGGAACGGTGTGGCGCGTTCGATCCCGGATGGGGCGGGCTATCGTGATCTCGCCCTGTTAGGTTAGGGTTGCATAAGTTGTTGTACGGGGGTGAGAGCGATGGAGAGCGTGGTGCGGGAACCTCTGTCCGGCGTCGAGCAGCATCGACTCGTGGACGAATGGGCCAATGGCGTCGAACTGTACGACGTTCCGGCGGTCTCCGGTCTGATCGAACGCGGTCGCCGCGTGCCGTCCCTGCGCACGGCCGTCCGCTGCGGCGGCCACATCCGCACCTATGCCGAGCTCTACGGGCATCTCGACGGCGGCGCCATCGGCGCCACCGGGCCCTCCATGGACGGCCTGGCACAGCTGCTGCGCGCTATCGCCGAATCCGCGCGCACCGGCTCGGTCCTGCCCCTCGACGGCTGCGGCATCGGGCTGACCCCCGCCGCCCTGGCCGCCGCGGCCGACGACCGCCGCGCCGTGGTCGCCGACCACCGCCCCTGTTCCACCGACCGCGCCTTCGGATCCGCCGAGGTGCGGCTGTTCGCCTCCCGCTGGGACTGCGCCGACGCCGCGGTCGAACTGCTGGCCGCCCTCGCCGACGGCGCCACCCTGGTGCTGGCCACCGAGGCCGAGCGCACCGATCCGGCCGCGCTGGCCGAACTCATCGCGAGCAGCGCCGCCACCCATGTGGTGGCCGAGGCGCACACCCTCGCCGCCATCGCCGATCTGCCCGCGCCGACGCTGCCGAGCGTGCGCCGCTGGGATGTGATCGGAACCGACTGCCCGGCAATCCTTTCCGGCCTGCTGCGCAGTATCGCGCCGGGTTCGGTGGCCGGATTCGCCTATACCGCCACCGAATACGCGGGCGTCGCCGCCCGCGGGCCGCTGGACGGCACCGGGCGGGTGCGGCCCATTCCGGGCGCGCGCGTGCTGGTGCTGGACGAGCAGCGGCGGGTGGTCGCGCCCGGCGTCACCGGCGAGGTCTATCTCGGCGGCGCGGCGCTGACGGTCGCGACGGCGGGTTCGGCGCGCGAATTCGTCACGGACCCATATGAAACCGGCCAGTTGGCCCGAACTGGTGCGCGCGGGCACTGGACCGCCGATGGCTGGCTTGTTTTCGACGTGGCCGAATCCCTGCTCGTTGCAACGACTTCGGCAGTGACCGAAACCCTCGAACTGGCCGAACTGCTCCCCGGCGACGAGGACGTCGATTACGCGGCCGCCTGAGCTGCGATAACGAAAAGTCGTACCCGCAGCGAACCACAGGGTGGCTGCGAGCGAACTTCGTGCGGATAAACTCCGAAACATTTCGAACCGCCCTGGCGGCACGATTCCGGAGATAACCTGGAATCACCGAATGGCCGCCGAGCGCGACGACGCGCCTCGGGGTGCGTTCGCATCCGGTCTCACCGAACGAGTACGACGGTGACGGCCTCACCACCGTTGCTGACGTCGTACCCATCGCATCCCGCGGTGCCACCAGGACGAGTGCACTAGCCGGCGCGACGATCAACCAGGCGTTCATACCCGCGAGCGTGCTGTCGGACCTTTCCTGCCCGGCTGCCCGCTCCATTTCTTTCCGGACGGGCAAGCCGGGCGGTCCAGTGCGGCACAACCGCTTTCGATCTTCCGCCGGTTCCGGCCACGAGGATCGGCGTCGCATCCGGACGCCGACGGTTGTGTTCCGGAAGGAGTGGCTATGAGCGCGGAATTCCCGTCTCCCGGCCTGGTATCTGAGCAGCAGCTTCGCATCGCCATGGTGGTGCCCCCGTACTTCGACATCCCGCCCAAGGCCTACGGCGGCGTCGAGGCCGTCGTCGCCGATCTGGTGGACGCACTGGTGGCCCGCGGGCACAAGGTCACGCTGCTCGGCGCGGGCGTGAACGGCACCAAGGCCGATTTCGTATCACTGTGGGACGACATTCAGGCCGACCGGCTCGGCGATCCGTTTCCAGAGGTGGTGCATGCCTTGAAGGTTCGGCGCGCACTGGAGAGACTGGCCGCGAGCGAAGGACTCGATCTGGTACACGACCACACCTTTGCCGGGGTGCTCAATACGCCCGTCTATCGCGAACTCGGACTGCCGACCGTGGTGACCGTGCACGGACCCGTGGACGGCGATCCGTACGTGTACTACCGAGAACTCGGCGAGGACGCGCACCTGGTGGCCATCTCCGACCGGCAGCGCGCGCTCGCGCCCGACCTGAATTGGGCGGGCCGGGTACACAATGCGCTGCGCGCGGAGGACTGGCCGTTCCAGCCGGTGAAACAGGACTACGCGCTGTTCCTGGGGCGGTTCACGGCCGACAAGGCGCCGCATCTGGCGCTGGAGGCCGCGCACGCCGTCGGCATGCCATTGATCCTGGCCGGCAAGTGCGCCGAGCCGCCGGAGAAGCGGTATTTCGACAGCTCGGTCGCGCCGCTGCTCACCGAGCACGACCGCATGTTCGGCATGGCCGATGCCGTGGCCAAGCGCGAACTGCTGGCGGGCGCCAGATGCCTGCTGTTCCCGGTGCGCTGGGAGGAGCCCTTCGGCATGGTGATGATCGAGGCGATGGTGTGCGGGACGCCGGTGGTGGCCTTGCGCGGCGGGGCCGTGTCCGAGGTGATCCTCGACGGCGTCACCGGCCGCATCTGCGACGATCCGGACGAGTTACCCGCGGCCATCAAGGAAGTCCAGGACTACGACCCGCAGGTCATGCGTGAGCACGTGATCGCGCACTTCGGCGCGGACACCCTCGGCCGCGGGTACGAGGAGATCTATCGCACCGTCCTGCGCACTCGCCGGCCGCGGCGGGGCGGTCGCATCACCATCCACACCTGGCCTGGTGCGCCCGTGCACCCAGCGGCCCCGCAGCCCACGCGGGCCGCGGGGACCGGGCCCGGGCGGGCCACCGCGACCACCGGCACCGCCCGGGGAGTCGGGCGTACGCCGGGAACTCCGGCGACTCGGGGAAAAGCCGCGGGCCGGACACCGGGGAACGCGACGCGCGGCGGAAAGGGTCGTAAGCGTGGATCGGGTTCCGGTGCGATCCGGGCAACCGGAGCAAACCCGACACGCGCGTCGGGACCCGTGCCCAACCGGGTGCCCGCCCCCGCCGGACCACCGCTGGGTCCGGTCGCCGAAGTGGTTGCCGATATTGCGGAGTCGGTATCGGACCTCACCTTGGATGCGGTAACCGGACACATCGCCGATCCACCGGCCTTGACCGGAGAAGGCCTCACACTGGGCCGTACAACTGTTCCCGACAGTGCGGCCGCACCCATCCTCGGGGAGGTTCCGCTGTCGGGAAGCGCGGTCGAGGCACATTTGCCCGGTTGCGCCGGAACTGTCAGTAATGCAACAGGTTTCGCGTCCGCCGACGAATGCGATCCGGAGACGGGCGTGAGGGAGGAAGGCACTGCATGAACGGTGAGGCTCCGGCCGCTCTCAACAGTGGTGAACCGTCGACCCTCGGTGGGGTCGGTGGCGCGGTCACCCTGGTGGAGGGCAGCACATTCTGCCTGTCCGACCGGCTCGGCGATGTCGAGCCGGGAACTCCGTACGGGTTGTTCTACCGGGATGCGCGCGTGCTGTCCCGCTGGGAACTGCGCCTGGACGGGCAGCGGCCGGAGCCGCTGTCGGTATTGAACCCGGAGGCTTTCCACGCCCGGTTCATATTGCGCCGGCCACCACGGGCCGGCGCAGCTGACAGTTCGGTATTGATCGTCCGGGAGCGCCTGGTCGCCGACGGGCTGCGGGAGACCATCACCGTCGAGAACCTCGGCCGCGAAACCACGGCCGTGGATCTGCAATTGCATGTGGACGCCGATTTCGTGGACCTGTTCGCGGTCAAGGAGGGCCGCAGCGGCAATGCCCGCGCCGAAATGCTGGTCGCGGATGTGGAGCTGCTGCTCAACGACCGGTCCGATCGGGCGCGCGGGCTGGCGGTGTCGTCCTCGGAAATGCCGGTGGTGCTGCCGGGTTCGCTGTCCTGGCGGGCCGTGGTCCCCGCCGGGGGCAGCTGGCACACCGAGATCGTGGCGCATCCGACGCTGGGCAATCAGCCCATCCACTCGCAGCTGCGGCCCGGTGAGCACATCGACTCGAGCGCACCGAGCCGCAAGATCGCGGCGTGGCGCGATACCGCCACCAATATCACCGCCACCGATCCGAAACTGGCCGCGGTGCTGCAGCGCACCGAAAGTGATCTGGGCGCCTTGCAGATTCACGACGACGCGCGCGGCGGCAGACCGTTCGTGGCGGCCGGCGCGCCCTGGTTCATGACGCTCTTCGGCCGCGACAGCCTGCTCACCGCCTGGATGGCGCTGCCGCTGGATGTGAACCTGGCCGTGGGCACGCTGCAGCAGCTCGCGGAGATGCAGGGGACGCGGGTCGATCCGATGACCGAGGAGGAGCCCGGCCGCATCATGCACGAAATGCGCCGCGGCCCCGCCAGCGGCGCGGTGCTCGGCGGCGAGACCTATTACGGAACCATCGACGCCACACCGCTTTTCGTCATGCTGCTGGCGCAGGCGCGGCGCTGGGGCGCGGACAAGGAGGCGGTCCGGGCGCTGCTGCCCGCCGCCGACGCCGCGCTGAACTGGATCTCCGATTACGGCGACCGCGACGGCGACGGGTTCGTCGAATACCGCCGCGCCACCGACCGGGGTCTCATCAACCAGGGCTGGAAGGACAGCTTCGACGGCATCAACGACGCCGCCGGCCATCTGCCCGAACCGCCCATCGCGCTGTGCGAGGTGCAGGGCTATGTCTACGCGGCGCTGCAATCGCGCGCCGATCTCGCCGAGGAATTCGGCGACCCCACCACCGCGGGTTATCTGCGCGATCGCGCCGCCGAACTCCGCACCAAGTTCACCGAGGCCTTCTGGCTGCCCGAAAGAGGTTGGTTCGCCGTCGCTCTCGATGCGAACAAGCGCCGCCTCGATGCCCTGACCAGCAATATCGGCCACTGTCTGTGGTCGGGCATCATTACCGACGAGCACGCCGCCGAAGTCATCACCCACCTGTCCACCCCGGATATGGACACCGGTTTCGGCCTGCGCACCCTGTCCTCCCGCATGGGCGCCTACAACCCCATGAGCTACCACAATGGCTCGGTCTGGCCGCACGACACCGCCATCGCGGTGGCGGGCCTGCTCCGCTACCGCCACATCCCCGGCGCCATCGAACTGGCCACCCGCCTGTCCGACGGCCTGCTCGACGCGGCCGGCGCCTTCGGCGGCCGACTCCCCGAATTGTTCTGCGGCTTCCCCCGTTCCAAGTTCGCCGCCCCGGTCCCCTATCCGACGTCGTGCTCCCCGCAGGCGTGGGCCAGCGCCGCACCCCTGCTGCTGGTCCGTTCCTTCCTCGGCCTCGACCCGGACGTCCCGCACCGCAGGCTCACGGTCCTCCCCCACCTCCCCGCCCGCTGGGGCAGGGTCGAGCTCACCGACCTCCGCCTCGGCGGGGCCGTCCTCGACCTGGCCGCGGAAGGCGACCGAATCACCGCCTCCAACCTCCCCGACGGCTGGGAACTCATCACCCATTGATCTGAAACGACGGCGACCGGGAACTGGTGGCGGAGGCTACTCGGCGAATGCCGCCACCAGTTCCCGGTGATCGTCTGTCCAGGATCTGGCCGGGACTAGAGGGCCGCGGCCAGCGCGGCGAGGCTGCGGGTCCAGAGTGTGGTGAGGCGGGCGGCCTCCGATGCGGTGAACAAGGCGTCGCTCCAGCGCCAGTTCGTGGTCAGCTGGGGGCCTTCGGGGGTGGTGCCGATGCCGGCGATGACGTCGAGGGCGTAGCGCAGGGGCAGGTCGGGTTCCGGGTCGAGGGGCAGGGCGTCGTTGAGCGGGCCGGTGCACAGGGACCAGGAATCCGGCTGCCGGCCGCTGAGGTCGACTCGGCCCAGGTAGTTGAATTCGATCTGGGGTTGCGGGGCGGCGACCAGGTCCGGGGTGTGGTTCACGTAGCGGAGCAGGCCGTAGTCCAGGCCCTGGTTCGGGATGGCCGACAGGTGGGCGGTGACGGAATCGAGCAGTGCGCGTGCGGCGTTCGGGTCCGATTCGGCGCGGTCGATGTCGACGGGCTCGCCCGCGCCGAGGCGGACGGGGAACACGCTCGTGAACCAGCCGAGGGTGTTCGAGGTGTCGGTGTGCAGTACGTCGTCGGCGCGGCCGTGGCCCTCCAGGGCGATGAGGGCCCCGGTGGACGGATCCTGATCGCGTTCGCGGCGCCAGCTCGCCATGGTCATGGTGAGCGCCGTGAGGAGGAATTCGCGGACGCCCTCCTCGCGGGTCAGCGTGGCCAGGATGCGTTCGGTGATGTTCACGGGGGTGACCGCGGTGGCGACGCGCAGGGAGGACCAGGTGTCGGTGCGCGGGTCCGGAACCCGGTGGCCCACAGCGGGATCGGCGGCGGCGAGCTGGGTCGTCCAGTAGTCGCGCTGGGCGAGCACCTCCGGGGCGGCGGCGCGCTGCCACATCAGGCGCGAGAACTCGCGGTATGACGTGGATTCCGGGAGCGCCACCGGCTGCCGGCCGGATTCGAGCCGGGTCCAGGCGTCGGTCAGGGCTGCCAGCAGGAGATGCCAGGAGACCACGTCCACGGCCAGGTGGTGGATGGTCAGGAGGAGGACATCGTCGTGACCGCCGCCGGTGAACCAGACGGCGCGCACCATATCGCCGGTGCGCGGGTCGATTTCGTCCATGGCGGTACGGGCGGCACTGTGCACCGCAGCGCCGAGATCCGCCGGTTCGGTTACCTGCGTGAGGATTTCGGCCGCTTGGACCGAACCCGGCGCGCGCGTGACCAACCGCGGACCGTCGGGGGTGTCGGTCAGCCGCGAACGCAGGGTGTCGTAGCCGTCGAGCAGGACTTGCAGCGAGGCTTCCAGCCCGTCGCGCCGAATGCCGTTGGGCAGGTTCAGCAGTGCGGTCTGGGTGAAGCGGCGGTAGCCGCCGTACTCGTACATCCAGGACACGACCGGGAGCGGCAGGATGTCGCCGTAGTCGGCGGCGTCGGCCGCGGTGGCGACCGGGCCGGCGCTGTCGAGGGCCGCGGCCAGCTCGCGAATCGTGGGGGTGGCCAGGACCATTCGCGGGGTCAGCGACAGTCCGCGGCGGCGGGCCTTGTTGACCAGGGAGATGGCGACGATGCTGTCCACGCCCAGGGCGAAGAAGTCGTCGTCGAGTCCGGGGGTGCGGCCGTCGAAGAGCTCGGCCAGCACCTCGCCGAGGTCCTTCTCGGTCGGGGTGCGCGGCGCGGTGCCCGAACCGGTATCGGCGAGCGCCTCCTCCGCGCGGCGGGCGAGTTCGTGCCCGTCGAGCTTGCCGTTGGCGTTCACGGGCAGCCGCGGAAGCATGATGATGCGCGCGGGAATCATGTACGCGGGCAGGCGTTCCGACAGCGCGACACGCAGCCGGAGCGGATCGACGGTGCGCCCGGTCTCGCCCACCACGAAGCCGACCAGGCTCGCGCCGCCCGCGCGGCGCACCACGGTGACGGCGGCGGTGTCCACGCCGGGCAGTCGCCGCAGCGCCGTCTCGATCTCGCCGATCTCGATGCGGTAGCCGCGCACCTTCACCTGATCGTCGGCCCGGCCCAGGTAGCCGAAGCCGCCGTGCGGGAGCCGGCGCACCAGATCGCCGGTGCGGTACATGCGCCGCCCCGGCACGAACGGGTCGGCCACGAAACGATCGGAAGTCGTTGCGGGACGGCCGATATAGCCGCGGGCGAGCTGCGGACCGGACAGGTACAGCTCGCCGATGACGCCGCGCGGGACCGGGCGGAGCATGGAATCCAGCACGTAGCCCGACATTCCGGCGTTCGGGGTGCCGATGGTGGGGCCGTCGTAGGCGGCGACCGGAGCCACCACGGCTTCGACGGTCGTCTCGGTCGGCCCGTAGCAGTTGTAGACGGCGGTACCGGACCTGCCGCCCTGCGGAGCCAGGGCACGCAGCCGAGCCCAGAGCGCGGCGTCGATGGCCTCGCCGCCCAGGGCCAGCACCGGCAGCTCGCGGTCGACCAGTCCGGCCGCATTGAGCTGGGCGAACATCGACGGCGTCGTATCGATCATGTCGATCTCGTGCGCGATCATGCCCTCGACGAGCCGGTGCGCGTCGCGCATCTCCTCGGCGTCGAACAGGTGAATCGTCTGCCCGGCGAGGAATCCCACCATGGGCTGCCAGGAGGCGTCGAAGCTCAGCGACCAGGCGTGCGCGATGCGCAGCGGGCGGCCCAGGCGTTGCATGGCGGGGCGGTAGACCCGGTCGCGATGATCGGCGAAGTAGGCCAGAACCGCGGCATTGGTACCGGCCACTCCCTTCGGCTCACCCGTGGAGCCGGAGGTGAAGATGAGGTAGGCGCACTGAT
The DNA here is from genome assembly GCF_042672265.1 of Nocardia sp. NPDC127526. Lineage (NCBI taxonomy): Bacteria > Bacillati > Actinomycetota > Actinomycetes > Mycobacteriales > Nocardiaceae > Nocardia > Nocardia sp. NPDC127526. The sequence continues at coordinate 584,181 of NZ_JBHXVO010000001.1, read as the reverse complement.
CGCGGTGGCGGACCACCTCGGGCGCCCACACCGGATGGGCGGACACGCGCGCGGCGACCGCCGGATCGTCGAGCACCAGCACCGGAGTAGCCTGGCCGTCGATCAGCTCCAGGCAGCTCTCGATGGCCAGCAACAGCACCGGATTCGACTGCCGCAGAATCGATTCGATGCGTGACACCGGCAGTGAGACGTCGACCGGAACATACGCCGCGCCCGCCGCGAAGGCCGCGAGCAAACCGATGATCGAATGCTCGGAGCGCGGCATTACCAGCGCCACAACGGTTTCCGGCCCGACGCCGTGCGCAGCCAATTCTCCGGCCAGCCGCACCGCCGCATCGTGCAACTCCCGATAGGTATAGCGCGCACCGGCCCCGGTTTGCAGCGCCACCGCTTCCGGCGTCCACTCGACCTGCCGCTCGAACGCCGCCCACACCGAATCCAGGCCATCGACCGAGTTCGACACGGCAATGCCGCCAAGACCGCCAACAGCACCGCTCGGACCGCCAACGGCGCCGTTCAGGCCGCCGGCGACGCCATTCGGACGCGGCGCCGTGCCCGGCGCAGCGCCCGCCTCGCCCAACGCAGCGCTCGCCTGGCCGGGCACACTGCTTGCCATGCCGGGCGCAGTGCCGTTCAGGCCGGTGGCAATGCCATTCGGAGCAGATGAGAAGTCGTTCGGAGCAGCGGCGCCGTCGTTCGGAGGGGCGATTGTTGCGAGTTCCGCGCGCTCTTCCGGAGTCAGCACATCCAGTGCGTCGGGGACCGCCGCTCCAATGGCGGGGAGCTGTCGCAGGATCGAGAGGAGGCGCTCGCCGAGGTCAGCGGGGGAAAAGTGGGGTAGGGCTTCGGGAATCGCTTCGATCAGGACGATCAGGTCGTTGCCGCTGAGGTGGGAGACGACGGTGAGGGGGTAGTGGGCCAAGCTCTCCATCTCGAGGGGGCGGAAGGTCGCGCCGTCGGGGGTGGTGACCTGCTGGATGGCGTCGTCGATGGGAGCGTTCTCGAAGACGAAGAGGGTGTCGAAGAGGGTGCCGCGGGCGGCGGCGCGCTGCACCTCGGACAGGCTGAGGTAGCCGGCTTCGCGCATGGTGGCACAGTCGCGTTGCAGGCGGGCGCATTGCTGGACGACGCTGCTGTCGCGGTCGATGTGGTGGACGACCGGGATCGTGTTGATGAACAGGCCGACCATCTGCTCGACGCCCGGGAGGTGTTCGGGGCGGCCGGAAACCGTGGTGCCGTAGACGACATCGCGGCGGTCGGTGAGGCGGCCCAGGAGTACGGTCCAGGCGAACTGGACAGCAGTGTTCAGGGTGAAGCCGTTGCTGCGCGCCCACCGTTGCAGCTGCGTGGTCTCAGCGGCGGGCAGCAGCAGTTTCGTCTTCTCGGGGACGGCGCTGCCGCGCGCGGCCGGGGCGCCGTCGGCGATCATGAGCGGACCGCTCAGCGCGCCAAGGTATTCCACCCACTGCGCGAGCGCCGCGGACCGGTCCTGGCCGGACAGCCAGGCGATGTAATCGCGGTAGGGGCGCGGCTTGGGCAGCCCGGCGGTGGAGCCGCCCGCGCGGTAGACGGCGAGCAGTTCGGTGAAGAACACCGCGACCGCCCAGCCGTCCATGAGGATGTGGTGGGCGGTGAGGATCAGGCGGCGGGTCTCGGAGCCGGGGACCGACAGCAGCAGGATGCGCAGCGCCGGGCCGCGGCTCAGCTCGAAGGGCCGGCGGCGTTCGGATTCGGCGATGGCATCGAATTCCGCCGGGGTGGCGGCGTGTTCGGTCCAGGGCAGTTCGGCCGCCACCGGCACGATCTGCACGGGCCGCGGCACATCGCGGTCCCAGAAGGCGGCCTTGAGGTTCGGATGCCGGTGCAGCATGGCCTGTCCGCTGCGGCGCAGCAGGCCGGCGTCGAGGGGTCCATCGATGTCCACGACGAACTGCATGGTGTACAGGTCGATGCCGTCGCCGGTGAGCCGCGACAGGGAGAACAGTCCCTCCTGCAGCGGGCTCAGCGCGAGGACGTCTTCGATCTGCGGCGGCGTCGCGGCGGTCACGACTGTCCCCACGAGGCGGTGAGGGCGGCCAGGGTGTCGGCGTCGAGGCCGGAGGCGCTCATGGGGGCGGATTCCTCCTGCGGGACCGAATCCTGCTGCGGCGCACTCGGTTCGGCCGCGTCGACGGCGGCGGCCAGTTCCGTGATGGTCATGCATTCGAAGACCAGCTGCGGGGTGAGCGGCAGGCCGAGGGCATTGGCGCGGGCCGACCACTGGATGGAGATGACGCTGTCGCCGCCGAGCGCGAAGAAGTTGTCCTCGGCGTCGACGTCGGTGATCTCCAGCAGCTCCTCGAGGATCTCGATGAGCGTGCGCACGGTCGCAGTGCCCACTGCGGCAGCGCTGCCGGTGTCACCGGCCTCGGCCGCGGGACGCGCGGCGGACACGGCCGCCACCGGAACGGCCAGCAGGCGCTCGAGCACCGATTCCGGCAGCACCTCCAACTCCGCGACCGCCCGCTCGGGCGCGGTGGCGTAGCCGTACAGGGTGGCCGCGAGCGCGTCGGCGATATTGCGGACGGTCACGGCGTCGTACAGGTCGGCATTGGCGACCACCCGGACATCCAGTCCGCCATCGGTATTGACGTTGATGCTCAGGTTCAGATCGAGGAAGGAGACATCGAAGTCCACCGGCAGCACGGTCGCGGTGGTGTCGCCGGTCATGGTGAGCGCGGCCGGCGCCCAGTCCGCGCCGCGGAAGTGCAGCATGGACTGGAACAGCGGATTGCGCGAGCGCGAGCGCGGCGGGTTCAGCGCCTCCACCAGGCGTTCGATCGGAAGTTCCTGGTGCGCATGGGCATCCAGCACGCTCTCGCGAGCCCGCAGCACGGTGTCACGCAGCGACGGCGTGCCCGACAGGTCATTGCGCAGCACCGCCATATTGGCGAACAGGCCGACCAGCGGGGCGGTGGCCGCGTCCACGCGGCAGGCGACCGGGGTGCCGAGCGCGATATCCGCGCCACCGCCCAGCTTGTGCAGCAGGGTGGCGACGGCGGCCTCGTAGACCATGAATTCCGTTGCGCCGCACTGCTCCGCGAGCGCGGTAATGCCGAGACGGTGCGCGGCCGGCACCGAGAAGGTCGCCACCTCACCGCGTTTGCCGAGCACCGGCGGGCGCGGGCGGTCCTGCGCCACGTCGATCTGATCCGGCAGGCCCGCCAGCGCGGTGCGCCAGTGCTCGATCTGCGCGCGGCCGTAGGCACTCGGCGCACCATCGGCGCCGGGCTCGAAGGCCGCGCGCTGCCACAGCGCGTAATCGGGGAACTGGATGTCCAGGGGCGTCCACCGCGGGGCCTGCCCGGTTTCCACGCGCGCCCGATAGGCGGTCACCAGATCGCCGAGCAGGATGCCCAGCGAGGCGTGGTCGGCGACGATGTGGTGCACCAGCAGCGACAGCACATGGGTCTGCGGGCCGAGGACCAGCAGCGTCGGGCGCAGCAGCGGTTCGGATTCGACGGTGAACCGGTAGCCGGCGATCTCGGCGAGTTCGGCGTCCAGGCGATCGGCCGCGATCTCGGTGACGGCCAGCGGCACCTGAAGGGTCGGCTGCACGACCTGGTACGGGATACCGTCGCGCTCGGTGAAACCGGTGCGCAGCGCCTCGTGCCGGGCGACGACGTCACCGAGAGCCGCGTGCAGCGCCGGGATGTCGAGCGCACCGTCCAGGCGCACCGCGAACGGCAGGTTGCCGACGGCGCTGGAGCCTTCCATCTTGTACTGGAACCACATGGCCAGCTGCGAGTACGACAGCGGAAGCTGCTCGGGCCGTTCACGATTACCGAGCATCGGGCGCGCGGACGCGGTGTCCGGCTGCGCGGCAACGGTTTCGGGCTCCGCGAAGCCGTCGGAATCGTCCATGGAATCCAGGTCGATGCCGAACTCGTTGCGGAACTGCTCGACCAGCACGGCGGCCAGCCCGGCGGCGGTCGGGGTGTCGAAGATGATCCGGACATCCAGCTCCACACCGAATTCGGCGCGGATCTGCGCAACCAGGCGGGCCGCCAGCAGCGAATGCCCGCCCAGCTCGAAGAAGGAGTCGTCCGCCCCAACCGCTGCCAGGCCGAACAGCTGCCCGTAGATCCCGCACATGCGCCGTTCGGTGGCGGTCGCGGGCGCGCGATGGGTGCGCTCGACCGCGGACTGCGGCGTGGGCAGCGCCCGCTTGTCCAGCTTGCCGTTGACGGTCAGCGGTATCTCGTCGATGACGGCGAAGGCGCTGGGCACCATGTACTCCGGCAGCCGGGCGGCGGCATGCGCGCGCACCTGCTCGACATCCACCGACTGCCCGGCGGCCGGCACCAGGTAGGCGGCCAGCATGGGCCCGACCGCCGGATCCTCGGCGACGACCACCACACAGTGCCCGACCGCCGGATGCCCGCCCAGCGCGGACTCGACCTCGCCGAGCTCGATGCGGAAGCCACGCACCTTGACCTGTTCGTCGGCGCGGCCCACGAAGTCCAGTTCGCCGAACTCGTTGCGGCGCACCAGGTCCCCGGAACGGTACAGCCGCTGCCCGGGCGTGAACGGGTCCGCGACGAAACGCTGCGCGGTCAGCTCGGCCCGGCCCAGATAGCCGCGGGCCAGCTGGCCGCCGCCCAGGTAGAGCTCGCCCACCACGCCCGCGGGCACCAGTTGCAGCGCCTCGTCGAGCACATAGGCGTGCACGTTCTGATTCGGCACGCCGATCGGCACGATGCCGGTGCCCTGCGGGCCCTCCACCGGCATATGGGTCGCGCACACGACCGTCTCGGTGGGCCCGTAGTGATTGCGCAGTTCCGCGTCGAACACGCCCGCGAACTTGTCGGCCACCTCGCCGGGCAGCGCCTCGCCGCCGACCGGGACGTGGCGCAGCGCCCGCCATTCGCTGACCTCGGGCAGCAGCAGGAAGGTGCTCAGCATGGACGGCACCATGTGCAGCACGGTCACACCCTGGCGGGTGATCAGATCCGCGACGTAGCGAATGTCGCGGAACGCGTCCGGCTTCGGCACGACGAGCCGCGCACCCAGCGCGAGAGTGACGAAGATGTCCAGCAGCGAGGCGTCGAAGCTCACCGACGACGATTGCAGCAGCCGGTCTTCGGCGGTCATGCCCCATTCGGCGGTGAAACTCACGACATGATCGGCAATGGCGGCGTGCGCGACCGGGACGCCCTTGGGCTTGCCGGTGGAGCCGGAGGTGTAAATGACATAGGCCAGGTTCTCCGGGCGCAGCGGGCGCACACGGTCGGCATCGGCCGGATTCGCCTGCGGCAGTTCGGCGGCGGCGGATTCGGCGGCATCCAGCTCCACGCGGCCCATGACCAGCGCGGGGCGGGCGTCCGCGACCAGGTAGTCGATGCGGTCGTCCGGGTAGGCCGGGTCGATGGGCAGATAGGCCGCACCGGCCTTGAGCACGCCGAACACCGCGACGACGAACTCGACGGAATTGCTCATGCGCAGGCCGACAATGTCCTCCGCGCCGATCCCTTCACGAATCAGCCAGTGCGCCAGGCGGTTCGCGCGCTGGTTCAGTTCGCCGTAGGTCAGGCGGGCGGTATCGGAGACCAGGGCGACCACCTCGGGCGCGGCCGCCGCGCTCGCCTCGAACAGCGCGACCATGGTGGTCGGGTCGGCGGGCACATCCGCGCCGCGCGACAGTTCGAGAATGGCGGCGCGATCCTGCGCGCCCAGCATGTCGAGATCGCCGATGCGCTTGTCCGGCATGGTGAGCGCGCTGTCGAGCAGCTGCGCGTAGTGCTCGAGCATGCCCTGCACCAGCGCCTCGCTGAGCACGTCGACCTGATATTCGGCCTCGAGCACCGCGCCGTGCGCGCTCTCGGTGACCACGGCCAGGGCCAGCGGCACCTGCGCGGTCGGCGCGCCCAGCTCGTCGAGCTGGACGGAGCTGACATCGCGTAGCGCGAACCCGTCGGCGCTCTTACGCACGCTGAAGCCCAGGCGCACCAGCTGATCCATGCCATCGCGGCCGGCGACGCGCTCCGGATTCACCTCGCGCACCACGCGATCGATGCCGACGGCCTGGTGCGCGAAGGCGTTCAGGCAGGTCTGCTTGGTGGATTCGACCAGGCCGCTGAAGGTTTCACCGGCGCGCAGGGTGTTGCGCAGCAGCAGGGTGTTGCCGAAGTAGCCGATGAGCTGTTCGGCGGCGGCCGAGCGGCGGTTGGTGACCGGGATGGAGATGAGGAAATCGGCTGCGGCGGTGTAGCGCTCGACCAGAGCGGCATAGCCGGCCAGCAGCACCATGAACGGGGTCGCGGCATGCTCGCGGGCGAAGGCGTCCACCCGGTTCAGCAGATCCTGCGGCAGGGTCAGGGTGCGGCGGGCCGCGGACTTGGACGGGACGGCGGCGGCCGCACCCGGCAGCTCCAGCGGTTCGGGCAGCGGGCGCAGCGCGGTGCGCCAGAATTCGATATCGGCCGGGTCGTCGGCGGCGGCGTCGAGGACCTCCAGGTCCGCGAATTGCGCGGGCGCGGCGGGGATTTCGCCATTGCCGTTGTAGGCGGCGTTCAGATCGGCGAAGAACACACCCCAGGCGTCGTCGTCCCAGCAGATGTGGTGCGCGGCCAGCAGCAGCACGAACTCCTCGGCACCGGTGCGCACCAGAGTGATTCGCAGCGGCAGGTCGGCGGCCAGGTCGAAGGCCCGCCCGAATTCCCGGCGCGCCAGCACCTCCACCCGGACGCCGCGGCTCTGCTCGGGCAGCTCGGTCAGATCGTGCGACTGCCAGGGCACGGTGATGTCCTCGGCGAACACCTGGAAGGGCTCACCCTGCTCGTCCACCCCGTAGGTGGTGCGCAGAATGTCGTGGCGCGCGAACACCGCGCCGACCGCGCCGCGCAGCCGCTGCTCGTCCAGTGCGCCCGTGAGCCGGTAGGCGACACAGATATTCAGCGTCGTGTCCTGCGGGTCGCGGGTCTGCAGGAACCACATGCGGCGCTGTCCCGCCGACAGCGGGCGGCGCTCGCCCGCGGCGGTGCGGCGCACGGGCGCGGCGGCGGCCTCCTTGGCCAGCCCGCTCTCCGCCAGGCGGCGGCGCAGCAGTTCGCGGCGGCGATCGAGCGCGGATGCGTTGTTCAGCACGGCGGCATCGGTGTCTGACATGGAATCTGGCCCCTTTGCCTAGTTGGTGTTCTCAGCCATGAGCAGCACGACGTCATCGAGGGACGCACCGCCCAGAATCGCGGCGACCGGCAGATCCCGGTCCAGCGCGGACCGCACCCGCTTGCGGAAGTCCAAGGCCTGCAGCGAATCCAGGCCCAGCGCCACCAGCGGTACGGACCGGTCGATGGCCTCGCCAGCGCCGATGCCCATGACTCGCTGGAGTTCGGCCAGCACCTGATCGGCCAGCGGGCGATCATCGGCGGGTGCGGTCACGACGGACACGCTTGCCGGTATCGGCGCCGGTTCAACAACGGAATCGACTGCCACAGCGGGGGTTTCCACCGGCGCGGCGATGCTGATCGGGTCCGGCCGCTCCGGCACCTCGGCCAGCAGTGCGGCCTGACCGTACGCGGCCATGATCTCGCGGAGGAACGGCCAGTCGGCGGAGATGACCATGGCATCGGTCGGCTGACCGGTGAATCCGCAGGAGATCGCATCGGCCGGATTCATCGGGTAGACGCCGGCACCGGCGACACGGGCGAATCCCGCATGGTCCAGCGGGCCCGCCACACTCCACAGCGCCCATTGCAGCGATGTGCTGTCGATGCCCCGCGCCCGCAGGCGCCGCGAGAGGATGTCCAGCATGCGGTTGGTGACCGCGTAGAGGATCTGTCCCTTGCCGCCGATGGTCGCGGCCATCGACGAGCACAATACGATGCGGCTGTCGGCCGTGCGCGGCAGCGCCGCCAGCACGGTCTCCAGGCCGGCCACTTTCGATGCGGCGGCCGTGGCCACCATCTCGGCGGTGATATCGGCGATCGTGGCGTCCACGTAGTTGACCGCCGCGTGGATGAGCAGGCTCGCCGGACGATCCGGCATTCCGGCCGCGAGGCGCGTCACCGCGCCGGCATCGGCCACATCGCAGGCGATCGCCTCGATCTCGGTCTCGCCGATGGCCCGCAGGCGCGCCAGTTCCCCGGCTGGAGCACCGGATTCGCCGGACCGGCTCAGCAACGTGATCCGTCCCGCACCCAGCCGCGCGAAATGCTCGCAGAAGATCAAGCCGAGCCGACCGGTCCCACCGACGATCACCACGTGCTCGAGATTCGCCCGGGCGCCGGGCTCCGACTCGTCGGCGACCAGGCGCTTCACGAACACCTTGCCGCCGCGCAACGCCAGCTGCGGCTCCCCCGCCGTATGCAGCGCGCCCACAATCCGGCTTGCCTGTTCGGCCCCGGCATCGGCGGCCAGATCCAGGTGCCGGAATTGCAGGCCGGGATATTCTCCCGCCACAGCACGGAACCCGGAGCTCACCGCTGCGTGGAACAGCTGCGGCAGCGGATCGGATTCCAGCACCGACTCCCCGCCCACGGTCACCAGCCATGCCTCGCCACCGGGCCGCAGCCCCGACACGGCGGGCAGCCACGCACGCTCGGCGAAGAACTCGGTGAGATCCGGCACCGCGCCCGCGCCGTCCACCTGCGGCAGCGCCGGGAGCAGAATCACCGCCGTATCGAAGGCGGCCTGCCCGTCAGCCGCGAGCGCACCATGCCCATTCGTCATTCCGGCGCGGTTTTGGCCGGAATCCGCCGCGCTGTCGGAGATCCCGGCCAAAAGCATGCCGGGATGACGGGGTTGGGTGTCGGGACCGGACTGGGCGCCGAGACCAGGCTGAGCATCGGGACCGGGCTGAGCGCCGAGACCAGGCTGAGCGCCGGGACCAGGCTGAGCGCCGAGACCAGGCTGAGCGCCGAGACCAGGCTGAGCGCCGAGACCAGGCTGGGCGTCGAGGATCGTGGCGGTCGCGCCGTAGCGATCGGCCGCCTTGACGAGTGCGGCGGCCAGATCGGAGCAGCGACCGGTGGGGTCGATGATGGCGAGTGTGCGCAGGGCCGTGAGGGAGCGGCGGTCCCATTGCAGCCAGGTCTCCACCAGGCGCTGCGGGGTGGGGACCGGCGGGGCGGCGGGGCGGATCTTGTCCTCGTCGTATCCGGCTGCGGCCCAGAGCTTTCTGGGGTTCATCACGGTGTGCGGGAAGTCGCGCAGCGGGAGGGAGACGCTCGTGCCGGTGCGCAGGGCGCTCCAGTCGTAGCCGAGGTCACTCACCGCGACGGCGGCCAGGTTGCGGGTGAACTCCCGCAGGCTGTCGGCGGTGCGCACAGCGGTGCCGAGGACTCGGAAGTCGCGTGCGCCCCGCGCCGGATCGCGCGGCACCAGCGTCAGGTTCTCCTGCAACGCCAGTTGCAGAACCGGATGCTCGACGACCTCGATGAGGGTGTCCACCCCATCGGTGGCGGCGGCCACCACGGCGCGGTCGAAGCGCACCCGATTGCGCAGATTCCAGTACCAGTACTCCTCCTGGACCATGTCCGGTGTGATCGGCGCGCCGAGAGTGGCTCCGTAGCAGGGAATGTCGGTGCTGTAGAAGGTGGGGCTGCTCATCTCGTCGCGCAGGAAGTCCTGGGCGTCCTTGCGTACCTCCGCGACGATCGAGGTGTGCGCCGGATAGGCCACGCCGATCTCGCGGGCGAACTGGCCCTGCGCGGTGGCGGCGGCCACCATATCGGCGATCGTCTGCCGGTCACCGGAGATGGCCATGATGTGCGGCGAGTTCACGACCGACAATTCGGCCCAGCCGGAGTGCCGGGCCAGCAGGGCCTCGCACTCCTCGCGGTCCATGGCAACCACCGCCATGGAGTAGCCGCGCGGGGCGAGCTGCTCGACCAGGCGGGCACGGATGGTCACCACCAGCACGGCATCGCGCAGGGACATCACCTGTGAGGTCGCGCCGGCGGCGAGTTCGCCTTGGCTGTGACCGATCGTCGCGGCGGGCCGCACGCCGGCGGCCTGCCACATGGCGGCCAGGCCGGACATGTGGAACATCAAGGCGGGCTGCACTTCCCATACCGTGTCCTGGTACCGGCCCTGGTTACCGAGCAGATAGTGCAGCGGCTGATCGTGACCGAATCGGTCGATGTGGATGGCCGAGCATTCGTCGACCCGCGCGCGGTAGGCCGGAGAAAGCTCGTAGTAGAGCTTGCCCATCCCGGGGCGCTGACTGCCCTGCCCGGGGAACACGAAGCCGATGCGGCGCGCGGTGGCGGGACCGTCACCGACGACCATGGCCGGATGCGGCTGCTCGGAAGCGATGGCGCGTAGCGCGTCCAGCAGCTCCGCACGCTCGGCGACCATGGCCAGCGCGCGATAACGTCGTGCGGTCCGGGTTCGGAACAGCATGTCCGACACCCGATCCGGCGGCACCGCCGGGTGCTTCTCCAGATATGTCAGGATCGCGACGGCCTCGGCGCGCAGGCCGGCGGCGGTATCGGAGGACAACAGGACCGGAATGCTGCCATCGGGCAGGCGGTGACTACACATCGCTTTCCTCCGCTACCGGCAGGCCGACAATGACGTGCGCATTGGTGCCCGCGACACCGAAGGAGGAGACCGCGGCACAGCGCAGCCCGTCCACGGCCTCCCACGGCTCCAGCTTCGTGGCCAGCCGCAAAGTTGTGGCGTCCCAATCGATGTCACGGGTCGGCCGGTCGGTGTGCAGGCTGGGCGCGATACTGCCGTGCAGCCCGCACAGCAGGACCTTGATCAGCCCGAGCATGCCCGAGGCCGCCTGCGCATGACCGGTGTTCGATTTCACCGAGCCCAGCCGCGGACCGGTGACAGGCTTGTCGGCACCGTCGCCGGCCGGGACCGCGCCGTAGGTCCGCGCCAGGGCCGTCAGTTCGAGCGGATCGCCGACCGGCGTTCCGGTGCCGTGTCCTTCGATGAGTCCCACCCGCTCCGGCGCGAGGCCCGCCGCCGCGAGGGTGTCGCGGATCAATCGCTCCTGCGCCGCGGCGCTGGGCACGGCGATCGGCGCGCCCTTGCCATTGTGATTGACCCGCGAACCGAGCAGCCGCCCGTACACGCGATGCCCGAGCTCCCGCGCCCGCGATTCGCGTTCCAGCACAACCACGCCCGAGCCCTCACCCCACAGGGTGCCGGTGGCGTCGGCGGCATAGGGCCGGCAGCGGCCATCCGTGGCCAGGGCATTGTTCTTGGAGAACTCGTAGAACGCGCCCGGGGAACCCATGACGCACACGCCCCCCGCGAGCGCCCACTCGCACTCCCCCGCGCGCAGGGCGGCCGCGGCCTGATGCACCGCGGTCAGCGAGGAGGCACAGGCGGTATCCACGCTGATGGACGGTCCGATCAGGCCGAGCACATGCGAAATGCGCCCGGCCACCGCGCCCAGCGCCGAACCGGTGGCCCGATAGCCGCTGTACTCGTTGACCGCGGCGACCGCCGGGCCGTACTCCATGATGGACGCACCCATCCAGCAGCCGGCCGAATCACCGTCCACCGCACCGGGATTGATACCGGCGTGTTCGAGCGCCCGCCACGCCACCCGCAATGCGACCCGCTGCTGCGGGTCCATGGCAACCGCCTCGCGCGGGGTGATGCCGAAGAACAAGGGGTCGAATTCGGTTGCGCCGGCCAGGAATCCACCGGCATCGCGCACCGGGCTCCAGCCTTCCCGGCGATCCAGTGCGAACATTTCCGCGAGCGGCCATTCCCGGTCGCGCGGGAAAGGTCCGATCAATTCCCGGGATTCGGCCAGCGCCGCCCAGAATTCGGGCAGGGTTTCGATACCGCCGGGTGCTTCCACACCCATTCCGACGATCACGATCGGATCATCGGCGGAAAACGCTGTCATGCGAAGGTGCTCGCTTCTCGTGCATCGGGCACGGCGGAAACCAGGAGTTCGGCAATTCCGGCCACGTGCTCATTGAGGTAGAAATGCCCGCCGTCGAACAGCGTCACCTGAATGCCGGCGCGGGTGTGCGCTTCCCACGCGTACAGCGCGCGCGGCGCGACGAATTCGTCGTCCTGGCCGCCGAGTACCAGAATCGGCGCGGCCACGGCGATATCGGCGGCGCAGGCGTAGGCGTCGAAGGCGCGGTAGTCGGCCTTCAGGACCGGCAGCGCCATGCGCAGCACATCGCGGCTGGCCAGCACGTCCGCGCCGGTGCCATTGAGGGCGCCCATGTGATCGAGCAGCGCCTCGTCCTCCTGCGGATGGGGCGGCAGATCGGCGATGAGGGCGGGCGCGGCGGCCGCGGAGGCGGCCAGCAGCCGGACCGGCACGCCGGCGGCCTCGGCCAGCCGGGCGAATTCGAAGGCGATGACCGCGCCCATGCTGTGCCCGAAAATCGTGATGGGAGCGCCGGTGTGGTGCGGCGATTCCAGGAATGCGGCGAAAGCGCCCGCGGCGATCTCCGGCAGCGTTTCCGCGGCGGCCTCGCGTGCGCGATCCTGGCGGCCCGGGTATTGGAACACCACGGCGTCGAAATGTTCACCGAGGGTCTTGGCGAAAACCCGGTAGGCGGAGGCGCCGGCGCCCGCGTGCGGGAAAATCAGCAGCGGTGGGCGGTTTTCGGAACGCGGGGCCTGAAACTGCCTGATCCAACCGAGTTCCCTTGCCATTTCCTGATCTCTCCTACACACCGCCTACAGTGCGCGGCATCGGTTTCACCGTGGTCCCCCCTCGGATGTTTGGGGCAACCGTAGCACCACCGATTTAGTATAGGCTAGCCTTACAAACCTGGGTGATCAAGCTAACGACCCGAACGGAGTCTCCATCGATGAACAGGACGCCCTACGTCCTCGCGCGTGAACTGACAGACGTCCCCGACGAGGTCCGCGCAGCGCCCGCACCGGTGGTTCCCGTTTTCCCCGAGCCGTTCTCGTTACGCCTGGTGGACGTCGATTCCGAGGATCCCCGGACGATCACCGAATGGATGCGCCGGCCGCACCTGCTCGAGACCTGGGAGCAGGACTGGACCGTCGAGCGCCGCCACGCCGACTGCTCGGCACAGCTGGCCGGAACCTTCTCCCGCCCTTGCCTGCTCGGCTACGACTTCACCGCGCTCGGCGACCCGGAGACGGGCCGCCGGGATGTCGCCTATGTGGAGTTGTACCGCCCGGCCAAGGACGAGATCGCGAAGCTGTACCGGGCCGATCCGCGCGATATGGGCTTCCACATCGCCACCGCCGACACCAGACTGCTGGGCCGCGGCGTGATGTCGGCGTGGATGCGGCAGCTGGTGGAGCGCATCTTCGAGACCGAGCCCGAATGCCGCCGCGTCATGTGCGAGCCCGACTACCGCAACACCCCGATGCGCAAGGCCCTCGAGAAGAACGGCTGGCAGCACCTGGGCGACTTCGACATTCGCCCGGACCGGCGGATCTCGCTCTACACGCTGACCCGCGATCCCGCCGACCTGCCGGTGCTGCGGTAGCAACCCGGCCCCGTCATTAGCCCCGCCCCGTCATTGTCATTAGCCCCGCCCCGTCATTCCGGCGTGGGTTTGGCCGGAATCCACCCTCAGCAGCGGTGGATCCCGGCCAAGAGCACGCCGGGATGACGAATGCGCTCCGCCAGGATGACGGGGGTGATCGTCAGCGCGCCGAGGAAACCCGTTCGCGCGCAACCCTTCCCCGCTGGGCCAGGTCCGAGCGCAGCACCCGATCCGAAAGCTCGCCCAGGCAGCTGAGATTCGGGAAGCCCGGACCCTGCGCCAGGGCTGCCATATTCGGCAGGTAGAGCTTGGCGTTCAGGCCGGACAGCGCCAGGTCGTAGCCGATGGCGTTCTCGATGCGATCCTGGGTCAGCGGTCCGCCGACGGCCAGTTCCAGCAGATCGGTTGCGCCCGAGTCGAACAGATCCAGGAACCACAGCGGCTGCCCGCCGGTGGCGTCGACCACCAGATCGAAGGAGTGCACCTGATCCGCGCGCATGTCATTGCGCAGCGTGAGCGCGACCCGGTCGTCCCGATCGGCGATGTTCACCACCCGGCCCTGCAGGTGGTGTACCCGGTTGTCGCCCAGCAGGCTCTCCTGCACGCGCACCGAGAACACCCCGCGGTCGGTGCGGCGGATGACATCGCGACGCTCCTCCATGCCGAGGGCGCTCCACTTGGTGGGATCGCTGTAAAGCGAGTTCTCGAAATAGCTTTCGCCGCGCGTGTACAGCGTGGCCTTCGGGGAGATCACCGAGATGGTGAGCATTTCGTGCCGGATCAGCTCGTCCAGCGCCGAACCGGCGGTCTCACCGCCGCCGACCACCGCGGCCCGCGAGGACGGCGGCAGCGCCCGCCGCCCCGCCAGATCCCAGAACTCGGAGATGCTCAGCACCTTGGGATGCGCGGTGAGCGCACGATCGCTGCGCCCCGGACCGGTGATCATGACGGCGTCGCAATCGATTTCGCTCAACCCGCCATCGGCGTCGGCCACCTGCACCAGCCAGCCGTCGGCCGCGGCGGAAATGCCTTTCACGCTGCCCAGCACGAGTTCGAGATCGATCGAGCGCCCCACCCACTGCAGGTACTTCGCCCACACATGATGCTGCGGACTCGGCCGCCCCCGATCGATCCACTCCGCATAGGTGCCGTGCGCCACCAGGAACGCCGACCAGCTGAACGCCCGCATGGCCTCGTCGATCTCGCGATTGTGCCCCCGCGCCCACGTCGAGTGATACGGAAACCCGACATCCTTCTCCGGGCTGGTCCCGAGCCGATGCTGCCCGTCGGTCCACCCGCCGCTGGGCAGCCAGTTACCGCCCACCGCATGCGCTTCGACCACGATCACCCGGGGCGCGGGCAGGCCGAGCTTGCGCAGCACATGCGATTTGGCCGCGACCGCCAGGGCTTTCGGCCCCGCGCCGACCACGAGAAGTGTCTCCACCGGTTCTCCTGCCTCATCTCGGACACGCAAACACCCACCCCCGATGTTTGCATAGGCTTACCTTATATTGCATCGCGATGCTTGCGTAGCGCCAGCCCCTGCTCCCCGAGATGGGAGTGATTTCGGCCCCGGGGCTCTGACGAGCCCGGGGGCCGAATAGAAGGAGAGGGAGGGGCGAAGCCCCACGCCTCCGACATCACGGGGGAGCGCCCGCAGATCAGGCGGGGGCGGCCTCGAGGCGCCAGCCGGAGGCGCGGGTGCGTTCGTTCCAGAAGTCGGCGTAGCGGCCGTTGCGGGCGAGAAGCTCTGAATGGGTGCCGCGTTCGACGATGCGGCCCGACTCCATGAAGAGGATCTGGTCGGCGTGGGCGATGGTGGCCAGGCGATGCGCTACCACGATGACGGTCTTGTCGCGGGTGAGTTCGTGGATGCCGCGGACCACGACCACCTCGTTCTGGGGGTCGAGGGCGCTGGTGGCCTCGTCCAGGAGGACTACGGGGGCGTCCTTGAGGAGGGCGCGGGCGATCGAGACTCGTTGGCGTTCACCGCCGGACAGGGCGGTGCCGCCCTCGCCGACCGTGGTGTCCCAGCCGTCGGGGAGGCGATCGGCGATCTCGTCCACGCGAGCCACCGCCGCCGCTCGGCGCACCTCCTCGTCGGTCGCATCCGGTCGGCCGGCTCGAATGTTCTCCAGGACGGAGCGATTGAACAGGTAGACGTTCTGGAAGACCAGGGCGAGCCGGCCCAGCAGGGTTTCGGTGGGCTGGTCGCGGACGTCGTGGCCGGAGACGGTGACGCGGCCGGAATCGGTGTCGTGGAAGCGGGCGGCCAGGCGCAGGACCGTGGATTTGCCGGCGCCGCTGGGGCCGACGATGGCGGTGGTGGTGCCCGCGGGGACGGTGAAGGTGACGTCGGAGAGGACCTGGTCGCCTTCGCGGTAGCCGAAACTCACCTGATCGAAGACGATTTCGGGAGCTCCGGGGGTGACCGTGGTATTCGATTGCGGCAGTGTGGGTTCGGCGAGCAATGCGGTGACGCGGTCGGCTGCGGCGGCGGCCGAGCGCAGGGCGGTGCCCAGCTGTGCGGCCTGGTTCAACGGTTCGATGAAGCGGGCGCTCACCGCGATCAGGGCGATGGCCGCGGCGGCGGAGATGCCGCCGCCGGTGACGCGGCCGACCACCAGGTAGACCAGGACCAGGAAGACGGCCTGCACGACCAGGGAGAACACGATCAGGCCGGGGACGCTGGCGAACAGCATTCCGGAGGCGGCCTTGCGCTGCCGGGCGAGGGCCGCGTCGAGGGCCTTGTTGCCCTTGCCGACCGCGCCGAAGGAACGCAGCACCGGTTGCGCCTGAGCGAATTCCAGCACGCGGGCATTGGCCTCGGAGGCGGCCTCGTGCAGGCGCTCGTCGGAGGCGGTGTAGGAGCGGTTGGCCCACAGGTTCACCGCGAACAGCAGCGGCGCGGCCACCAGCATGGCGAGCGAGATGCGCCAGTCCACCAGCAGCATGCCCACGGCCACGCCGAGCGGAACCAGCACGCCGGTCAGTATTTTCGCGATCAGATACGCGATCAGGCCCTGGACCTCGCGCACGTTCTCGACCACGATGCGCGAGAGCTCGCCCGCGTTGCGGGTGTCGAACCAGCCCAGCGGCAAGGCGTTCAGGTGATCGCCGAGCCGGGTCTGCAAACCGTGCTGCATGCCGACGCCCACGCGCAGGCCGAGCACCGACTGCACGTAGCTGAGCACCACCACGCCGGCGACGGCGAGCGCCAGCCACAGCGTCCAGCCCCGGGCCCGGCCGAGATCGTCGTCGAAGAGCGCCTCGAGCACCGGCACGAGCAGCACGTAGGCCGCGGCCTGGCACAGCGTCTGCGCGATGATGGCGATGAACAATCGCGGTGTGAGACGGGCGTATTCGCCCGGCACCAGTGCGAGCACCTTGCGGATCATCGGGTTCCCTCCCCGGCCTTGTCGCCTGCGGCGCCGAATTCTTCGCCGTCGAGCGCCGCGACGACCTCGAGCGCCGCCTCGTTGATCTCCCAGAGTCGCTGATAGACGCCGCCCGCCGTGCACAGGCTCGCGTGATCGCCCTGTTCGACCAGGGTTCCGTTCTCCAGCACCAGGATTCGGTCCACACCGGTGATGGTGTGCAGCCGGTGCGCGATCACCAGCACGGTGCGGCCCGCGACCAGCACCGCGAGCGCGTCCTGCACCGCCGCCTCGGATTCCGGATCCGCGAAGGCGGTGGCCTCGTCGAGCACCAGCACCGGGGTGTCGGCGAGCAGGGCGCGGGCGATCGAAAGCCGCTGCGCCTCACCGCCGGACAATGTGGCGTCGACGCCGATCTCGGAGTCGTAGCCGCGCGGCAGCGCCAGGATGCGCTCGTGAATGCGGGCGGCGCGGGCGGCCCGCTCCAAGGCGGCGTCGTCGGCCTCGCCACTGGCCAGCCGCAGATTGTCGCGAATGGTGCCGCGAATCAGCCGCACGTCCTGGAAGACGAATCCGACTGTGCGATACAGCTCCTCGGTCGCGAAGTCGCGCACGTCGCGGCCGCCGATGGTGATCCGGCCGGAGTCGACATCGTAGAAGCGGGGCAGCAGCTTGGCGAGCGTGGACTTGCCCGAACCGCTCGGGCCGACCAGGGCGGTAATGGTGCCGGGCGCCAGCTCCAGCTCGACGCCGCGCAGCACCTGATGATCCGCGCGGTAGCCGAAGCTCACGTCCTCGAAGCGCACCTGTCCCGCCGGGACATTCTGACCCTCCGTCATTCCGGCATGCTGTTGGCCGGAATCTACTGGATCCCGGCCGAATACATGCCGGGATGACGAAGGGGCTTCCAATTCCGGCGTCTGCATCAGCTCGTGCAGCCGCAGCGCGGCATCACCGGCGGTGCGCAGCGCCTGCGCGCCGTAGCCCAGCCCCAGCAGCGAGCTGCCCAGACCCAGGCCGACCAGCAGGAACGGCAGCACATCGAGCGGCTCGAGCCAGTCCGCCCCCACCCCGGCCAGCCCGGCCACGACCACCAGCAGCATGACGAAGACCGGCGCGACCACCGTCTCGGAGATCGACTGCACGGTCATGACCGGCATCTTCAACCGGCGCACGCTCTCGGTCTGATGCTCGACCGCGTCCTGGAACACGCTGTGCGCCTTGCCTGCCCGGCCGAAGGCGCGCACCACCTGGATGCCCTCGACGAATTCGACGGTCGCCTCCCGGGTGCGCAGCTCGGCCGCATTGTAGGCCACGATCCGTTCCCGCCCCGGCTCGTCGAGCATCTTCTTCATGCACAGCGCGTACACGAGCAGCGGCACCAGCAGCACGAGGGTGAGCCGCCAGTCCACGGTCGCCAGATAGATCAGCGTCACCAGCGGCACCGTCACCGAGCCGACGAAGTCCAGGCGCGCGTGCGCCACCAGATAGTGCAGCGCGTCCACATCGTCCTGGAGGTACTTCTTGACCTCGGAGGAGGTGCGCTCGCCGAACCAGCCGAGCGGAACCCGGGTCAGCTTGTCGGCCAGCAGCCGCCGCAGAGTCAGCTGATAGCCGCCGTCCACGGCATGCGACCAGGTCAGCGCGACCGCTTGCAGCAGGGCCCGCGCGACCAGCACGAGCACCGCGATGAGCAGCAGCCGCCACACGCGATCGGTGTCGACCTGGGCGTTCAGCAGTTCCCGGCAGGCCGAGACGATCAGCAGGAACGGCACCACCGCGCAGACCGAGGCCACGGCCACGATCAGGCTCGCCAGCGACAGCGTCCCGGCCACCGGGGCCAGGATCTCCTTGCGCGCCCGCGCCTCCCGCTGTTTGCGTTCCTTCGCCGCCGCCCTGCCGGACTCGGCGTCCGCTGGTGCGGTGTCCCCCACCTCGGGCTGCGCCGCCGTGGGCGGCGCGACCTCCACCGTCATCTCTTCTGCCTCTCGATACGGGAATCGATCAGAAGATAGGTTAGGCTAACTTGCTTGATTGTGGGATTCCAGGCACCGATGAATTCCGCGATCACGGCTCGTCTGAACCGGTGAACCAGCGAGGACCGCGGCCTCGCACCGCAATTCATCAGCCGAAACGAGCCCCATCATGATCAAGAAGTCCGTGGCCGCAGTCGCCGCTCTCACCATCTCCGCCACCGCACTGCTCACCGCCTGCGGCACCGAATCCAGCGAGACCACCCAGCCGGCCGTGACCGCTGTCCAAACCGGTCAGCGCGCCGACGTCAACGGCCTGGACATGTATTACGAGGTGCACGGCGAGCGGAACGGCAAGCCGCCGGTGGTGCTGCTGCACGGCGCGCTCTCCGGTATCCAGACCGATTTCGGCGAGCTCATCCCCACCCTGTCGCAGACCCGTCAGGTCATCGCCGTCGAACAGCAGGCGCACGGCCACACCGCCGATATCGACCACCCGCTGCGCACCAACACCATGGCCGACGACACCGCCGCGCTGCTGCGGAAGATCGGCGTCGAGAAGGCCGACATCTTCGGCTACAGCATGGGCGCGGGCGTCGCCCTGGACCTGGGCGTGCGCTACCCGAATCTGGTGAACAAGCTGGTGCTGCTGTCGGTCGGCCTGTCCGCCGCCGGCCTGCACCCGGGCACCCTGGAAGGCATCCAGAGCTTGCAGCCGGAAATGCTGCACGGCAGCCCGTTCCACACCGACTACCTCGCCAATGCGCCTCGGCCGCAGGACTTCCCGACGCTCGTCGCCAAGATCAAGGATATGGACGCCAATGTCCCGACCTTCCCCGAGGAGTCGGTGCGCGCCATGAAGTCCCCGGTGCTGAACATCATCGGCGACTCCGACATCGTGACCCCCGAGCACGCGGTGGCGATCTTCCGCCTGCTGGGCGGCGGCATCATGGGTGACACTCCCGCCGGGCTGCCGAACTCGCAGCTGGCCATCATCCCCGGCGCCTCGCACGTCTCGGTCATGCACCGTCCGGACCTGCTCGGCGATATGGTGCCGGCCTTCCTGGACAAGGAAGTAAAGCAGTAGTCCACAACCTGTATATGGAATCCCTCACCTCGGGCGAGCGTTGACCGGATGCATGACATCCACCGACGCTCGCCCTTCCGATGCGCCCGTAGTCGACCCCGCCACCGAACTCGGAGCCAAGGCCGCCGATCGCCTGCGGACCGACGGCATCATCTGGCTCACCACCACCGGCGCCAATGGGACACCGCAGCCGAATCCGGTCTGGTTCCTCTGGGAGGATGGTGAATTCCTGCTCTTCAGCATTCCGAATCAGGCCAAACTCCGGAATATCGCCCGCAATCCGCGCGTCGCACTGAACCTCAATACCGCGGGCGGCAATGACGTCGTCATTCTCACCGGCACCGCCCGCATCGACGACCAGCCGCCGACCGACGCCGAAATCGCCGCCTACACAGAGAAGTACACGCCCGGCCTGGCGTCGCTGAACATGACGCCGGAGAAGTTCTACGCCACCTACTCGGTCCCCGTCCGCATCACACCCGATCGCCTGCGCGGCTTCTGATCTCCGCTCCCCCGCGTGCGGTGATGCGGGAACGAATTCCCTTGCGGGCGAGATCGAGTACGACCAGTGCGATCGCGCCCGCGAGCAGCGCGGCCGCGCCCACCGCAGAGCCGGCCGCGCCGACCAGACCCGCCGAGGCCACCGCCGGGGCGTGCATGCGGCCCAGGCCCGCCATGGCCGCGATGGCCACACCCACTCCGAGCAGCGCCGCGAGCACCCCGGGCCCCGCGAGCAGCGCGGCTGCCAGCCCGGCGGTCACCGAAACTGCATGCCCCGCAATCACTGTCGCCGGTTTGGCGGCGGGCAGGCCCGGCGTCGCGGCGAGCACCGCGGCCGAGGCGGCCAAGGGCGGCGCGAAGAACAGACCGTCGGCAATGCCCTGTGCGAGCGCCAGCGGCGCGAGCAGCACGACGGCGGTGACCGCCGGTTCGAGGCTGCGCCGGACCGCGGCGCGGCGGTCCGGCGCGGCCGTTATCACGCGGCGGGCCAATCGTTTTCGGTCTCGGCGACCTTGTTGACGTAGTTCGTCAAGGTCTGCAGCGCGACCAGCGCGATGATCTCCAGAATCTGCTCCTCGGTCCAGCCGGCGGCCAACGCCGCGGCCGGGTCCGCCTTGCCGCGACTCTCGGTCAGCTCCCGGGCGAAGGCGACCGCGGCCGCCTGTTTCGGATCCGCGGAAGTGCCGCGCTTCGCCGCCTCCACCTCGGCGTCATCGAGCCCGGCCACCCGCTTGCCGAGATAGGTGTGCGCCTGGACGCAATACCCGCAGTCATTGGCGGCGCCGACGGCGAGGGCGATGCGCTCGGAGGTCGGGCCGGGCAGCGTGCCCTGCTTCAGCGCGCCCGACAGCGCGAGATAGCCCTCCAGCACCGCGGGCGCGTTCGCCATCACCTTGGGCATGTTCGGCACGCGCCCCAAACGCTTGCGCACCTCGTCCAGCAGCGGAGCGTTGTCGACCGGAGTGATCATGTCTCTCAACTTTCTAACGGAACATCAGGCTCAATCACGTTAGAACATCACGGAATCCCGCCGCAATACCCGTTATAGTGAGGGCATGGCCGACCCGACCGCCCTCCGCCTGGCCAACACTATCCGCGCCACCAGCGGCGGACTCACCGACGCCTTCGCCACCACCGACTCGGTGCGCGACTGGCTGACCGCCAATGCCCCCGAGCTCGGCGAATTCCTGGATCCGGCGACCTTCGTCCCCACCGAGCAGGACCGGGCCGCCCTGGTCGAGCTGCGCCAGCATGTGCGCGCGCTCTTCGCGAAAGCCGTTGCACCGGAACCGCCCAGCGGGGCCGACGCGAGCGCGCTGCCCCCGTTCCCGGAGGCCCTCGCGGCCCTCAATGCCGCCGCCGCGCCCCTGGTGCGCGAATTGCACTGGGACGCCGCCGGACCGAGCCTGCGCACCCGCCTGCTGACCACGGACGAGCTGCACACGGTCAAGGCCGTGCTGGCCGATGCCGCCATCGAGTTCTGCACCGGTCCGACGCTCCCCCAGGTCCGGGTGTGCCCGGCTCCCCGGTGCGTGCTGTATTTCCTCAAGGGTCATCCCCGCCAGGAGTGGTGCTCGGTGGCCTGCGGCAATCGGGCCCGCGCCGCCCGGCACTACCACCAGCATCGCGCCGAGTAGGGTCGTCCCGTGAGACGCAGGCAGCAGCCGCCGCTGGCCAAGCGGCACGGGTTGGACCCGGCGCGCTTGCGGCTACCCGAGAACGGCGCGTGGGAGACCATTCGCGATCACCTGGTCGAGCGGCTGCCGCGGGTGGATCCGGCGCGCATCGACGAACTGCTGCGCGAAGGCGGGATCGTCGACCTGGACGGGCCCATCGCGCCGGATGCCGCCTATGTGCCGGGCGGGGCGGTGTGGTTCCACCGCGATCTGCCCGAGGAAACCGAGGTGCCGTTCGAGATCGGCATCGTGCACCGCGATGACGACATTCTCGTCATCGACAAACCGCACTTCCTGTCGACCATCCCGCGCGGGCAGCACATCCTGCAGACCGCGCTGGTGCGCCTGCGCTGCGAGCTCGAGCTCCCGGATCTGATTCCCGCGCACCGGCTGGACCGGGTCACCGCCGGGCTCGTGCTGTTCGTCGTCAACCCGGCCCGGCGCGGGGCGTATCAGACCATGTTCCACAAGCGGGTGGTGCACAAGGAGTACGAGGCGATCGCGCGCTTCGATCCCGCGCTGGAACTGCCGCGCACGGTGATCAGCCGGATCATCAAGGAACGGCAGGTGTTGCGCGCTTACGAGACGCCCGGCGAACCCAATGCCGAGACCCGCATCGACCTGCTGGAACATCGCGACGGACTGGGACGGTACCGGCTGCGGCCCAAGACCGGCCGCACCCATCAGCTGCGGTTGCACATGAACAGCCTCGGCATTCCGATCCTCGGCGACGACTTCTATCCGGAGCTCACCGACAAACCGGTCGACGACTTCACCCGCCCGCTGCAATTGCTGGCCTCGGCGTTGGAATTCACGGATCCGATCTCACGTGAGCCACGCCGCTTCGAAACCACCCGCAGCCTGCAGGCTTGGGATGATCCGGAGGGCTGGGCCGCGGGACCGGCCGCTCGGTTTGCGATCGATTAGCTCGCAACCGCAGATCGTTCTCAGGAAGTGAACGTACACTGGCCGCGATGTCTCGAAACGATAACGGCGCGGTCGTAGCGCTCGGCGATGCCCCGGCAGTCCTGGTCGACAAAGCCCCGGTGGTCCCGATGGAATCCGCTCTTCCGGCAGAATACGCGCCCACTCGGCACCGCGTACACGCGTATATCGATGTCGCCGTTGTCGTCATCGTCTTGACGTGCACGAATCTCATCGCCCACTTCACCACCGCGTGGGCCAATATCGTCACGGTGCCCATCGCGGCCCTGGTGCTGGTCGCCATGGTGCGCCGGCGCGGGCTCGGCTGGGCGGAACTCGGACTGTCCCCGCGGCATTGGCGGCGCGGATCGCTGTGGGCGCTCGCGGCGGTCGGCGTGGTGCTGGCCGCGGTGGCCATCGGCGCGGCGCTGCCGATCACGCGCCCGTTCTTCCTGGCCGATCGCTATGCCACCATCTCCGGTGCGCTCATCGCGTCCATGATCGTCATCCCGCTGCAGACCGCCATTCCCGAGGAGCTCGCCTTCCGGGGCGTGCTGCACGGGACGCTCGATCGGGTAGTCGGGGCGCGCGGCGTATTCGCGGCCGGATCAATGCTTTTCGGCCTCTGGCACATCGCCTCGTCGCTGGGTCTCACCAGCGGCAACAAGGGATTGACCGGATTCCTGGGCGGCGGCCTCGCCGGGCAGGTCATCGGCATCGCGCTCGCGGTGGTGGCGACCGCGGCGGCGGGCGCCGTGTTCACCTGGCTGCGCCGCCGCAGCGGCAGTCTCCTCGCGCCCATCGCCCTGCACTGGGCGGTCAATGGCGCGGGCGCATTGGCCGCCGCGCTGGTCTGGCACGTCACCATGAATTGAGTGGGGTGGGCCGGCTGACCTGGGAACAGAGGATGGGTGGTCAGCCGGCCCGGATCGGTTCGGCTGGGACAGGTCCCGCCGAACCGGGTCTCTAGCGCTCGCTCACGAGCCCGATTTCAGTCGCTCACGAGCCGAGGAAGCCCAGCGGCCCCGCGCCGCAGGTGGCGCTGCCGGTGAGCGTGGGCTGCAGAACGTTCACCTTCAATTCCCAGGCAGAGCCCTGCAATACCGCAAGGGTGTGGGTGCCCGCCTTCTTGGGCGTCCACTGAATGGTGGCCTTGCCATTGGTCGGCTTGATCGGGCTGCCGGAGATGACCAAGCCGTTGTCGTAGAACCAGGCCTCGAACCAGTGGTCGAAGGTGGCGGTGATCTCGTAGGTGCAGGCCGCGTAGATATTGCGGGCATTCACCTCCAGACCGGTGGGCACCGCCGAGGCGTAGGGCGCGGTGAGCGCCGCCGAACAGGCCATCGCGGCCACGGCGGTGGCGGTGAGGCCGACCCGTTTGGCGATGCGCTTGTTCACGGACATGGTCATGTCGAAACTCCTTGGTACAGGCCGCATCACGTGCGGTCGGCGAACTGTATCCAGCGGCGGGTTCGCCGCGCGGGGGTTTCGCGAAAAAACTGAAACATGTTTCTGTCAGATCTGCTCCGGCGGGTCGTTCCAGCCCAGATCGCGCTCGAGCAGGTCGAACAGCCGCTCGTTCCACGGCCGATAGAACTCGCGCAGTCGCGCCGCGGTCTCGGCATCCAGCGGCGGGAAGTCGAGCGGATTGCGATTGAGCACGGTACGGATCTGCGGCACGACCTGCGGCAGACCGAGGAACTCGTGAATGCGGCAGACCGTCTTGGGGATATCGGCGAAGAACTCCTCCGCCGTCACGATGAACACCCGATCACGGCCATAGGTGTCCAGCCAGCGGCGCACCGACGGCACATAGACGCCGGTCCCCAGCATCGGCATGGACGGCAGCGTGGTCGGCGGCGACGGGGCCGGAAAGGACCCGAGGGCCAGCGTCACGTACTCGGCGAAGGTCCGGCCGTAGGGCAGGGTGCGCAAACCGTTTCGGCCACTGAGGAAAAGGTCCCATTTGTAGTGCGAATACGCGCGCTCCACCGGATCGCGCAGCATGAGAACGACTTTCGCTTCCGGCCTTACCGAATGGAAATTGTCGATGAGCGGAATATCGTGCAGCAGTGGATCGAAATGACCCACCAGAGCGTGCCCGGTCCGCGCCGCGACCTTCGCCCTCTCCCGCTCGGTCGGGAAATACGGCCCCCAGAGCGCCGGAAAACCGTGCCCGATCTCCTTGGTCAGCGGCGCCAGAATGCTCGGGTGCCGCATGAGATACGCGGCCAGATCCGTGGTTCCGCTCTTCAGCGCGCCGACGCAGGTGAAGTCCGGCAGCGTGCGCTGCCCGCCGGAACGGGACCGCAGCCAGAGCCGGATCGGCGGGACCGCGCCGAAATAGTGGTCCAGTGTCAGGTATCGCCAGCCCAGGCCGAGACTGCGCACGGGATGTCGCAGATATCCTTCGCCGTGATAGCGCTGTGATTGCCATTGCTCGAAAAGGTGGACGCCTTGGGTGTACCGGTCGTCGCCGATACAGGAACCCTCGGTTTGCTGGACCATTCGATTCCCCTGCCTTTCAATACAATCCCCTGCCCCTGGATTGATCGAAGTACCGTACATCATAAAACGCGACCGGGCCCGCTTTCCGAAACGGAAAGCGGGCCCGTTGTTTTCGGGGCAGCCGGTGAATGGTCTACCAGCGCGCGGGATCACGCTCCACGTCGTAGTGGGACTGCGTCCACGAGTGGTCGTTCCATTCCTGATGCTGCGCGTCGGCGTCGCCGCCGTGCCCGGGCCACCAGGCCTTCTTGCCGATCAGCGCCGTCACCGCCGGGGTGAAGAACAGCGCCATGACGAAGGCCGCGATGGCGATGCCGACCGAGATGGCGAAGCCCATCTGCGACATCATGCTGTTGCCGGACAACATCATCGAGGCGAAGGTGCCCGCCAGGATCAGGCCCGCCGCGGCAATGGTCGGACCGGTGTGCCGCACGGCCAGCGCGGCCGAGGTGTGCGGATCGTTGCCTTCCTTGGCCTCTTCCCGCAGCCGGGCCACCATGAGGATGTTGTAGTCGGTGCCGAGCGCGACCACGAACAGGTACATGATGATCGGCAGGTTGAAGATCAGGCCGGACTCACCCTGCATGTTCTGGAAGACCAGCACCGCCGCGCCGAGCGTCGCCGCGAAGCCGAGGAACACCGAGGCGATCAGGTACCACGGGGCCACGAAACTGCGCAGCAGCAGGGCGAGCACCAGCATGATCAGCACCGCGGCCACCGGGAAGACCACCTTGTAGTCCCGGTTCATGGCGTGCTGGAAGTCGACGAACACCGAGGTCATGCCGCCGACCTCCGCGGTGGTGCCGGCCGGGACCGAACCGTGCGCGGCATCGCGCAGCGGACCGCGGACGGTATCGAGCGCCGCATCCGATTCCGGCGCATTGCTCAGCGTCACCTGGTATTCGGCCGTCAGCTTGTCCTCCGACAGCAGCGGCTGCGAGACCTGGCCCACGCCCTGGACCCCGGCCAGCGCCACACCGTAGTCCGTCAGCGCCGATTCCTGCAGCGGCTGACCGGTTTCCGAGTGCAGGTAGACCTGCGACGGCTGTGTGGTCCCTGCGGGCAGACCCTCGAGCAGTTCCTTGCTGTAAACCGCGGACTCGGTGGTGTCCGACGTCGCGCCCGAGGTCATGTCGAAGGTCGGGTGGAAGCCGAAGGCGAACACGCCCAGCGCCACCAGCACACCACCGGAGGCCACCGCGAACACGCCCGGCCGTTTGCCCATGCCCCGGCCGATGGCCGCGAACCGCGCGCCCTTCGGCTCGTGCTGCCAGGCTTTGGAGGGCCAGAACACCTTGGTGCCCATGAGCGAGACGATCGCCGGGACCAGGGTGAGACCGGCCAGCAGGCAGGCCGCCACCGCAATGGCCAGCGCGGGGCCCATGGCCCGGAACATGCCCAGGGTGGACAGCACCAGCGCGCCGAAGGCGATGATCACCGCGGCGGCCGCGGAGGTGATGGCCTCGCCGACCCGGGTGACCGCGCCGACCATGGCCGTCTTGGGATCGTCGCCGGCACGCAGCCGCTCCCGGTAGCGGAACATCAGGAACAGGATGTAGTCGGTGCCGACGCCGAACATGACGACCAGCAGCAGCGCCTGGATGGAACTGTCGATCTTCAGATCGAAAGCCTCTGCGGCCCAGCCGATCAGGCCATTGGTCAGGGGCGAGATGGCGAAGATGACGAAGATGGGCAGCAGCGCGATCACCGGGCTACGGAAGATGATCAGCAGTAGGATCAGGATGAGCAGAATGGTGGCGATGCCGACGATGGCCAGCGCCTTCTCACTCGATTCCACCTGGTCCAGGGTCTGCGCCGCCTGACCGGTGATACCGGCCTTCAGGTCGGTGCCCGCCACCTGGGTCTTCAAGTCCTCGCGGAGATCCTTGACGGCATCCTGCTGACGGGTGTCATCGGGTGCGGTCACCTTGGTCATGCCCACCGCGATGATCTGCACGGCATGGTTCTCCGACGGGGGCGTCACCTGAATCCCGGTGACGTCCGGGACATTCAGCTCGCCGAGCTTGCCCGCGACGCTCGCCACCGTGGCCGAGTCCTGCTCGGTCAGCGGCTGCCCGTCCTCGCGGGCGAAAACGATGAGCGCGGCCGGCGGGGCGCTATTGGGAAACGCCTGCTCCTGCAACTTCATTGCCTGGATGGACTCGTAATGCGAGGGCAGGAAGTCGGATTGTTCGGTGGTGGCGGTGAGTTTCGGCGCGGTGGCCACCACCGCGACAATGGCGATCAGCCAGGCGCCGATCACCAGCCACGGGTGTTTGACGACGAAGCGCCCCAGTCCGGAGAACATGCGGGGGAAGTCCTTTCAGGGTTTCGGCCGCGTGAATCAGATGTCGAGGTCTTGCGCGGACGGGTTCTGCACCACGTCCGCCACGATCCGGTACGCCTTGGCGGGGACCAGGCCGCGCACCTCGGGCAGGGTGTCGACGACCTCGAGGGTGAAGTCGCCGTAGCCGTCCTCGAGGCCGACGAACCGGCGCCAGTTCTTCATGTCCTTGATCCAGTCGCCGAACATGGCGAGCTCGGACCGGCCGGAGCCGCTGCGCGCGGCGAGGAGGTCGTCCTTCTTCTCCTGGTAGGTCTTCTTGGCGTGCTGGGTGAAGTCGTTCCAGTCGATGTACTGGCGGTGCACCACGTACTTGCCCTTGCGGCTGAGGAAGACCTGGACGATCTCGGTTCCGCCCTTGGTGATCTGCTGCGCCTCCGCCAGCAGGCGGCCGGTGAAGCGCTGGCTGCGGCGGCCGCCCGGGCCGACGCGCAGTTCGATCTCGTGCAGGTCGCCGGCGGGCTGGATGTCCGGTGCGGCGTCCTGCGGGTCGTCGTCGGCCGACTTGTGCATTTCGAGGGCCATGAGGTGCTCCGATCAATCAGTGAATGCGCATATGGGCATGGGTGTACTGCACGGCGGCATGGGCTCAATTCCTCTGTGCCGCAATGTTTCTGCGATTTTCAGGGCTCGGGCGGCCGCCTAGCGCCGCCCATGCTCAACACTATAAGTAGACGTATACGTATAGCGCAACCCCGAGTAGACCCCGAACTTTCCCTGAATCGGATATCGGGAGGTCAGCGCCGCTTCGACGCCCTCTCAGCGTCCCCGGCGCTTGCCCGGCTGCTTGCGAGCCGGCTGCTTCTTCGCGCCGGCAGGCTTCTTGGCGGGCTGCTGTTTGCGCGCCTGCTGCTTGGGGCGCTCGGACTTGTCCGCGGCCCGCGTCACCGGCGTGCGCGTGCTGCGTTCGGAGCGGCCGCGCACCACGCCCACGAACTCCTCGACCAGGTCCGTGGTGTGCGCGGCCGGCCAGGCCAGCGCGATCTCCGTCTCCGGCACATCGGTCATGGTCCGGTAGACCAGATCCTTGCGATGATGCAGCCGCGCAATGGAGTGCGGCACCACCGCCGCACCGCTGACCGCGGCCACCAGCTCCATGGTCATGGCGGCCTCGTCCAGATCGGCGGCGTCCTGCATCCGCTCATCGGCGAGATCGGCCGTGCTCACCTGGTCGAACAGCGAGATCGGATGATCCTTCGGCACCACGACCACCGGCGTCTCCCGATACAGCGGGATGGCGCTCATGCCCTCGCGGTCGATGGGCAGCCGCACGAAGCACATGTCGACGCGGCCCTCCCGCAGCGCCGGCTCCTGCTCCTTCATCGGCACCGGGATCAATTCCAAAGGGATGTCCGGGAATCGGTCGCCCCAGATCCGCTCCCATTTGGTGACGGTCACGCCGGGGACGAAGCCGACCCGCAGCCGCTGCTGCCCCTCCTCCTCGACCGGAGCCGCGACCGGGGCATCGGCAATCATCGCCCGCGCCTCGTCCAGGACCTGCTGACCCTCCGCGGTGAGCTGGGTCGGGCCGGCCCCCGGCACGAACAGCTTGGCGCCGAGCTCTTCCTCGAGCTCGATCACCGTCCGGCTCAGCCGTTGCCGCGAAATCCCCAGCCCGCGCGCGGCCCGCGCGAAGTGCAATTCCTCCGCAACCGCCACGAACCAGCGCAGACGGGTAACCTCGATCGACTCCAACCGGCTCATTCCACCCAGGTTATTGCACCGCCTGCGCGGCGCCTCCCACCACGCCCGATACCCTTACCCGGTGAGCCCGGACAAGAACTCCCAGACCATGAAGCCGCTGACCGCGGCCGCCAAGCTAGGCATCTACCTCCCGGCAACCCCGGAGGACTTCCGCAGCTCACCGGTGACCCGCGCGCAACTGGAAGAGCTCCGCACCAATCCCCCGCAGTGGTTGCAGGACCTGCGCCGCACCGGCCCCTTCCCCCGCGACGTCACCGCCCACAAGCTGGGCGTCACCAATTCCGCCCTGTCCCGCAACGGCATTCCCGACGCCCTCACCACCGAGCAGATCGACGCCTACCTGGCCGATCCGCCGGAGTGGCTGGTCAAGGAGCGCGAGAACCTCGTGGAGGTGCGCAAGGAAGCCGAGCGCGTCAAGACCAAGGAAGCCGAGCGCCGCGCCGCCACCAACCGGCCCCGCAAGAACTACTGATCCCCGCGAGAACTCCTGATCAGAGCCGCTCCAGCACCCGGTCCACCAGATCGGGGGCCGCGCCCAGATAGTTCGCCGGGCGAAGCAGGTCCGCCAGTTCGGGTTTGGTGAGGTGCACGGCGATATCGGGGGATTCGGCGAGAATGTCAGCGAGCGGCCGGGCGGTCGACTGGGATTCATAGGACGCCGATTGCAGGGTCTTCTTGGCCACCGGCTTCCCGAGCAGGGGCGCCAGGCGAATCGCGAGCCGTTCGGAGACGATCTGGCCGTCGGTGAGGGTCAGATTGGCGGTCATGCGGTCGGCGTCGGCGGTGAGTCCGGCTGCGAGTTCGACGGCGGTATGGGCGGCGCCGCCCACCAGCAGCAGGCAATCGCGCAGCGGCCGCCATTCCGCGTGCCATGCGCCCGCGGGTCGTTCGTCCTCGGCCAGCAGCGCACCGTAGAGAGTCGCCGTGAGAGCCGGCACCTGGAGGGCGGCCGTCCGAATCATGGTGCTGAGGACCGGATTTCGTTTCTGCGGCATGGCGGAGGATTCGCCGCGGCCCGCGGCGGCGGGTTCGAGCAGCTCCGCTGTTTCATTGCGGGACTGCGTGATCACATCGACCGCGAGCTTGCCGAGCGCCCCGGAGGTGAGAGCCAGCGCGGCGGCCAGATCTGCGATGGGAGTGCGGACGGTGTGCCAGGGCGTGGCGCTGACGGTGAGCGACAACTCGGCGGCGAACTCCCGGGTCAGGCGTTCGGTGATCTCGGCCGAGGTGGCCCCGGCGAGATCGGAATCGGCGCAGCGCGCGCATTCGATATAGGAGGCCAGCGTTCCCGCCGCCCCGCCGAGCTGGACCGGCAGTCCGGCCGCGACCCGGGCAAGTCGATCGCGCGCGTCCAGCAGGCCCTGCATCCAGATGGCCACCTTCGCACCGAAAGTCGTGGGGACCGCGTGCATGGCGAGGGTTCGTCCCGCGATGGGTGTGGTGCGGTGACGGCGGGCCAGCGCCGCCAGCGACCCGAGGATGGTGTCGAGATCGGCGATGATGACCGCGAGCACCCGGGCGGCGATCACCATGGTCGCGGTGTCGAGGATGTCCTGGCTGGTCGATCCGTAGTGCACGTAATTCGCACTGGCCGGGTCGATCTCGGCGACGGCGGCGTGCAACCGCTCCACGAAGGCGACCACCGGATTGGCCGCGCCCCGCGACGCCTCGGCGATCTCACGGGCGTCGAAGGTGTGCGTGCGCACCGCCATCGCCATATGCTCGGCCACCTCGCCGGGCACCATGCCGAGGCGGGATTCGGCACGGGTCAGGGCGATCTCCACCGCCAGCATGGCCTCGATCCAGGCATCGTCGCCCAGCAGGGCTTCCGCCGGTGTGCCCACGCCCACCGGGGACAGCAGGCCGCGGTCGATTGTCATGGCGTTGCGCCTTTCCTGAGAATTCGTCTCGTTGCGGTGGTCGGTGAGGATCTCGCGGGCGATACGGTCGCCGTCCGCCAGGGTGACCGAGTTGACGCCGGGGCGCGGACCGGCTGCGGTCACCCAGCGCACGGCCTCGGTCGGCACGCCGAATGCGAAGCGGCGCGGGTGGATTCGATCGCGGGCATCCAGCAGGCGATGCGAGCCGGGAGCGACGGCGAGGCCGCCGGTGCGGTAACTGCTGCCATCCGGCGAGCCGATGGCGTAGCCGCGCACCTCATCGCGGGCGAGCAGCCGCCGCAGCAGCGGATCGGCGGTGCGGCGCAGATCCGGGACGGGCAGCCAGGCGTCGATGAGGTGCCCGCCGCACACCTGTGAGCCGTCGACCCGCGGCGAGTCGGCCAGGAAGCAGCCCGATCCGGCGTCGGCGCGGACCCGCATACCCGGACCCGTCACGCGCACGATCCCGGCGCGGACCAGGGCGGCCAGCTCGGCGATGCGGTGCGCGGGCGGGCCGATGGAGAGAAAGGCGTTCATCGGGGTGTACCAGCGGTCCAGATCATCGCGGTAGGACGAGCCGGCGATTCCGCCGTGGTCGACCACCAGGCGCACCTCGTTGCGCAAGTCGCGCAACACATCCAGGGCCGCCTTCAGCGGACCGCGGACATTTCCCAGTTCGGCCTG
Organism: Nocardia sp. NPDC127526; assembly: GCF_042672265.1. Classification (NCBI taxonomy): domain Bacteria; kingdom Bacillati; phylum Actinomycetota; class Actinomycetes; order Mycobacteriales; family Nocardiaceae; genus Nocardia; species Nocardia sp. NPDC127526. Next base: position 552,081 of record NZ_JBHXVO010000001.1, on the reverse strand, counting down.
CCGGACATCGGCGTCGAGATAGGCGAGCAGCCAGTCGTGGAAGGCGGCGGGACCGGCGAAGCGGCGGCCCCCGGTGGGATCGGCCAGCGCGGCCCAGTTCCAGCGCTGGGCGAGCGGGATGTGGAAGCGATCGAGCAGTTCCGCGGCCTCGCGGCCGGCGGGGGCGGCCAGGTAGCGCGCGCGGAAGGATTCCCGGCGCCGCGGGCCGAGCCGGTCGTCCAGCAGCGCGGTGTAATACACCGACTCGACTTCCCGTGCGATCAGCGGCCAGACATCCCTCCGGAAGGAGACATCACCGGAACTTCGTGCGCGACTGCGCAATCGGTCGATGCGCTCGGCGTCGAGCAGGGTCGGAACATGGCGGCCGGCCACGCCCTTCTGATTCTCGCCCCGCGCGTGATGCGGCACCCCGCGGCGGCAGCCCGCGATGATGTACGGTTCGCGGCCGGAGGCGACGTACTCCAGCCCGGTGTCGGCTTCCTTGAAGCGCCCGCCCCGCCCGGCCGTCAGCAGGACCAGATAGTCGAAGAAGGTCAGGCCGAGGCCCCGGATCAGGACCGGCTCGCGCTCGGGGATCAGGTCGACATCGATATCGGCGGCATTGGCGGGCGGTGTGTAGCCCAGCCCGAGGGTGCGCGCCGCATGCGCCAATGACCCGGGCTCCGGCGCGGGCAACTCCCCCAGATGCCCCTGTGTGAGCACGACCGCGTGCAGACCCCGCACCCGCTCCCCGGTGCTCAGCGTCAGTTCCTGTAGTCTGCCCGGACCGTCCCGCAGGTCCACCGCGGTAGCCACGACTTCGCGCACCCGGACCCGGTCGGCGTACCGATTCCTGGTCCGCTCGAATGCCCACCGCAGGTAATGGCCGTAGAAGTAGCGCGGCGGATAACTCTGCGGCGTGATCCGCAGCGCTTCACGATAGGAATACTCGGGCAATCGTGCGAAATTGCCCATCGTCGCAAGGGAATTCGACCATTCGTACAGACTCGGCCCGCGTTCCACCGGCCCGGCCATCCGCACCGTGTCATCGGTGAAGATCGTTATCTGCTCCGCCACCGTGTTCATCAGCAGTTTCGGCGACTGGTCCGCGCGCCAGACCGATCCGGCCCCAACACTTTTGGAGTCGGCGAGCAGCAGCTCCACACCCCCGGAAATACCGAGTTGCCGAGCGTTGGCGCAAATACGTTCGAATACATTCAGACCGCGAGGTCCAATTCCGACTATGGCAACCCGCAAAACATTGTCGAGCATTCTCTCACCGATCGCGCTCGAATCTCAGTGTCCTCCAAGAGGACACCGTGCCCCGGTTGCGAGCACGTCGCCGAGGCTAACAGCCGCCTCGATACAGGTACAAGAACGTCCGGTACGTATTTCCCGCCACCTCGCGAAACACCGAACGCAAACATGCGAACACGAAGTCGTGTCGGCATCCGCCGGTACCGTGGGGCCATGGCACTGACGTTGCAGGAACGACAGGAATTCCTCGCCCGGCCCCTCATCGGCGCCCTGGCCGTCGACGACGGCCCGGACCGCGCACCACTGAACGTCCCCATCTGGTACGACTACACCCCCGGCGGCGAGCTCTGGATCGTCACCGGCCCGGAATCGAAGAAGATGCGCTGCCTGAAGGCAGCCGGCCGCTTCAGCATGATGGCCCAGGTCCTCGAGCCCACCGTCCGCTACGTGACCGCGGAAGGCCCCGTCACCCGCATCACCGAAGCGACCGACGAGATGCACCGGGCCATGGCCGCCCGCTACCTGCCTCCCGCCGCGGTGGAGCTCTACATGAAAGAGGCCGAGTCCTACGGCGAGATGGCCGCCGTCTACATGCGGCCCGAACACTGGCTCTCCGCCGACCTCGGCAGCATCGGCTGAACCGCGCTGCCGCGTCCCGAACTGGGAGTGGCCCATTCCTATAAGCGACAGGGCCACTTCCCGAAGGGGCTTGCCCACCCACCCCCACAACACAACAAGGCCCGCTTCCTGAATGGGAAGCGGGCCTTGCGTTTACGACTGGAGAGTCGTGGAGGGGCTTACTTGGCCCGCTCCAGGACCTCGACCAGACGCCACCGCTTGGTGGCGGACAGCGGACGGGTCTCCATCAGCTGCACGCGGTCGCCGACATTGGCGATCTCGTTCTCGTCGTGGGCCTTGACCTTCGAGGTGGTGCGGATGATCTTGCCGTAAAGACGGTGCTTCACGCGATCTTCCAGCTCGACCACGATGGTCTTGTTCATCTTGTCGGAGACGACGTAGCCGATGCGCACCTTGCGCGAGCCACGCTCCTCCTGCTTGGCCGGCGTCTTGGCCGGGCCCTTTACGTCGCTCATGCGGCGTCTCCCTTGCCTTCAGGACCGGTGGCCAGGCCGAGCTCGCGCTCCCGCATGACCGTGTAGATGCGCGCGATCTCGTGGCGGACCACACGCAGGCGACGGTTGTTCTGCAACTGACCGGTCGCCATCTGGAAGCGCAGGTTGAACAGCTCTTCCTTGGATTCGCGCAGCTTGGCGACGAGCTCTTCCTCAGAAAGCTCGCGCAGCTCTGCAGCCGGAGTTCCGGTAGCCATCAGAACTGCTCCTCTCGCGTCACGATCCGGCACTTCATCGGGAGCTTGTGCATCGCGCGGCGCAGGGCCTCACGAGCGGTCTCCTCGTTCGGGTAGGAAAGCTCGAACATGACCCGGCCGGGCTTCACGTTCGCGACCCACCACTCGGGCGAACCCTTACCGGAACCCATGCGGGTTTCGGCCGGCTTCTTGGTGAGCGGGCGGTCCGGGTAGATGTTGATCCAGACCTTGCCGCCACGCTTGATGTGGCGGGTCATCGCGATACGCGCCGACTCGATCTGACGGTTGGTCACGTAGGCCGGCTCCAGCGCCTGGATGCCGTACTCGCCGAACGCAACCGCGGTGCCGCCCTTGGCCATGCCGGAGCGACCCGGGTGATGCTGCTTGCGGTGCTTGACCTTGCGGGGCATCAGCATTGGTCAGCCCTCCTGATTCTCTGCCGGAGCCTCCGCCACAGCGGTGGCGGCGCGGCCGGCCTCAGTGCTGGTCGCCGTGGTGCCCTGGGCGCCGCTGCGACGCGGACGGCTCGGGCGCTCACGACGCTCACGGCGATCACGATCACCGGACGGAGCCGCGGAGGCGGTGACCTCACGCTTGCCGCCGACGATGTCGCCCTTGTAGATCCAGACCTTCACGCCGATGCGACCGAAGGTGGTCTTCGCCTCGTACAGGCCGTAGTCGATGTCGGCGCGCAGCGTGTGCAGCGGCACGCGACCCTCGCGGTAGAACTCCGAGCGCGACATTTCCGCGCCGCCGAGACGGCCGGAGCACTGCACACGGATGCCCTTGACGTTCGGCGAACGCATGGCCGACTGAATGGCCTTGCGCATCGCGCGACGGAACGCCACACGGTTCGACAGCTGCTCGGCCACACCCTGGGCAACCAGCTGCGCATCCGACTCGGGGTTCTTGACCTCGAGGATGTTCAGCTGAACCTGCTTCTTGGTGAGCTTCTCCAGCTCGGCGCGAATGCGGTCGGCCTCGGCGCCGCGACGGCCGATCACGATGCCCGGACGCGCGGTGTGGATGTCCACACGCACGCGGTCACGGGTGCGCTCGATCTCGACCTTCGAGATGCCGGCCCGCTCCATGCCATTGGCGAGGAGCTTGCGGATGGCGACGTCTTCCTTCACGTAGTCCGCGTACTGCTTGTCCGCGTACCAACGCGACTTCCAGTCGGTGGTGATGCCGAGGCGGAAGCCATGGGGGTTGATCTTCTGTCCCATTTACTTTGCCCCTCCCTTCCGGTTACGAGTGGCACCGGCAGTGGGCACGCTCTCGACCTCGATGGTGATGTGGCTGGTGCGCTTGCGGATCCGGAACGCGCGGCCCTGGGCACGCGGCTGGAAACGCTTCATGGTCGCGCCCTCGTCGACGAACGCGGTCGAGATGACCAGCGTGGCCGGGTTCAGGCCCAGGTTGTTCTCGGCGTTGGCCGCGGCCGAAGCGACGACCTTGGCCACCGGCTCGCTGGCGGCCTGCGGGGCGAACCGCAGGATGTTCAGCGCGTCCTCGACCCGCTTGCCGCGAACCATGTCCACAACGCGGCGAGCCTTCATCGGCGTCACGCGAACGTGCTTGGCGGTCGCGCGCGCGGTCGGATTCTGAATGTCAGTCATCGCCGCTTGCTCTTCCGATCTTCCTTGACGTGGCTCTTGAACGTGCGGGTGGGAGCGAACTCACCCAGCTTGTGTCCAACCATGTTCTCGGAGACGAACACCGGCACGTGCTTGCGGCCGTCGTGGACCGAGAACGTGTGGCCGATGAAGTCCGGGATGATGGTGGAACGACGCGACCAGGTCTTGATGACCTGCTTCGTGCCCTTCTCGTTCTGAACGTCCACCTTCTTGAGGAGGTGTTCGTCGACGAACGGGCCCTTCTTCAGGCTACGTGGCATGTCTAACCTCCTCCTTAACGCTTCTTGCCGCGGCGGCGGACGATGAGCTTGTCGCTCGGACGGTTGGGCTTGCGGGTACGGCCCTCAGGCTGGCCCCACGGCGAGACCGGGTGGCGACCACCGGAGGTCTTGCCCTCACCACCACCATGCGGGTGGTCGACCGGGTTCATGACCACACCACGCACGGTCGGGCGGACGCCCTTCCAGCGCATACGGCCGGCCTTGCCCCAGTTGATGTTCGACTGCTCGGCATTGCCGACCTCGCCGATGGTGGCGCGGCAGCGCACATCGACGCGACGGATCTCGCCGGAGGGCATACGCAGGACGGCGTAGGCGCCTTCCTTACCCAGCAGCTGGATGCTCATGCCGGCGGCACGGGCCATCTTGGCGCCGCCACCCGGACGCAGCTCCACCGCGTGAATGGTGGTACCGGTCGGGATCGAGCGCAGCGGCAGGTTGTTGCCGGGCTTGATGTCGGCGGCCGGGCCGGACTCGATCTTCGTGCCCTGGGCGATGCCCTTGGGCGCGATGATGTAGCGCTTCTCGCCGTCCGCGTAGTGCAGCAGGGCGATGTTCGCGGTCCGGTTGGGGTCGTACTCGATGTGCGCGACCTTGGCCGGGATGCCGTCCTTGTCCAGTCGACGGAAGTCGATCAGACGGTAGGCGCGCTTGTGGCCGCCACCCTTGTGACGAGTGGTGATGCGGCCCTGAGCGTTACGGCCACCGGTCTTGGTGAGCGGACGCAGCAGCGACTTCTCGGGGGTCGAGCGGGTGATCTCGGCGAAGTCCGAGACCGAAGCACCGCGGCGACCCGGGGTCGTCGGCTTGTACTTACGGATTGCCATGAGTTCTTCTCTACTTTCTGAAGTCCCCGCCGCTTACGCGACCGGGCCTCCGAAGATCTCGATGGGCTTGCTGTCGGCCGAGATGGTCACGAGCGCGCGCTTGGTGCTCTTGCGCTGGCCGTAACCGAAGCGGGTCCGCTTGCGCTTGCCCTGACGGTTGGCGGTATTGACGCTGGTCACCTTGACGCCGAAAACCTTCTCGACGGCGATCTTGATCTGCGTCTTGTTCGAGTCCGGGTGCACGATGAAGGTGTAGGTGCCTTCTTCGATCAGTCCGTAGGACTTCTCGGAGATCACCGGCGCGAGCAGGATGTCGCGGGGGTCGGCGATGGTGGTCACTTGCTCTCCTCCTGTGCAGCTTCGGCGGGGCCGTGCACGAAGGCGTTGAGCGCCTCGACCGAGAACACGACCTCGTCCGACTTCAGGACGTCGTAGGTGTTCAGCTGGTCCGGGGCGATCGGGTGCACGCCCTGCAGGTTCGCCACGCTCTTCCACGCGGTCACATCTTCACGGCCGACCACGACCAGGATGTTCTTCCGCTCCGACAGCTCGGCGAGGAAGGACTTGGCGGTCTTGGTGGACGGGGTCTGACCCGACACCAGCTCCGTGATGACGTGGATGCGCTCGTTGCGGGCCCGGTCCGACAGGGCGCCACGCAGCGCGGCGACCTTCATCTTCTTGGGCAGGCGCTGGGTGTAGTCGCGCGGCTGCGGGCCGTGCACGGTGCCACCGCCGGCGAACTGCGGCGCACGGGTCGAACCCTGGCGGGCGCGGCCGGTGCCCTTCTGCCGGTACGGCTTCTTGCCACCGCCGGAGACCATGCCCCGGGTCTTGGTGGCGTGCGTGCCCTGGCGAGCCGCGGCCTGCTGGGCCACGACGACCTGGTGCATCAGCGCGATGTTGGCGGTCACGTCGAAGATCTCCGCGGGGAGCTCGACGGTGCCTTCGGTCTTGCCGCCGGCAGCCTTCACCGGAAGCGTCAGGTTGGTCTTCTTCTCAGTGCTCACAGCGCTCACGCCCGGGCACCACCCTTCACTGCACTCTTGACGATCACGATGCCGCCGGTGCGACCCGGGATCGCGCCCTTGATCAGCAGCAGGCCGTTCTCGGCGTCCACCTTGTGGACCGAGAGGTTCTGCGTGGTGACGCGGTCGTTGCCCATACGGCCCGACATGCGCATGCCCTTGAACACGCGACCCGGGGTGGAGCAACCGCCGATGGAACCCGGACGACGGTGCACGGCCTGCGCACCGTGCGAGGCGCCCTGGCCACGGAAGCCGTGGCGCTTCATGGTGCCCGCGAAGCCCTTGCCCTTGGAGGTGCCGGTGACGTCGACGTAGCTGCCCTCTTCGAAGGCGTCCGCGTTGATCTCCTGGCCGACCTCGAAGGCCGAGGCGTCGGCGACGCGGAGCTCCGCGATGTGGCGACGCGGGGTGACGCCGGCCTTGGCGAACTGGCCGGAGACCGGCTTGTTCACCTTGCGCGGGTCGATGGCGCCGAAGGCGACCTGGACGGCGGAGTAGCCGTCGCGCTCAACGGTGCGAATCTGCGTAACGACGTTCGGGCCGGCCTTGACGACGGTCACCGGAACGACGCGGTTCTTTTCGTCGAAGACCTGGGTCATGCCGAGCTTGGTGCCCAGGATGCCCGCGGCCGGACGAGTCTTGTTGTCAGTCATATTCGAAGTCCCCGTCACTGAATGTTGACGTCGACGCTGGCCGGCAGGTCGATGCGCATGAGCGCGTCAACCGTCTTCGGCGTCGGGTCGAGGATGTCGATAAGCCGCTTGTGCGTACGCATCTCGAAGTGTTCGCGCGAGTCCTTGTACTTGTGCGGCGAACGGATGACGCAGTACACGTTCTTCTCGGTCGGCAACGGCACCGGACCGACGACACGTGCGCCGGTGCGGGTCACCGTCTCGACGATCTTGCGCGCAGACGCGTCGATCGCCTCATGGTCGTAGGCCTTGAGCCTGATGCGGATCTTCTGTCCCGCCACGCTGAGTGTCCTTTTCTCCGCTTGCGTTGTGCCCCAGAAGCTCTCGCTTCCAAGACACCCTCATTTGCACAGCCCGAACACACGAAGACGCATCAGCCACCACACGACCGGCCCTTGGGCCCGATCCATCGCCGCTGTTCATCTGTCATGGTTCATCCGGTCCACGCGGTCGGGCGTGTCGCCTCGCCGCTCATTCCTCGGCCCCGGAGATAAATCCTCTATGGCCTCGGAACATTGTCCCGGACGCACCCACGCCGCAATCAGCGGGGTGCAAAATTGGGTCATACTCACCCGCCACCTGCACGTTTCCAACGGAAACGACGCAACCTGGTGCGGGCAACCCGAATAGTATGCCTCGAGGCGCAACCCGAGTTCAAATCGCCCCCTCCCCCACCCGATCCCCCAATGGCCCTGCTCACATCGGGTGCGACCGAGTGACCCGCCCGGGCGCGTCACGCCGGTGAGTCCCCATCAATCACTCGGACTACGTGTCGGACCGCGAGTAGGCTCCGAAGTATGGCAAAGATGACGGTTCGACTGCCCGACGACCTAACCGAAGCGATCAAGGCAGAGGCGAACGGCAACGTTTCCGCGTGGGTGGCGAAGGTGTGCGAAGAGGCCCTGCTCCGCGCCGCCGTCCGTATGGAACTGGCCGCCGAACGCAAAGCACCTGCCGCGTTCATTTCCCATGAGGACCGCGACGCAGAGATGGAGGAATTCCGATCTTGAGCCATGCTCGCGGCGAGGTGCGCGCGTACCAGGCACTCGGACGCATCCGAAACGTTCTCATCGTCAGTGCGGATCCCGTCAACGCCGAGGGCGCGTGCGTCTGCATCGACGTGACCGACGTAGTGCCGATCAGCGAGAACGTCGCACTTTCACTAAGCGTCGCCGTCGGAAACGGCCTCTATGCCAAATGCCTGAACATCTCCCGCATCAACCCGGAAAACCTGCGAGAGCTGCTGTTTACCGCGGACGCGAACATCATGGACAGCATCGATCGAGCACTACGCCGACTGTTGAGCCTCCCGTAGTCACGTCTGGTGCCGAACTTACTTCAGAGTAAGATCGGCATTATGACGAACGAGACCGCCACCTACCGCGGCTGGAAGAAGCTCCCCGACAACCGCCTCGGCCACACCCTCTTCTCCCTGGGCATGGTGGCCCGAGTCCCCTACTTCGGCACCGTCCTCCCCACCGTCGTCCGCCTCGAACCCGGCCTCTGCGAAGTAACCGCCCCCAAATGGTTCGGCATCCACAACCACCTCAGCACCTTCCACGCCATCGCCGCCTGCAACCTCGCCGAAGTAGCCATGGGCATGCTCTCCGAAGCCACGGTCCCCGGCACCCACCGCTGGATCCCCAAAGCCATGAACGTCCAGTACCTGGCCAAAGCCAACTCCGGCCTCCGCGCAGTGGCAAAGCTCCCCGAAGTCCCCGACTTCGACAAGATCACCGAAGGCCAGGACCTGATCGTCCCCGTCTCCATCTACGACAAGTCCGGCCTGGAAGTAGTCCACGCCGACATCACCACCTGGGTGACGCCGAAGTAGTGGTGTTTACAGCGCTTTGATCTCGAGCGGGTCGGGGTCGAGGGGCTCCAGTGCCGATTGCGGGATGCAGGGCGAACTGCCCGTGATGCTCAAGGAGCCGTCTCCCTTGTCCGCGTCCTGGAGCTGCAAGGTGTAGCCGTCGCCGGTTTCCACGATGAGGATCCAGTCGGTGGAATTCACTGTCCGCCAATCATGTTCCTGCCAGACGCGCGTGATCCGGTCGAAGTAGTCCCTGGTTCCACCGGCTGGTAGACCGACGACCCAGTATGGGATGCGCACGTAGCGCGGACCGTCGGACTGGAGGTTGCCGTCCCAGCACGGCACGGTGAGCGGGTAGGGCTTGTCGAACTTCGCGAGCTGCGGATTGCCGGGCTCTTTCGACAGCGCTACTCCACCGGGGAGGCCCTTCAGGGTGTCTGTCATCAGTTCATAGACCCGCTGCTGTGCGCGTTGAGCCGTGAGGGAGCTGTCCACGTCCACGTCGTTGGATCCTTTCGAACCGCATCCGGTTGCGGCGGCCAACGCCACCGCGAGCATGACGACGAATCGAGCTCGGATCATTCGTAGTCCACCTTCCGGAGATCGCCGGCGATGATGTAGCCCATATTGACCAGCGACTTCGACTGGGGGTTCCAGTACTCGCTGTGCGCATCGGTGCTGTAGTCGTCTCCGGCACCGATCAGCTGCGTCGGAATGAATGCCAGGCTGTGGGTGAGAGCCGGGATCAGCACACCACGCGTGCCCGGGTCGGATGTGAATGTCTGAGCCCCGAATTTCGAGTCGGTGGGGTCGCGACCGTAGTCGTCGGTCCATGGCGACCAGGAAACCTTCGGGTACAGCGGGACGGGATCGTTCTCCGCCTTCGTGGCGAAAACATGCAGGTACTCCTGCCCATCGGGCACGCCCGTCAGACTGAGATCGGTCGCGTGGTCGACGGTGGTGCCCGGACTTGCCACGAAGACCACTGCGTCGGCGTCCAACGTCCGGCCATGTGAGGCCGCATCGCCGACCACGGTGGTTCCGTAACTGTGCCCGAGCACGGTATTCCGGGACGGCGGCCCTTCGTGCGTGACGCGCAGGCCCTCTTGGAATCGGTCCAGCGCGGGTGCCGCCGCATCGGCGTACTTCTGATCGGTCGCATCACCGAGCCCGGGTGGCGCGTCATAACCGAACCAGGCGATTGTCACCGGTTTCGGAGCGCCCCCGGCCTTGGCCTGTTCCGTCATCAGATCGACGCGCTCCATATCCGCACCCATCTTCGACGGCTCGGAACCGGTGCCCGGAACGTAGGTTGTGACGTGGCTTGCGGTATCGGGATTGCCGTCGGCCACGGCGGTATGCACGCGGTCTCCGGTCTGGCTGTCCAGGTGCAGCAACAGCCGGTCGGGATCGTTCTTGTCCGCGAGGACCTCGTTGATCTTGCTGAGATCGTCGTGGCGATCCACCCGGCGCTGGGCGTTATCCCACTTCGCTTTCCATTCCGAGTAGCCGGATTGAGTTGCCAACCAGGAATCCGCCTCTTTGCTGGTTCCGGTGTACTTCGCCCAATCCGGATGCTGCGCGGTCAGTTGCGCGACCTCATTGTGAGCCGCTGCGGCACGGGTCAATTCGTCCTGGAGCTTCAGGCGGTTGTAGTGGTCGCGTTCGAGGTCGGGCATGCCGTCTCGGTTGCCGAGGTATTGGTCGTGGAGCCAGAGGGCGTCCTTGTCTTCTTGGGTGAGGGTGGCCCAGTAGTCGTGGAAGGTCTTTGGGTCGCCGGGGAGTTCGGCTTTGCCGTCGATGATGTCTTGGACCTGTTGGCTGCGTTCGCCGAGTTTTACCGGGAGGCCCGCCGGAAGCGTTTTGACGTCGCCGATGGATTGGAAGGCGGTGTCTATGGCGGTGGCGGTGTCTTCGATGATCTGGCCCAGGCCGGCTAGGGCTGCCTTGATGGGGGGTTCGTAGAAGTGTTTGGCTCGGTAGTCGAGGGCGGCTTGGGCTTTGGTGATGTCGTCGGCGGTGGCGTCGGCGGGGAGGGAGAGGCGGGCGTCGGGGGCGGTTACGGTGCCGTCTTCGGCGACTTTGAATTTTTGTTGTTCGGTTAGGTCGATGGCGGCGGTTGTCACCTGTTTGGCGGTGGTGATTTTGGATTGGCCGGTGGTGGCGGCGGTTGCGGCGGCGGTCAGGGCGTCTACTGCTTTGCGGGCGGTGGTGACGGTTTCGGTGGTGGCGGTGCGGGCGCGGTCGCCGGCTGCGCCTATCCAGTAGGCGGTGGAGGCTTCGTAGTCGCGGGTGGATTGGTCGAGGGCGAGTTGGAGGGTGTCGCGGAGGGTGGTCCACTCGGCTGCTTGGGGGGCGAGGGACTCGGGGGTGATGGCGTAGGCCTGGGATTTGGTGACGGGGGCGGCGGTCATGGCACCGGGAGGTGGGTGGTGGCCGACAGGATGTTCAGCCGCACGGCGTGGTCGGTGTGGTGGAAGGCGTCGACACAGAGCACGGTGTTGTTGCCGATTTTCTCCAGCGCCTGGCCCACAGCCTCGAAGGCGTCGGCGGTGTCCCGCGAGCGGGTGGCGCAGACGCTGCCCAAGCGGAAGCCGGTGAAGGCGGATGCGACGGCGGGGGCGGCGTGGCCGATGGGGTGGCCGCCGGGGGTGGCGGTCGCGAGGTCTTTGCCGTGGGTGCGCGTGGTGGTGGCCAGGGAGAGGGCGTCGGCCTGGTCGATGCTCAGGGAGTCGGCTAGTCGGCTGCTCATGGGGTCACCGGCCGGGTAGGTGCTGGGGTAGGGGGCGGTTCATGGCGTCGCGGGTCTGCCAGACGGCCTCGTCGATGTGGGGGTCGGCGCGGAATTCGGCCAGGGCGGTGCGGGCCCGGTCTCGGGCGGCGGCGAGGGCCTGGGCTGCGAGGGCGATGAGCTGGCGGCTGAGTTCGTCGCCGCCGAGGGACAGCGCGTCGTTGTCGACATGGATGATCAGGTCGCCGTCGGCGCAGGCGTCCACCCACAGCAGGCCGCTGCGGGATTGGGCGCGGGAGCGGGCCGTGGTCAGCGCTTCGGTGAGTTGGGCGGTGCGGTGTTCCAGTGGATCGCTGTCGTTCCTCATCGGACCCCCGGATCGGGTAGTAGCTCGAAGTTTGCACGATAGCAGGACCGCATGGATCGGGGCTGGTGAGACGGGGTGGGGGCTGGCGGGGAGCCAATAGGGACGGTTGAATGCGAGGCATGAGTGGCCGGGAGGTTGGCAGCGAGGCCGACGTGTGCGTGGTGGGGCTCGGCCCTACCGGGCGGGCGCTGGCGCATCGGGCGATGCGGGCGGGGTTGACGGTGGTGGCGGTGGATCCGCGGCCGGAGCGGTTGTGGGGGCCGACCTATTCGTGCTGGGTGGATGAGCTGCCGGAGTGGTTGCCGCAGAGTGCGATTGCCAGCCGGATCGAGAAGCCGGCGGTGTGGACCAAGACGGAGCATCGGATTCCGCGGCCGTATTGCGTGCTGTCCAAGCAGGGGTTGCGGGATGCGCTGCCGTTGGACGACGCCACGGTGATCGCCGCGCGGGCGCGGGCCGTCGAGGCGCATCGGGTGGAGCTGGCCGATGGGACCGAGGTGCGGGCGGCGGCGGTGTTCGATACCCGCGGGCAGGGGTCGCCGGGGAAGCGGCGCAGTGCCAGTGCGCACGGGATTTTCGTGGATGAGGATGTCGCCGCGCCCATGGTGACGCCGGGCGAAGGGCTCATGCTGGATTGGCGGGCGGAGAACGGGGCGGGGCCGAATGAGCCGCCGTCATTCCTTTATGCCGTGCCGCTGGGCGATGGGACCGTGATTTTCGAGGAGACCAGCCTGGGGTTGCGGGGTGGCATGCCGCAGCACGAGCTACGCAGGCGCACCTTGAATCGGCTTGCGGCGCATGGGATTCGACTGAAGGGTGAGGAGCCGACCGAGGCGGCGCACTATCCGCTCGATGATCGGCCGCCGAAAGCCGGTCTCGGGCAGGTGATTCCGTTCGGGTCGCGGGGCGGGATGATGCATCCGATCACCGGATACTGTGTGGCGGACTCGCTTTCGCTGGTCGATACCGCACTGAATGCGTTGCAGCAGGGCGCGGATCCGATCGAGGCCATGTGGCCCTGGCAGGCGCGGCTGGTGTACTGGATGCGGATGCGAGGCGTGTACGGACTGGGCCGGCTCACGACCGATCAGTCGATCGCCATGTTCGACGCGTTCTTCACGCGCCCGCCGCGGCAGCAGCGCGCGCTGTTGTCCGCGCACGACGATTACACGGCGCTGGGGTCGGCATTGTTCATGACGGTGGCGACGACCTGGCCGTTCCGGTGGCGGTACGACCTGGTCGGGTGGACGAACCGGAATCGCTGGGTGGACTGGGATTTCGGGCGTCCGGAGCCGGGCAGCCGGTGGGAGGTTCCCGATCACGAGGACTCCCCCACCCCCTGACGATCAGACCCAGTTCTCGATCCAGTACTTCCAGATAATGGGCGCGTAGCCGGCCAGCGGCGGCACCTTGATATCGCTGCCCGCGAGGGCGGCGCCGGTGTGGCGGCAGTCGAAGCGGCAGGAGAACTCGCTGTGCTCGATGACGTCCATGGGCAGGCCCACCTGGCGCAGCGCCCAGCCCATGCCGGGCACGCGCAGGGTCATGTCGAGGGTCTGCTTGGGCATGACCTCGACCAGATGCGGCGCGCCGGCCTCGTCGGCGAAGAGGTTGAAGACCTCGGCGACGGTCTGGCGGCGCGGATCGACCAGGTGGTAGGTGGTGTGGTCGGCATCGTGCTGATGGGCGATGTGATCGAGCGCCCGCGCCACGAAATCGACGGGGACGATATTGGTTTCGCCCAGCTTCGGAGCCACGACGGGCAGGATGCGCGGCAGCTGGGCGGCCATGCGCAGCAGGCGGAAGAAGTAGTACGGCCCGTCGATGCGATCGATCTCGCCGGTGCGGGAGTGGCCGATGACGATCGACGGACGGTAGATGCGCCACGGCACGCCCGATTCCCGCACGACCTGTTCGGCCTTCAGCATGGCGCGCTGATACGAGGTGGGCAGCAGTTGACCGACATCGAACATGTTCTCGGTGAACGCGCCCTCGAAGTCGCCCGCGACCTGCACCGTTGAAACATGGTGCAGCTGGCCCGCTTCCAAGGCGGCGGCCAGTTCGGTGACCCGCCGGGTCCCGCCGCCGGGCGGCACCGAGTCGTAGCCCGCCGCCAGATGAACGATGTGGTCGATCGACCCGCGATTCGCATCGATCCAGGCCGGATCGATGCCGAGCCCGGGTGCGCTGAGATCGCCGCGGACGGGCCGCACCCGCCCGGGTGCGTCCCACATCCGCATGCAGCGGTTGAAACGCAGCACCGAATCCTCCCCCGGCCGGACCAGGACATGGATATCGCCGTCGCGTTTGAGAAGTTCGGGGACAAGAAACCGACCAATAAACCCAGTCGCCCCGGTAACCAGGTAAGCCATGCGCCTACCCTATCGTGACGCAAGGCACACTCCGGTCAAGACCGGTCGGAACGGTCATACCCGGCGATCCGCACCGACATGCGGATCGCCGGGATTGGTCGAGGAGGAGCGGGCGGCTGGAATCGATTGGCAGGGAGTGCCGCTCAGGCCCCGGTTTCGGCCGCCTTGCGGTATCCGCGAATCGCCGGGTACGCGAAGACCACGATCATCCCGACCGTCCACGCCACCGTCTTGATCAGCGGCGTGGCGATCGGCCCGTCGTAGGCCAGCCCGCGCATGGCATCGATGGCCGTACTCATCGGCTGGTTCTCCACCGTCGCCTGCAACCACCGCGGGTACGCGAACACCGGCACGAATCCGGAGTTGAAGAACATCAGCAGCGTATTGATGATGCCGACGATGCTCACCAGCATCACGCCCTCGGAGAACGTGGCCAGCGCCGTCACCATGACCGCGAACCCGATGCCGAACAGGATCGGAATCCCGAGCATGGCAAGGGAAGCGGCGGGCCCGTACCAGAACTTGAAGCCCAGGCAGACCCCGACGACCAGCACGAACAGCGAGGTGACCAGGACCCGGACCGCCTCGGCCATGAGCCGCCCGGTCAGTCCGGCCGCGCGGTGCACGGGCATGGTCCAGAATCTGCCGAGCAGGCCGGTCGCCTTCTCGGCCTTGAACCCCAGCGCGCTCACCACCGACCCGGACATGGCCGCCACCAGCATGACCATCGGCGTGGTGCCGTAGATGCTGGGCATCCCGGTGGCCGCGGTGATCGAATCACCCAGCACCACACGGAACATGAGCAGCGTGGCCGCCGGGTAGATCAGCGTCTGAATGGTGGTCGCGGGGTCGCGCGCCCATCCGATCAGCAGTCGCTTGCACTGGATGAGGCTCTGCTCCACCCAGATCGACAGCGTCTTCTCCGACCGCGGCCGCACCCGCGGCAGCGGCTGATGCCCCGCCCAATCCTGGGCGGGAGTTTCGATGACAGCACTCATGATCGCCTCACACCCGCCCAGACCGCCAGCGGCGCGAAGACGACCGCGAGCCCGACCAACCACACCAAGGGCACCCAGAACACTTCCCAGGTGACGCCGCCCGCGGCCATGTCCCGCAGCGCGAAGGAGAATTGCGAAATCGGCTGATTGCGCACGAACGGCCGAATCCACGCGGGGAAGCCGGATTCCGGCACGAATCCGCAGGACAGCATGCCGAAGATCAAGGTCGGCAAGGTCAAGGCCTGACTCAGCGATTCCGGGCTCTTGGTCAGCGACCCGAGCGCGTCCGCGCCCAGCGCCAGCACGGTGCCGACGGCGAGGGAGAAACCGCAGAACAGCGCGGCCTGCCCCCAGCCGGCGTCGAACCGGAAGCCGATCATGTGCCCCCAGCCGATGGCCGCGATGAGCGAGACCACCGACCGCACCAGCCCGGCCGACACCCGCGACAGCAGCGGCACCAGCTTTCCGATGGGCATGGTCTGCATGCGCGTGTTCAGTCCGGTCATGGCTTCGAACGCCGCCAGCTGCGCATTCGACATCATGGTGAACGACATGGTCTGCAGCACGATGATCGGCATGACGAACTGCGCGTAGTCGATACCGCGGAACTGCATGACGTATTTGAGCGGCAGATAGAACCCGAGGGTGAACACCAGCGGCGTGATGACCGCGACGATGAGCTCGCCCTTGGTGGCCATGACCCAGACGATGCGCCCGGTCAGCGCCCGCCACTGCGCGAAGCTGGAGGGTTTGGCGTGCCCGACATCGGCGAACAGATCCCGGCGCGCCTCGACGGCGGGCGCGCTCATGCGGTGTCCCCGGAGTTCTCGGACTGCTCGGAGTGCCCCGAGTGCCCGGTGAGCGAGAGGAACACATCGTCGAGCGAGGGCCGCCGCAGCCCGATGTCGGCGAGTTGGATGCCGGCGCTGTCGAGCCGCCGCAGCGCCTCGGACAGCGTGGCCGCGCCCTCCGGCGCCGGAATCGAAAGCCGGTCGCTGCCAGCGATTTCCGCCCGCACCGCGGCCGGCACCAGATCGCCCAGCGCGTCGGCGACCTTGCTCAGGTGCGACGGGTCCAGCGGCACGATCTCGCAGTAGCTGCCGCCGGTCTTCTCCTTGAGCGCGTCCGCGGTGCCCTCGGCGATGACGGTGCCCTTGTCGATGACGATGATGTTGTCGCTGAGCACGTCGGCCTCTTCGAGGTACTGCGTGGTCAGCAGGACGGTGATGCCCTGGTTCTTGAGCGCGGTCACCAGATCCCAGACGCCCTGGCGGCTGCGCGGATCCAGACCGGTGGTGGGTTCGTCGAGGAAGACGACCTCGGGCCGGACCACCAGCCCGCAGGCGATGTCGACGCGGCGGCGCATACCGCCGGAGTAGTGCCGCACGGCCCGCCGCCCGGCGCTGGTGAGATCGAATTCCTCGAGCAGGGTGTCGGCGCGTTGCCGCGCGTCCTTGCGCCCGAGGCCCATGAGCCGCCCGAACAGTTCGAGGTTCTCGCGCCCGGAAAGGTTTTCGTCGAGCGCCGCGTACTGTCCGGTCATCATGATGGAGCGCCGGACCGCGGCGGGATCCTTGCGCACATCGTGCCCGGCGATCCGCGCGATGCCGGAGTCCGGCCGCAGCAGGGTCGACAGGATCTTGACCGTGGTGGTCTTGCCCGCGCCATTGGGTCCGAGAATGCCGAGCACGCGCCCGCGCTCGGCGGTGAAGCTGATGCCCTGCAGCGCGTGCACATCGCCGAAGGACTTGCGAACGTCTTCGACATATACCGCCGGTTCGCTCCCCGCGTGCTGTGCGTCGGCTGGTTGCGAATCCGGTTTGTCCAAGCTGGGCATCAACTCTCCACTATCGGCTGGGCGGGCAATCGAGTCACCCCGTTCGGCAGGTCCCCACATCCCTTCGGGGATGATCCGCTCCACCGCGGCTGATGTTACCGGCGCAACTGGTTCGGGGCCGTTTCTGATCTGAAGCGGCGCTCGGTAAAACGTGTCCTTGGTCACAAACCAATTGGTCTCCGCATAGCCGCTGTTCGTGGCACAGACCGGCCGGTATGCAGGAATTTCGCTGCCTTGTCGCATCTGCGCCTCGAACCATAGTCTGGCCTCACGGGGAGACATTCACATGGCCACGAGAGGGTAACCATGGCCGAGTCCGCGCAGTCGCGAGCACCAGAGCCTGCCGGGCCGCGAACACCAGGACCCACCGGGCGCACCGCAGGACGCACCACCGCCGGCCGGGCCAAGGTGCTGACCTCCTTCGATCCGCGCACCGGGGAGGTCGTCGGCGATTTCGCCATGATGGGCGCGGGCGAGCTGACCCGCGCCGTGCGCTCCGCCCGCACCGCCGAACAGTGGTGGGCGGCAATCGGATTCGCCGGCCGCAAGCGCTGGCTGCTGGATTGGAAGCGCACCATCGCGCGCGGCACCCGCGATCTGGTGGAGCTGGTCAGCAGCGAGACCGGCAAGCCGCGCATGGACGCCGCCATCGAGGTGACGCTCGCGGTCGAACATCTGGATTGGGTTGCGCGCCATGCCGAGCGGACGCTGGGCCGGTCCACCCGGGCCGCCGCGTGGTTGCGCCGCGACCGGCCCGGCACCGTCGGCCACCTGCCGCTGGGCGTGGTGGGCGTGCTCGGGCCCTGGCACAATCCGGTTCTCACCCCGATGAATTCGATCGCCGCCGCCATGGGCGCGGGCAATGCGGTGGTCTTCAAACCCAGTGAGCTCACCCCCGGCGTCGGCGCCTGGCTCGCCGACACCTGGACCCGGCTCGCACCGAATCAGCCTGTGCTCCAAGTGGTCACCGGTGACAGCGGAACCGCCGCCGCACTCTGCCGGGCCCGGCTGGACAAGATCACCTACACCGGCTCCGCCGCGGGCGCGCGCGAGGTGCGGGCACTGTGCGCGCAATCGGCCACTCCCCTGATCGTCGAGGAGAGCGGCCGCGGATCCATGGTGGTCCAGGTCGATGCCCGCCTCGATACCGCCGCCGCGGCCGCGGTGTACGGCGCCATGGCCAACTCCGGCCAGCATCCGGCCGGTGTCCGATGCGTCTACGTGGCCGAATCGGTGTACGAGCCGTTCCTGGAAATGGTCGCCGATCAGGCCCGCCGCCTGCGTCCCGGCGCGGACCGCCGGGCCTCCTACGGTCCCATGGTGATCGAATCCCATATCGACACCGTGCGCCGTCAGGTCCGCGATGCCGTCGCCCGCGGCGGCCGCGCGGTGGTGGGCAGCCTCGAATCCCTGCGCGAACCCTATATCGAGCCCATTGTGCTCACCGAGGTCCCGGAGGTCAGCCTCGCCATTACCGGCGACGCCGTCGGCCCGGTGCTGGTGGTGAACCGCGTGGCCTCCATGGACGAGGCCGTCGAACGCGTGAACGCCCGCGAAAGACCGCTCCCGGTAGCGGTATTCACCCGCGACGTGCGCAGCGTGCCGGAGTTCGCGGTCCGGCTGCGCACCGATCTGGTGACGGTCAACAGCACCCCGGTCTACGGCGTGAACGGCCCGGGCCGCATTCGCGACGCCGATACGCTGCGCGAATTCGCCCGCGCCCAGACCATCACCGAGAAGCGGCGGGATCCGGCCGGGCTGGGGACCTTCGAGCATCAGCCGCGCCGGCTGCGCATGGCGCGGGCACTGTTCCGCTTCCGGCACCGCGTGTGAGATACCGTGCGATTACGGGCTGACGGTCGGATTTCTGGGGCCGGTCGCAACAAAAAGTTCGGTTACCCTTAAACTCCTGGTGTGAGCACAGATCTGGCCGTACGACGAAGCACGATGCAGCGCGCCAGATCGGCCATGGTCTTGTTGGGGCCCGCCTTCGTCGCAGCGATCGCGTATGTGGATCCGGGCAATGTGGCGTCCAATATCAGCGCGGGGGCGCAGTTCGGGTACCTGCTGGTGTGGGTCATCGTCATGGCCAATGTGATGGCGGGGCTGGTGCAGTTCCTGTCGGCCAAGCTCGGGTTGGTGACGGGGATGTCATTGCCGGAGGCGGTGCGGGACAAGGCGAGCCGGCCGGTGCGGCTGGCCTATTGGGGGCAGGCCGAGACCGTGGCCATGGCAACGGATCTCGCGGAGGTCGTCGGCGGGGCGATCGCCTTGCAGCTGCTGTTCGGGCTGCCCTTGATTGTGGGTGGCGTTATCACCGGCGTGGTGTCGCTGGGTCTGCTGGCGGTGCAGAATCGGCGCGGGCAGCAGCCGTTCGAGCGGTTGATCACCGGGATGCTGGCCATTATCGCCATTGGATTCCTTGCCTCCGTGGTGATTTCACCGCCGTCGGCGTCGGGGACGATCGGCGGGCTGGTGCCGCGTTTCGAGGGCACCGAGAGCGTGCTGCTGGCCGCCGCCATGATCGGCGCGACCGTCATGCCGCACGCGGTGTATCTGCACTCGGGGCTGGCGCGGGACCGGCACGGGAATCCGGAGGCGGGGCCCATTCGCGCTCGCCTGCTTCGGATCACCCGCATCGATGTCGGCCTGGCCATGCTGCTGGCGGGCACCGTGAACCTGGCCATGCTGCTCATGGCGGCGAGCACCCTGCGCGGTCGCGAGGATGTGGATTCCATCGAATCCGCCCATGCCGCGGTGCGCGACACGCTCGGCCCCGCCGCCGGACTGCTGCTCGCGATCGGCCTGCTGGCCTCGGGCCTGGCCTCGACCTCGGTGGGCGCCTACGCCGGAGCGATGATCATGCAGGGGCTGCTGCGCCGCCGCATCCCGTTGCTGCTGCGGCGGCTGGTCACGCTGATTCCCGCGCTCGCCATTCTGGCGCTCGGCGTCGATCCGACTCGGGCGCTGATCATTTCGCAGGTGGTGCTGTCGTTCGGCATCCCGTTCGCGCTCATCCCGCTGGTGCGGTTCACCAGCGATCGCGCGCTCATGGGCGCGGACGTCAACCATCGCGTCACCACGGCGCTGGCGTGGCTGGTCGCGGCGATCATCACCGCGCTCAATATCGCCCTGATCTATTTGACCGTCACCGGAAGCTGAGGGCGGTCCGGCCGTGCAGGGGGCGGCCGATCGCTACTCGGCGAAGACCGCCTTGCGCTTGCCCAGCATGGCGGCCACGCCTTCGGCGAAATCGGCGGAGTCCAGGAGCTCGACCTGACCGGCCTGCTCCTCGGCGAGGGCGGCTTCCAGCGTGGGCAGCACCGCGCGGTTGAGAGCGCGCTTGGTGAGCTCGAGGGCGCGGCGCGGGCCGTGGGCGAGCTTGTCGGCGACGGCCTCGACCTTGGCATCGAGGTCCGCTTCCGGGTAGACGCCGGTGATGAGGCCGTACTTCTTGGCCTCGGTGACCGGCAGTCGCTCGCCGAGCAGCGCCATTTCGGCGGCCAGCGGGCGCCCGGCCGCCGCGGCGACCATGGCGGCGGCGCCGCCGTCGGGCATGAGCCCGATATTGATGAAAGCCAGCAGCAGGTAGGAGTCCTCGGCGGCGTAGGTGAAGTCCGCGGCCAGGGCGACGGCCACGCCGACCCCGGCGGTCGCGCCCTTCATGCGGGCGATGACCGGGAGCGGCGACTCCACGATGGACCTGGTCATGGCATTGGCGGCATCCAAGATCAGGGCGTTGGTGATGCCGCGGGCGTCGTAATCCGCCTGTGCCGACAGGTCCGCGCCGGTGCAGAAATCGCCGCCTTCACCGGTCACGACGATCACCCGGACGGCTGGGTTGTCCGCGGCCGCCCGCACCGTGTCGCCGAGGCCGAGCATCGTGTCGTAGCTGATCGCGTTCTTCCGCTTCGGATTGGTGATGGTGATGCGCAGCACCCGCCCGTCCAGCACCGCGGTATAGCCCGGCGTCGTAGCTGTATCGGTCATGACTGCTCCTGCCCCGGCGTGCCGTGAATTAGCCGCACGATGTGTTCAGTTGTGCGAATTGTGGTTAACTTAGGATCACTCGTCCGGTACTGTCAACAGCCGGTGCCGTTGGAGAAGGAGAAAGTGCATGGTCGCCGATCGCAGCGAGGCAGGACTCGCTTCCGTGCGATCGGAAAGCCATCCGGGGCGATCCGACAGCGAGCCCGGACCGCGGCGGCGGCCCAAGAATCGCAAGGCGCAGATCGTGGGCGTCGCCGCCCGTGCCTTCGCTGAGCGGGGCTATCACCCCGTCGGCGTGGACGAGATCGCCGCCGAGGTCGGCATTTCCGGGCCCGCGCTCTACCGGCACTTCACCAATAAGTACGCCTTGCTCGTCGCGGCCGCCGAGATGGGCGCCCAGCAGTTGCTCGACGCCGCCAAAACGGCCGACGATCCGAAGCTGGAACCGGAACCGCGACTCACCGCGCTGATCCGCGGCATTGCCGAGCACACCATCGAGCGCCGCCGCGAGGGCGGTCTGTATCGGTGGGAGCGACGGTATCTCGAGCCGGAGGATCGCGCGCGGATTCGCGTCATCTATATGGATCTGCACGAGACCTTCGAGACCGCGGTCGCCGCGCTGTATCCCGACGCGCCGGCCGAGGACGTGAAGCTGCGGGCCGCGGCCGTGCTCAGCGCGGTCGGCAGCATTACCGGCCATCGCACGGCACTGTCCAACGCGCGACTGGTGAGCCTGCTCAACGACATCTGCTGGGACATCCTGCGCGCCGATCTGCCGCCGGCCGCGCCGCCCGTCACCGGTGACGGGGTCGTGCGCGGGCTGCCGGTCATCTCCAAGCGGGAACAGCTGCTCACCGAGGCCATTCGCATCTTCGGGCGGCAGGGCTATCACGAGGCCAGCATCGAGGAGATCGGCGCGGCCGCCGGCATCAATGCCTCCAGCGTGTACCGCTACTTCAGCAGCAAGTCCGATCTGCTCGCGGCCGCCTTCCACCGCACCGGCGAGCGGGTGGCCATCGCCAATGCCGAGGCGCTGTCCGAGGCCACCAGCCGCCCGGATGCCGCGGTGCGCATTGCCGACCGGTTCGCGCGCATGACCTTCGCCATGCCGGAGATCCTGCCGGTGTACTTCGCCGAGTTCTCCAATCTGCCCGCCTCCGAACAGCATCGGCTGCGCTCGATTCAGCGGCAGAACGTGCTGGAGTGGGCCAACCTGCTCGAAGGCGATCAGGTGGAGGCCCGATTCCGGGTGCACGCCGCCATCGGCCAGGTCATCGATGTGGGGCGGCGCATTCGCTTCGATATGCGGCCGCAGAGCATGGCCCGCGTGGCGGCGCTCATGCACGCGGTGCTGCTGGGCGCCAATCCTGAAGAGTCCCAGCCCGAATAGTCCCCGCGCATCCGGTGTGACCGGGCAGACATCGGCGCACACGCGGCATATCGCCACGAGATCGGATAGATTCGGCAACCGTCCCGCATGGGGTGAAATGCGACAGGGTCACAAGGGGGATGGTTCATGCGTTCGCGTCTCTGTGGATCACGGGTGAGCAGAACCGCCGTGCTCGGTGCGCTGCTCACGGGAGTGCTCGTCACGGCGGGCTGTTCGACCGTGCCCGGTAATCCGATCGCCGCACAGAACAAGGTGCCGTTCTACTCCGCCGTGCTGGATCTCATGACGCAGTCGGTGGTGCGCTACACCGGAACCGGTGCCACCGGCGGGAACTGGGATATCAGCGCCACCTCCGGCGGGGAGGCGCTCGGCAAGATCACCGAGGCCGGGCAGCAGACCGAGGTCCTGACGCTGGGCGACAAGACCTACGTCAAACCGCCGCAGAACGTTCTCCTGTCGAATCTGCCCGCCGGAATGGATGCCGCGTCGGTGGCCGGCCGCTGGGTCACCGGAAATCCGGACCTCGCCGCCGTGCCGGCCGGAAACCTGAAGCCCCACGATCTGGCCGGCGCCCTCATGACGGCATTGCGGCAGACCATCGACTTTCCGCGAGACGGAGATCCGACTGCGCGAGTGCGCGTCGGCAATGAGGACGCCCTCCAAGTGGAGACCCCGGCCGGTGTGCTGGCAGTGACGGAGAAGGCACCCTATCGCGTCCTGCGACTGGATCCGACCCCCGAGTCCACCTCCTGGACCGGTGACAGCGAAATCGGCGCGCAGATACCGGATTCCGGCGCCATCGTCTTCGGCCTGCTCTCCCCCACCGACCGCGACCGCGCCTACGACGACCTCGTCGCCGCCACCCAATCACTCCACAACGCCCTCAACATCGGCATCGAACTCGACTTCAACCGCTCCGGCAATATCGACTGCTCCGATACCGCGTGCACGGTCACGGTGAATGTCACCAGCTCGGCCACCGCGACCAATGGCGCCACCGTGACGGGCAGCGTCGCCGCCACCATGCAGGCGACGGTCACGGTCGACGGGCAGCCCGCCGCGGGTTGCAGTGCCGCCCAGACCATTCCGATCAATGGCAGCGGGGTGCTCAGCTGCGTCGATGGCAGCGTCGCGCCCATTGTCGCCGGGATCAAGGCCCGCAAGCAGGCCGAAGCCGATGCGCAGGCGCAAGCCCAGGGCCGGGACGTGACGATCACCTACAGCATTCCCTACAACGCCAGCGTGCAGGTGCAGGCGCTGGCCACCGCCCAGGCCGAGATCGACAAGGCCGTCGGCGGAATCCGCAACCAGCAGAACGCCATCCGCAACCTGCCGCCCTACAGACAGGTCCCTTACAACAGCGACGATCTGAGCCGAGCCGCCCTACAGGCCCGCAACGCCGCAGGGGCGGACAACGCAAAGAACGTTGCCGTCGCGCGTGTACCGAACTGGAACGACCCCAAGACCGGCCCGCTGATCATCGGCATGAGCACCGGTCCCGGCAACTACGCCGAGCAGGACATCGCCAAACAGCTCATCGAGCGAGGCTTCACCCCCGAGCAGATCACCGAGCTCTACAGCGAGCGCCAACCGTGCACCACCTGCGGCCCCATGCTCGAACAACAACTGGGATCAACTGTGCCGGTTACCTATTCGATCCCCTGGTCCGACGACAACCAAACCGCCGTCGCCGCCGCCGATGTCCTGAAACTACTCATCGAACAAGCCGGCGGCACAACGAAGTAACCCTCGGCCAGGCGCTCTGAAACACCATCGACCGGGAACTGGTGGCGAACCCTTCTCGCGCTTTGCCGCCACCAATTCCCGGTCGAAGTCATTTCACATGCCGGAGGGATTACTGCGCGTTCGGGTGACACGGGCGCTCACCCGAACCCGTTCCCGCACGGCCGATTCGGTCACCCCAACACGCGGGCTACCACACCAACGTTGTCCGGGTCGTTAGCTCTCGGGCTGCTCCGGGGTGGACTGCACACCTTCGGGTTCGGCAGCGGCGACTTCCGTGGAAGAGCCTTCGGAGGCCGGCCCCGTTACGTCCGCTATGCCCACCCCGACAAGATAGTCGCCGTCCTGGGAGGAATTCGGATTGTTGTCGGCCATGCGAATCCTTTCTGAGCTGGACGTCCTACATGACCAGCATCGCATGGAACCCGCTGAAGCACAGGGACTCTGGATGAAGAAACAACCGATCACCATGCTCGCATGCCAGCTGTGGAGTGCAGTGACCGTGCTTCCGCCGGACGGGCCGGCGCGCACAGATCTCCGGGTTGCCGCCAATTGACCAGGCCGATCACCTCCGGACAAACGACGACCGCCCCGGTGTTCAGCCGGGGCGGTCGTCATGTCTGTGAGGCCGGGCCTCAGATACCCAGGCCGCGGGCCAGGACCGGCCAGGAGTTGAGGAATTCGTCGTTCCAGTAGCCCCAGGAGTGAGTGCCGGTGGCGCGGAAGTTGTAGGTGGCGGGGATGCCGAGGGAGTCGAGTTTGGTTTTGAGGTTGGCGGTGCAGTATTGGGTGCCGGCTTCGATTACGCCGCCGATGATGAGTTGGTTGGCGAGACCGTAGGCGCCGGGCAGGGCGTGTTCGCCGTTGAGGACGTCGTATTGGCCGGGGAGGCCGGAGCCGGTGGAGATGTAGAGGTCGGTGCCGCGGAGCTTTTCGGCATTGACCACCGGGTCGTTTTCGGTCCAGGCGGGGGAATCCTCGGGGCCGTACATGTTCTCGAGTTTGCCGCCGCCCCAGGTTTCTACGGTCAGGCGCATGAATTCGCGGCCTACCGGATCGGCGAACTGGGCGCACCCGGAGTAGGCGGCGGCGGCCTTGAACAGGCCGGGCTTGATCTCGGGGAGCTGGAGGACGGTGGTGCCGGAGGTGGAGATGCCGGCGATGGCGTTGACGCCGTTGGTGCCGAGGGCGGCGTCGATCAGCGGGGGCAGCTCTTCGGTGAAGAAGGTCGTCCACTTGTTGCGGCCGAGCTCGGGATCGTCCTGCTGCCAGTCGGTGTAGTAGCTCCACTTGCCGCCGATGGGCTGGACCACGTTCACGTTCTTGTCGCCGAGGAAGCCGCCGACGATATTGGTCTTCTTCACCCAGGAGGCGGAGTCCTGGCCGCCGCCGGCGCCATTGAGCAGGTACAGCACCGGGCGCGGCACGGAGGCGTCGGCGGGGCGCTGCACATCGATGGGGTAGGTGGCGTCCATGGCCGCGGAGTAGACGTACAACCGGATGTTCCGGTCGTCCTTCATCTCCGCCTTGGTGATCTTGGAGCCGTCGGGCGCGACGGGATCGGCGAGGAGTTTCTTATTGTCGATGATCGGGTCGGACGCGGACGCCGTAGTGGCGCCGACACCGGACACCAGACCTCCGAGGACCGCCGTGGCGGCGATGAAGGCGGCGGCCCGTGCACCGAACCGGCGACTCACAACCCCGTCCCGACCATATCGACGAATCAATTTCACACCTTCACTTCGGTTCGTGTTTCGGTCGATCGCCCACGGCGCCCGGTGTCCCGGGCGCCTCCATCCCCCGTCAGACCATACGGCCTATCACAGCGCCGCGACAGCGGACAATATTACGGATTGGTCGCACGGCCGTGTTCGGCGAGTCCGCCCAGCGCCTGCACCCAGCCCTCGACGAGCCGCTTCACCTGTTCCAGTTCCAGCACCGCGCCCGCGAAGTCGAAGCGGGCGACGAGGCCGTCCTGGCTGGTGTCCACGGTCAGATCCAGGTAGAGATCATCGGCCACCGGTTCCGGATAAACCCGGGCGGGTCGCAGATCCCGGTACCGGAAGCCGATGCGGCCGACCGGAAGCCCGGCCGTCTCGGCGGCGGTGGCCGGGTTCAGGTACTGGAGCAACCCGAAGCCGACACCCTGGGACGGCACCGCCCGGCACCGGTCGCGGATCTGCCGCAGCACCGAACCGGCGGCCGG
Source organism: Nocardia sp. NPDC127526 (assembly GCF_042672265.1). Lineage (NCBI taxonomy): Bacteria > Bacillati > Actinomycetota > Actinomycetes > Mycobacteriales > Nocardiaceae > Nocardia > Nocardia sp. NPDC127526. The sequence goes on along the minus strand of NZ_JBHXVO010000001.1, from coordinate 525,609 downwards.
ACCGCCCTGGCGGACCTCCGCGAAATCGACCCCGTCGAGGCGCAGCGCGAACGGGTAACTGGTGCTGAACGCGCCGACCGTGCGCTGCCCGGCGGGATCACCGGCCAGGCGGCCGTCGGCGATCAGGCGGACCACCGAGCCGGTGGTCCGCCGCGCGCCCGCGCCGCCCTCGTCGAGCAGGGCGACGGCGAGCGCGGACAGCAGCACCTCGTCGATGGTGGCGTTGTAGCGGCGGGCCACCGCGTCCACGGCGGCCGCGCCCTCACCGGTGATGGAGACCGACACCCGGCCGCGGCCGAGCGCGTCGGGACCGTCGCCGGGCACGTCCCCGGGCGCGAGCCCCGGTTCAGCCCCGGCCAACTCCATTCGCCACCAACCCAATTCGTCGACGGTGCCGGTATCGGCGGCGCGCACGGCGAGGCCGCGGGCAATGCCGACCGGGTGGGCGTCGGCGCTGGGCGGGGTGGCGTGCCCGCCGGACCAGGACGCGGTGAGATCCTCGATGATGGTGCGCCACGAGGCGTCGTCCACCACCAAGCCGTTGGCGACCACGACCAGCAGGGCCGCGGGCTGATCCTCCGGATCGCGCTTCGGGTCGGCCGGCACGTTCTCCAGCAGTACGAAGCGGACGTGGTAGCCCTTCTCCGGATCCAGTTCCGCCGCGGCCGCCGCGATGACGGCCTCGATGGGATCGCCCACCGCCTCGACGGACGGGTCCAGCTGCCACACCGCGGCCGCGCCCTGCGCGGGCTGGTTCGGAATGTCCAGCACCACACTGTCATTGGTGCGTCGCAGCCGCGCCCACAGCGCCGGGTGGCGGTCCAGCAGAGAGGCCACCGAGCGGCGCACCCGGGTGCCGGAGATATCGGCGGCGATATCGAGGGTGATGGCGCGCACCCACAGCCCGGACGGTTCGATCTCCAGCAGGCCGACCGCACCGGCGGGCAGCGGCGAGACATCGCCGACCGCGGTGAGTCTCGGACCCATGACCGGCGGCAAGGCGACGGGCGCGGGTTCGGGCTCCTTGGTCCGGAGCTTCACCTCCGGGGCCGGGTCGTCGAAGTTCACCACCGGCAGCACGGCGGTGGTGGCCCAGTCGGCGGTGTCGTCGGCAGCGGTGTCGTCGGCCTCGGGCGCGAACAGCTCGGCCCGCCGCACCCGGACCGTGGCGGTCTGGCGCGGCCGGTCGGCGCGCTCGAGGATTTCGGTCAGCTTCGGCCCGCTCAGGGCGTAGGCCTCGGCGGTGATCATGAGCTGATGCCGGAACGGCATGCGGTGCACGGTGATCGCGCCGGTGACGTGCTTGCGCCATTCCTCGGGCGAGCGCTGGTCGTAACCGGGGGTGGGTTCCTCGGCGTAGAACAGCTCGAGATCGCCGTCGTAGGTGCCCGCGCGGTGCTCGGCGCGCAGCATGACGGTGCGCACCGCGCCCTGGTAGATGCGCCGGACCCGGTCCAGGGTCAGCACGCCGAGCTCGCTCGGCAGGGCCGCGTGCATGGCGCGCAGCGCGTCCTCGCTGATATCGAGCAGGTCGCCTTCCTCGGGGAACGCCTCCGCGCCGATGCCGAGCTGCGCGAACTCGTCGACGATGGAGTCGCGGAACTTGTCGAACTCCATCTCCGGGAAGGTGTCGAGGATGGCCAGCACATCGACCCGGTCGCCGTCGGCCTGAAGTTCGGTGGCGATGGCGTGCGCGAGGGTGCCGCCCAGCGAGAAGCCCGCCAACCGGTACGGGCCTTCCGGCTGAATGGCTTTCATCTCGGTGATGTACCGGCGCGCGATCTCGGTGAGCGAGGTGGGCGCGTAGTCCTCCTCGGTGAACGCGGGCGACTGCAGGCCGATGATCGGCTGGTCCTCCGGCAGCACGCGCGCCAATCCGGCGTACATCCATGCCATGCCGGACATGGGCGGCGGGCAGAACAACGGCGGGCGGGTGCCGTGCGCCCGGATGGGCAGCACCACCGCGAGCGCGGCGGCGGTGCCCGCGTCGTAGTCGACCTCGCTGTCGAGGGCGGCGGTGATCTGCGCGGCCAGCCCGGCGGCGGTCGGCCCGGTGAAGAACCAGGAGACCATGACCTCCGCGCCGGTGAGGGCGCGCAGCTTGCTGACGACCTTGGTGGCCAGCAGCGAGGTGCCGCCGAGTTCGAAGAAGTCGTCGTCGACGCCGACGCGTTCCACGCCGAGCACCTCGGCGATGGTGGCGACCACGCTTTCCTCGAGCGGGGTGCTCGGGCCGCGATATTCGCGTTGCCGCAGTACGGGTTCCGGCAGCGCCTTGCGGTCGATCTTGCCGACCGGGTTGAGCGGCAGCTTGTCCAGGACCGTGATGGCCGTCGGCACCATGTATTCCGGCAGGCGCGCCGACAGGTACTCCAGCAGCTCGGCCACGTCGACGGTGCGCCCGGCCACGGGCAGCACATAGGACGCCAGGATGGTGGATCCGGCGTCGGTCCGGTGCCCGACGGTGAGCGCGAAATCGACGCTCTCGTGCGCCACCAGCGCGGCGTCGACCTCGCCGAGTTCGATGCGGAAGCCGCGGATCTTCACCTGGAAGTCGTTGCGGCCCACGTATTCCACGGCCGAATTGCCTTCGGCGTCGCGCCGCCAGCGCACCACGTCACCGGTGCGGTACATGCGCGCGCCCGGCTCGTAGGGGTTGGCCACGAATCGCTCGGAGGTGAGCCCCGGCCGCGCATGGTAACCGCGGGCCAGCTGGATGCCGGCCAGGTACAGCTCGCCCGAAACCCCTTCCGGCACCGGCCGCAACCGGTTGTCCAGGACGAGTCCCCGTACACCCCTGATGGTTCCGCCGATCACCAGCGGATCGCCCGCCGAGAGCGGGTGGCTCATGTTCGTGACGATGGTGGTCTCGGTCGGCCCGTACACATTGTGGAAGGCGCGCACACCGCCGTCGGCGAACGGCACCGTCCACTTGGCGACCATGTCGACCGGCATGGCCTCGCCGCCGGCGGCGAGCACCTTCAGGCTGTCCAGGCCGCTCGGGTCCATGGTGGCCACGGCCGCGGTGGTGATGAAGGCGTGGGTCACGCGCTCGGAGCGAATGACCTCGGCCAGTTCCTCGCCGCCGTAGATCCCGGGTCGCACGATCACCATGGTCGCGGCGGGACCGGCCGCGAGCAGCAGCTCCATCATCGCGCCGTCGAAGCTGGGCGAGGCGAAATGCAGTGTGCGCGAGGACGAGTCGAGCTGATAGCGGTCGAGCTGGGCCCGGCTGTAGTTGGCCAGGCCGGCATGGGTGACCACGACGCCCTTGGGCACGCCGGTGGAGCCGGAGGTGTAGGTGATGTAGGCGATATTGCCCGGGCGCAGCCGCCCCGGCCGGTCGATATTGGAAATAATGGCCGGCGAACGGTTTTCGACCGCGGCCGCGAATTCCGGATCGTCCAGCGCCAGCCACCGCCCGGACAGCGCGGGCAGCGCGCCCAGGTGTTCGGTGAGCGTGATGCCGAAGGCCACCCCGGAGTCGGACACCATGTGCGTGATGCGGTCGGCCGGATAGTTCGGGTCGACCGGGACCAGTCCGGCGCCGGTCTTGGTGATGGCCCACATGCCCAGCACCGATTCGATGGAACGCGGAATGGCCATGGCCACCCGCACATCCGGTCCGGCGCCGTGCGCGATGAGCTCGCGCGCCAGGCGCGAGGACAGCTCGTCGAGCTGGCGGTAGGTGAGGGTGCGCCCGGCGTAGGTGACGGCGTCGCCGTCCGGGTTGGCGGTGGCCGCCGCGCCGAGCAGTTCCGGCAGGGTGGCCGGGGGCACCTCCGGTCCGCCCGTGCGGTCGAGCAGGTAGTCGCGTTCGTCGGCGGCCAGGATCTCCAGATCGCCCACCGGCGCGTGCGGCGCGGCGATGATCTGCTCGAGCAGGCGGGTGAACCGCTGCGCGTAGCCCTCCACCGTCGGCTGGTCGAACAGGTCCCGCGAGTAGGTGAGGATGGCGAACATCCCGGTCGCGGCGGATTCCTGCACGGTCAGCTGCAGGTCGAACTTCTCGATCTCCACATCGAAATCGACTGCGGAGACCCGCAATCCGGGCAGCTCGAAGGAGCTCTCCGGGAGGTTCTGGAACGACAGCGCCACCTGGAACAGCGGATGGCGGGCGGTGGAGCGCTCCGGGTTGAGCAGTTCGACCAGCCGCTCGAACGGGATGTCGGCGTGCGCGAACGCCTGCAGATCGGTGTCCTTGACCCGGGCGAGCAGGTCGGTGAACGACTCGGAGCCGTCGACCTGCGTGCGCAGTGCCAGGGTGTTGACGAACATGCCGATCAGGTCGTCGAGTTCGGCCTCGCCGCGGCCCGCGACGGGCGCGCCGATGGCGATGTCCGCGGTGCCGGACAGCCGCGCCAGCAGCACGGCCAGCGCGGAGTGCAGGACCATGAACATGGTCGCGTTGCTCTCGCGGGCAATGCGCTGCAGGGGCTCCTGCACCTCGGCCGAGATCGGGAAGGTCACGGCCCCACCGCGGAAGGACTGCACCGCCGGGCGCGGGCGATCCGCGGGCAGGTTCAGCTCGTCCGGCAGTTCGGCGAGCTGCTCGCGCCAGTACCGGGCCTGTGTGGCCACCAGGCTGTCCGGATCCTGTTCGGAGCCCAGGACTTCGCGCTGCCAGATGGCGTAGTCCGCGTACTGCACCGGCAGCGGCTGCCAGCCGGGGGCGGACCCATTGACACGCGCCGCATACGCGATGACCACATCGCGGGTCAGCGGGGCCATGGACCAGCCGTCGGCGGTGATGTGGTGGGCGGTGAAGACCAGCACATGCTCGGGCTGCTCCGCTTCCACGCGGAACAGCTTGGCGCGGAACGGAAGTTCGCGCGTGACATCGAATCCGGCGGCGACCACCTCGATCACCCGATCCCGCACCGAGGCGGCATCGACCGCGATCGGCGTGAGATCCGGGACGGCGTCGGCGGCGGGCAGGATCACCTGTGCCGGAACGTCATCGCGCTCCGGATACACGGTGCGCAGCGTCTCGTGCCGTTCGATCACATCGGCGACGGCTCGCTGCAGCGCATCCGCATCCAGCTCGCCGGTGAGCCGCACCGCGACCGGCACGTTGTAGGCCGGTGAGGCGGTGTCGAACTGGTTGAGGAACCACATGCGCTGCTGCGCGAGCGAGAGCGGAATGGATTCCGGCCGTTCCTGCGGGGTGAGCGCCGTGCGGGCGCCCGCACCGGCATGCTCGGCCAGGCGCGCGGCCAGGCCGGCCACGGTGGACGCCTCGAAGAGGGTCCGCACCGCGGCCCGGGTGTCGAGGACCGCGCCGATGCGCGCCGCCACCTGGGTGGCCAGCAGCGAGTTGCCGCCGAGGGCGAAGAAATCGTCGTCCGCGCCGACCCGGTCCACGCCGAGCACCTCGGCGAAGACCTGCGCGACGGCGATTTCCACATCGCCTGCGGGCGCGCGGAATTCACGCACCGCGAGCACCGGTTCGGGCAGCGCCCGGCGATCGAGCTTGCCGACCGGGGTCAGCGGCACCCGGTCCAGGACCGTAATGGCGGTGGGCACCATGTATTCCGGCAGGCGGCCCGCGACATGCTCGGTGAGCGCCGGGATGTCGATGGACCGGCCCGGTGCGGGCAGGACGTACGAGGCCAGGATGGTCGCGCCCGCCTCGGTCTTGTGGCCGACGGTGACCGCGAAGTCGACGCTCTCGTGGGCGGCCAGTGCCGCGTCGATCTCGCCGAGTTCGATGCGGAAGCCGCGCACCTTCACCTGGAAGTCGTTGCGGCCCACATACTCCACCTCACCGGCGGGAGTCCAGCGAACCACGTCACCGGTGCGATACATGCGCTCACCCGCCGCGAACGGATTCGCGACGAACCGATCCGCGGTCAGACCCGGCCGGTCATGGTAGCCGCGCGCCAGCTGAATACCCGACAGGTACAGCTCACCCGCCACGCCGACCGGAACCGGCCGCAGCCGCTCGTCGAGGATCAGCGAGTGCATGCCCCGGATCGGGCCGCCGATGGTGACCGGATCACCGTCGGTGAGCGCACCGCTGATATTGGTCATGATGGTGGTCTCGGTCGGGCCGTAACCATTGTGGAAGGCGCGAACCGTGCCGTCCGCCAACGGAATCGCCCACTTGGCGACCAGATCGGCGGGCACCGCCTCACCACCGGCGACCAGCACCCGCAGCGAATCCAGCCCGGCCGGATCGAGGTAGGCCAGGGCCGCCGGGGTGATGAACGCGTGCGTGGCGCCCTCGCGCTGAATCAGCTCGGCAAGCTCCACACCGCCGTACACGCCCGGCGGGACGACCACGAGACTGCCCGCCGCCCCGAGGGCCAGTAGGTATTCGAGCACCGAGGCGTCGAACGAGGGCGAGGCGAAATGCAGTGCCCGCGAATCGGAATCGAGCCCATACCGCTCGACCTGCTCGGCGCTGAAGTTGGCCAGACCCGCATGGGTGACCACGACGCCCTTGGGCACGCCGGTGGAGCCGGAGGTGTAGATGACGTACGCGATGTGCTCCGGCCGCACGCTGCCCCACCGGTCCGCATCGGAAATCGGTGCGGGCGACTGCGCTTCGACCTCGGCCGAGACCTTCGGATCGTCCAGGCAGATCCAGCCGGACAGGCCCGCCAGCCCCGGCAGGTGCACCGCCTTCGCCGAAATGGTGACACCGAGCGTGGCGCCGGAATCGCTGATCATGTGCGCAATGCGCTCGGCCGGGTATTCCGGGTCGATCGGCACGAAGGCCGCACCGGCCTTGGCCACCGCCCAGACGGCCAGCACGGAGCCGATGGACCGCGAAATGGCCACGGCCACCAGCGTTTCCGGTCCGGCGCCGCGTGCGATGAGCAGGCGCGCCAGTTTCGAGGAGGCCGCGTCCAGATCGGCGTAGCTGAAGGCGCGGCCGCCGAAGGAGACCGCCGCGCCGCGCGGGTTGGCCGCCACGGCCCGGGCCATCAGCTCGGGCAGCGTGGACGCCGGAATCGCGGGTGCGCCCGTGCGTGTCGTCAAATCGGCGGTCTCGCCCGCGTCGAGCAGGTCGAGATCGCCGACCGGCAGCTGCGGGCGCGCGATGATCTGCTCGAGCAGCCGGACGAAGCGCTGCGCGAACATCTCGACGGTGGCCTCGTCGAAGAGGTCCCGCGCATAGGTGACGATGGCGGCCATGCCATTGTCGCCGGCGTCGCGCATGGTCAGCATGAGATCGAATTGCGAAGTCTCGATGCCGGATTCGAGTGCGCTGATGCGCAGTCCGGGCAGCTCGAAATCGCTCTCGGGCAGGTTCTGGAACGACAGCGCGACCTGGAACAGCGGGTTGCGCGCGGTGGAGCGTTCCGGATTGAGCACCTCGACGAGGCGCTCGAACGGGATGTCGGCGTGCGCGAACGCCTGCAGATCGGTGTCCTTGGCGCGCGCCAGCAGTTCGGTGAACGGTTCGGCGCCGTTCACCTGCGTGCGCAGCACGAGGGTGTTGACGAACATGCCGATCAGGTCGTCGAGTTCGGCTTCGCCGCGGCCGGCGATGGGCGTGCCGATGGCGATGTCCGCGGTGCCCGACAGCCGCGCCAGCAGCACCGCGAGGGCGCTGTGCACGACCATGAACACCGTGGCGTTCTGCTCGCGCGCGATACGCCGCAGGCCCTCGTGCACCTCGGCGGAGATCGGGAAGGTCACCGCCCCGCCGCGGAAGGACTGCACCGGCGGGCGCGGCCGATCCGAGGGCAGGTTCAGCTCGTCCGGCAGGTCGGCGAGCTGGGTGCGCCAGTAGTCGGCCTGGGCGGCGACCAGGCTCTCCGAATCCGCTTCGGAGCCAAGCACTTCGCGCTGCCACAGGGCGTAGTCCGCGTACTGCACCGGCAGCGGTCGCCAGTGCGGTTCGGATCCGGCCGATCGGGAGATGTAGGCGGTCATGAGGTCCCGCGCCAGCGGGCCCATGGACCAGCCGTCGGCGGCGATGTGATGCGCGACCAGCACGATCACGTGCTCGGTGGCCTCGGCGTCGAGCTGGAACAGCGTGACCCGCAAGGGGATCTCGCCGGTCACGTCGAAGCCCTCGGCGAGCAGCGCGCCGATGCGCTCCGGCAGCGCCGCGAGTTCCACGGTCTCCGGGGCGAGTTCGACGACGGCCTGCTCGGCGGGCAGCACCACCTGGTGGGCGATGCCGTCGGCCTCCGGGTACACGGTGCGCAGCACCTCGTGCCGGGCCATGATGTCGGCCACGGCCTGCCGCAGCGCGGCCACGTCGAGTGTTCCGCTGAGCCGCAGCGCGATCGGCAGATGATAAGCCGTCGAGGTGGTGTCGAAGCGGTTGAGGAACCACATGCGCTGCTGTGCCAGCGACAGCGGAATGCGTTCGGGCCGCGGCCCCGCCGTCAGCGCGGGGCGGCGCGCGCCCGTCTGCGATGCCAGCAGTTCGGCCAGGGCGGCCACGGTGGGCGCCTCGAACAGCACGCGCACCGGGACCCGCAGGTCCAGGGCCGCGCCGAGGCGGGCGACCACGCGAATGCCGACCAGCGAGTTGCCGCCGAGCTCGAAGAAGTCGTCGTCGGCGCCGATCGGCTGGTCGAGACCGAGCACCTCGGCGTAGACGGCCGCGACCGTCTCCTCCGCCGGGGTGGCCGGGGCGCGGAACGCCCGGGCCTCGAATTCCGGTTCCGGCAGGGCCTTTCGATCGAGTTTGCCGTTGGCATTGAGCGGCATGGCATCGAGGGCGACAATGGCGGCCGGGACCATGTAGGACGGCAGCTGCGCGGACAGGTGCGCCCGCAGCGCATCGACCGCGACGGTGGTCCCGGACGGCACCACATAGGCAACCAGCCGGTCGCCGCTGTTCGCGTCGGAGCGCAGTACCACGACGGCCTGCGCGACGGAATCGTGTGCGGTGAGCGCGGATTCGATCTCACCGAGTTCGATGCGCAGACCGCGCAGCTTCACCTGGAAGTCGGTGCGGCCCAGGTACACGATCGAACCATCAGCGGTCCGCCGCACCAGGTCACCGGTGCGGTACATGCGCGCGCCGATGTCGAACGGGTTGGCCACGAAGCGATCCGCGGTCAGGTCCGCCCGGCCCACGTAGCCGCGCGCCAACTGCTCGCCCGCCAGGTACAGCTCACCCGGAACCCCGGCCGGAACCGGGTGCAGCCGCGAATCCAGCACGTAGGCCTGGGAATTCCACACCGGGAAACCGATCGGCACCGCGCCCTGCACCTCATCGGCGACGGGCGCGGCGGTGGCGTGCACGGTGAATTCGGTGGGGCCGTAGAGGTTGTGCAGTTCGGCGGTGCTGATGCGCCGGAAGGCCTGCACCGCATCGGCGGTGAACGCCTCACCCGCGACCAGCAGCGCCCGCAGCGAGGCCAGCGCCTCCGGCTGCACGCTGCTCGCGAACACGGTCAGCATGGACGGCACGAACGAGGTCATGGTGACCCGCTCGGCGGCAATCACCTCCGCCAGATACTGCGGATCCCGATGACCATCCGGCGTAGCCACGACCATGCGACCACCGGTCGCCAACGGCCCGAACAACTCCCACACCGACACATCGAAGGTCTGCGGCGTCTTGAACAACACCACATCGTCGGCGTCGACGCCGTATTCGGCGGTGATCCAGCGGATCTGGTTCACCACCGCCGCGTGCGGCACCGCCACACCCTTCGGGCGGCCGGTCGAACCCGACGTGAAGATCACGTACGCGGTATTCGACGGCCGCAGCGGCGCACGGCGTTCGGCGTCGGTGACCGGAATCCCGATGTAGCGGGTCAGATCCAGCACATCCAGATTGACGGTCGGGTACGCGCTCTCGTACCAGTCGCGCCCATTGGTGATCACGACGGCGGGCCGCGCCAGCTCGAGCACGTAGTCGAGCCGCTCCGCGGGCTGATCCAGATCCAGCGGCACATACGCGCCGCCGGCCTCCAGCACCGCGTACATGGCCACGACCAGATCCACCGAGCGCCGGATGCCCAGGGCCACCAGTGATTCCGGACCGACGCCCTGTGCGATCAGATGCCGCGCCAGCCGGTGCACGCGCTCGGCGAAGTCACCGTAGGTCAGCTCCCCGCGCCGCTCCCCCGGGCCGGTGTACACCAGCGCCGTGGCCTCGGGCGTGCGCATCGCCTGCAGGCCGAACAGCTCCACCAGGGTGGCATTGCCGAGTTCGACGGCGGTGGCGTTCCACTCCTGGCGCAGCTGCCAGATCTCGTCCACGGCGAGCAGGTCGATATCGCCGATGACCCGGTCCGGATTGGCGGCCACGGCCACCAGCAGGCGCACCAGGCGCTGCGCGAAGGCGTGCACGGTGTCGGCGTCGAACAGATCGGTCGCGTAGGTGAACCCGGCCGAAATGCCCTGCGGCACACCGTCGGCGGTGGTGTGCTCGATGAGCGTGAGGTCCAGGTCGAACTTGGCGACCGGCACGTCGAATTGCACGTCGGCGACGGAGACGCCGGGCAGTTCCAGATTGGTCGCCGCCATGTTCTGCAGGGTCAGCGCCACCTGGAACAGCGGGTGCCGGGCCTGCGAGCGGGCCGGATCCAGCAGTTCCACAATGCGTTCGAACGGCGCGTCGGCGTGTTCGAAGGCCGCCAGATCGGTGCCGCGGACGGTGGCGAGCAGGTCCGAGAACCGGGTGGCCGGATCGACTTCGGCACGCAGCACCAGGGTATTCACGAACATGCCGATGAGATCGTCCAGCGCCGCCTCGCCGCGGCCCGCGATGGGCGCGCCGATGGCGATATCGCCGCTGCCCGACGTCCGGGCCAGCAGGGCGGCGAAGGCCGCGTGCACCACCATGAACAGCGTCGAATTGTGCTGCTGCGCAACCCGGACCAGGGCGCCGTGCACATGCGGGTCGATATCGAAGGAGACGGTCGCGCCGCGGCCGGAGGCCACGGCGGGCCGGGGCCGGTCGGTCGGCAGTTCCAGCAGATCCGGCAGTCCGGCCAGGGTCTCGCGCCAGTAGTCGAGCTGGCGGGCCAGCAGCGACGTGGAATCGCTTTCCGCACCCAGGTTCTCACGCTGCCACAGCGCGAAGTCGGCGTACTGCACCGCGAGCGGCGACCACTGCGGCGGCACGCCCTGAATGCGGCTGAGGTAGGCGGTCATGAGGTCGCGGGTCAACGGGCCGCCGGAGAAGCCGTCACCGGCGATGTGGTGGACCACGCAGATGAGCACGTGATCCGCGGCGGACAGGCGCAGCAGGCGCAGGCGCAGCGGCGGCGTGGCGGTCACATCGAAGGGGGCGAAGGCGACCTCGGCCACGGCGGCCGGGATCTCGTCCTCGGTGACATCGCGCAGCGGCAGCACCGGCAGCGCGTCGGGATCGCTCGGGGCGAGCACCACCTGGTGGCCGACGCCCTCGTGCTCCGGGTAGACGGTGCGCAGCACCTCGTGCCGCTCGACCAGATCCCGCACGGCGGACCGCAATGCGTGCACATCGAGCGCGCCGGTGATGCGCAGCGCGATGGGCAGGTTGTAGGTGGCCGATTCGGGCTCGAAGCGGTTGAGGAACCACATGCGCTGCTGGGCATAGGACAGCGGGATCAGCTCCGGCCGGTCCATGGGCCGCAGCGGCGGCGCCTGCGCCTCGGTATGAGTCCCGAGGGCGGCGGCGAGTTCGGCGACGGTGGGCGCCTCGAAGACGGCCCGCACCGGCACGCGCGCGCCGAGCGCGGCGCCCAGGCGCGCCACCACCTGGGTGGCATTGAGCGAGTTGCCGCCCAGTTCGAAGAAGTCGTCGTCCGCGCCGACGCGTTCGGAGCCCAGCACGGCCGCGAACACCTCGGCCACGGTGCGCTCGGCCTCGGTCGCGGGCTCCCGGTAGGCGCGCGCCTGGAACTCCGGCACCGGCAGCGCCTTGCGGTCCAGCTTGCCGGAGGCATTGAGCGGCATGGCATCCAACCGCACCACGGCCGAGGGCACCATGTAGGACGGCAGCGTCTCGCGGACGTGCGCCAGCAGTTCGGCGTCGGTGGCCTCGCCGTCGAGGACGACGTACGCCACCAGGCGGTCGCCCGTTGCGCCCTTCACCAGGGATACCGCGGCGCGATGCACCGCGCCGTGGCCGAGCAGCACCGTCTCGATCTCGCCGAGCTCGATGCGCTGGCCGCGCAGCTTCACCTGGAAGTCGCTGCGGCCCAGGTATTCCAGCGCGTGGCCGGTCCCGGACGGATCCGGGATCCAGCGCACCACGTCGCCGGTGCGGTACAGCCGCGCCCCGCCGTCGTGGGCTACGAACCGCTCGGCGGTCAGGCCGGGAGCGCCGAAGTATCCGCGCGCCAGCTGCACACCGGCGACGTACAGCTCGCCGGCCGCGCCGAAGGGCACCGGCCGCAGCTGCCGATCCAGCACGAGGACACGGGTATTGGCGACCGGATTGCCGATCGGCACCGCGACACCGGCGGTGTGCTCGGCCGGATGGGCCGTCACCACCGTCGCCTCGGCCGGGCCGTACCAGTTGACCAGGTCCGTATCCGGCAGGGCCGCACCGAACTTGGTCGCGGTCTCCGCCGAGAGCGCCTCACCGGCGGCGAACACCCAGCGCAGCGAGGGATGCCCGCCGGCCGGGCCGTCCAGGAAGGCCTCCAGCATGGAGGGCACGAAATGCAGTGCGGTGACCGAGTATTCGTCGATCGCCCGCGCGATGTAGGCGGGATCGCGATGCCCGTCCGGTTCCGCGATGACCACCGCGGCGCCGGTGTGCAACGGCCAGAACAACTCCCACGTGGACACATCGAAGGTGATGGGCGTCTTGTGCAGCACCACATCGCCGGTCGTGTGCGGGTAGGTCCGCTGCGCCCAGCGGAACTGGTTGGCCATCTGCCGGTGGGTGATCACCACGCCCTTGGGGCGGCCGGTGGACCCGGAGGTGTAGATGACATAGGCGGTGTTGTCCGGATGCACGGCGGCCGGGGCGATCTCGACGAACGCCGGCGCACCGGCGAGCGCGTCGATGAAGAACAGCGGTACGCCCGACTCGGTTTCGAACCCGTCCTCGGTGCGGGTCAGCACGCAGATGGGGGCGGATCCGGCCAGCACGTACTCGTTGCGGTCGGCCGGATGATCGGGATCGACCGGCACGTAGGCGCCGCCGGCGCGCAGCACGGCGTAGACGGCCACGACCAGTTCGATGCTGCGCCGCATGGCCACTGCCACGCGGGTCTCGGGTCCGACGCCGCGCAGCGCCAGTTCCTGTGCCAGCCGGCGGGCGCGCTCGTCGAGTTCGCGATAGGTGAGCGTGGTGTCGCCGAACAGGATGGCGGGGGCGTCCGGCGTGCGCGCCACCTGGGCGTCGAACAGCGACAGCAGGGTCGAATCGTCGAGCAGCTCAGGCACATCGGTGGCATTGACGGCCGCCAGCGCGGTGCGCTCGCCGTCGAGCAGGGCGTCCACCTCGGCGACCCGCGCCCGCGGATCGGCGACGAACCGGCCCACCAGCGCCGAAAGTCGTTGCGCGATGGCCCGGGCCGACTCCTCGTCGAACAGGTCGCGCAGGTACTTGAGGTTGAACCGCAGCTGCTCCCCCACCGGCTGCACCATGACGGTCAGCGGGTAGTGGGTGCCGTTGACCGCGGTGGCGCCGAGGATGCCGGCCTGGTCGATCGGCTCGGCCGCCGCGTCCAGGGATTCGCCGTCGACCGGGTAGGAGGAGAACACCACGATGGAGTCGAAAAGCCCGTCGACTCCGGCGATCTCCTGGATCTCGCCCAGCCCGACGTGGTGATGGTCGAGCAGCGCCGCCTGTTCGCGCTGGAGTCCGCGCAGCACGTCGGTGAGCGTGTCCGTGGCCGCCAGCCGCACGCGCACCGGGATGGCATTGAGGAACAGGCCGACCATGGTTTCGATGCCGGCCAGCTGCGGCGGACGCCCGGACACGGTGGCGCCGAACACCACATCGTCGCGATCGGTGCTGCGCCCGATGAGCAGACCCCACGCGGCCTGCACGACGGTATTGGGCGTGACCCCGGCGTCGGCGGCGGCGCGCATGAGCGCGGTGGTCTCGTCCGCGCTGAGATCGAAGCCGATTTCGCCGATGCCGGAAGAGATTTCCCGCGACCGGTCGACCGCGGCCAGCGGCGTCGGCTCGGTGAACCCGGCCAGCGCCTCCCGCCAGGCTTCCCGCGCCGCACTGTGATCGCGAGCGGCCAGCCAGGCCAGGTAATCCCGGTACGGCCGCACCGGCGGCACCTGGGAGGCATCGCCATTGGCCGCGTACAGCAGCAGCATGTCCTGCGTGAGCAGCGGCATGGACCAGCCGTCGATGAGGATGTGGTGGCTGGTGATGCACAGCCGGTAGCGGTCGGCCGCGGTCTGGAACAGCGTGATCCGCAGCAGCGGTCCGGTCCGCATATCGAAATGCCGCGCGATGTCGGCCGCCATGAGCCGCTCGGTCTCGGCCAGGGCCGCGGCGGGTTCGTGCGCGGTGAGATCGGTGTATTCCCACGGCAGTTCGGCGCTGTCGACCACGATCTGCAGCGGGTTGCCGTGCGCGTCCTCGGTGAAGGCCGCGCGCAGGTTCACGTGCCGGTCCAGCATGGCCTGCGCGGCCGCGTGCACCCGCTCGACCTCGATCTCGCCCTGAATGTCGATGGCGAACTGCACCATGTACGCGTCGACCGAGGATTCGGCCAGCTGCGCGTGGAAGAGCATGCCGGACTGCAAGGGCGTGAGCGGCCACACCTCCGCCAGATTCGGGTAGCTCTCGCGCAGTCGTGCCAGCTCGTCGTCGCTCAGCTCGACCAGCGGCCCGGTGGCCAGCTGTTCTTCGGGCCGGCCGGGATCCACCGTCTCGGCAATGGCGGCGAGGGCCTCCAGCGTGCGCGATTCGAACAGGTCCTTGGGCCGGAAGGCCACGCCCCGCGCCCGCGCGCGCGACACGATCTGAATGGCGGTAATGCTGTCCGCGCCCAGTGCGAACAGGTCGTCGTCCAGGCCGACCCGCTCGGCGCGCAGCACCTCGGTCATGACCTCGGCAATGATCTGCTGCACAGGCGTTTCCGGAGCGCGGTACTCCCGCGCCTGCAGCACCGGTTCCGGCAGCGCCCGCCGGTCCAGCTTGCCGACCGGCGTGAGCGGAATGCGGTCCAGCATCATGATCGCGGTCGGGACCATGTGCGCGGGCAGGCTGCGCTCGGCCAGCGCGGTCAGCTCCGCGGCGGTCACGCCGGCGTCGGTGGCGTGCACGTACGCCACCAGAACCGTTCCGCCCGAAGGCAGCTCGTGCCCCACGGTGACGGCGAGATCCACCGCCGGATGCTGGGCGAGCACGGCGTCGATCTCGCCGAGCTCGATGCGGAAGCCGCGGATCTTCACCTGGAAGTCGTTGCGCCCCAGGTATTCGATGGTGCCGTCGGCGGTCCAGCGCACCAGGTCGCCGGTGCGGTAGAGCCGGGAGCCATTGGGATCGAACGGATTCGCCACGAATCGCGCGGCGGTCAGCGCGGGCTGCTGGTGATAACCGCGCGCCAGCTGCGCGCTCGACAGATACAGCTCACCCGTCGCACCCGTGGGCGCCTTCTTCAGCCGCTCGTCGAGCACGTACGCCGTGACGGTCGGAATGCCCGGCCCGATGTGCACCGGCCGATCCACCGACTGCTCGGCGATATTGGTCATGATCGTGGTCTCGGTCGGCCCGTAGCCGTTCCAGAACGAGCGCCCCGGCGCCGCCCAGCGCTGCACCAGATCCGGCGGCACCGCCTCGCCGCCGACCACCACGACCCGGAAATCGTCCAGCCCGACCGGATCGACCGAGGCCAGCGCGGCCGGGGTGATGAAGGCATGGGTCACCCGTTCGCGCTTCAGCACGGCCGCCAGATCGGCGCCGCCGAAGACGGTGGGCGCGACCACGACCATGGTCGCCGCGCCGCCCAGGGCGAGCAGCAGTTCGAGGACCGAGGCGTCGAAGGACGGGGAGGCGAAGTGCAGGGTGCGGTCGGCGGCGGTGACGCCGTACCAATCCCGCTGCACCTCGCAGAATCCGGCCAGGCCGGTGTGGGTGACGATGACGCCCTTGGGCTTACCGGTCGACCCGGAGGTGTAGATGACATAGGCCGGATGCTCGGCGCGCAGCGGCCGCACCCGGTCGGCATTGGTGATCGGATCGTTGGCGTGGTCGGCGAGGTCGACGGTGTCGATGGCCAGCCAATCGATGATCTCGGGCAGTTCGCCGCGGGTGTCGGCGACCGTGAGGCCCAGCACCGCACCCGAATCGGCGACCATGTGCTCGACGCGATCGGGCGGATAGTTCGGATCGACCGGGACGAAACCGGCGCCGGCCTTGGCGACGGCCCAGACCGCCACCACCGATTCGAGCGAGCGGCGGATGCCGACGGCGACCAGGTCCTCGGGCCCGATGCCGCGGTCGATGAGCAGCCGCGCCAGCCGGGTCGACCGATCGTCGAGTTCGGCATAGCCGAGTGTGCCGAGGGTGCGCTCGGCGTCGGCGAGCACGACGGCGGTGCCGCCCGGATTGGCCTCCACCGCGGTGGCCATGAGCTGCGGCAGCGTGGGGATTCGAGGACGCCGGGTCCGGGTGGGACGTACGCGAGCCGTCCGGGTCATGCCGACATCACCGGCATCAGTTCGTTCCGGGCCCCGACCACTCGAATCATGAAGCTGTCCTCATCCGTTCTGTCATGCTCGTGCCGCTGAACCGCCCCCGAGAACCATCGAGAGCGCCCCGGCGGCGTGTTACTCGGCCAGGCTCGGCAGCGCGACCAGCGTGACCTGCGTCCACGCGTCCGCCACCGTGGCAGCGTCGACGATCACGGCCCGCAGGTCCTCGAGCGCGGTCGCGTCCACCTGCGCGAGGCGGCCGTGCTCGGCCAGTACATGGGTGACCCATTCGTCGGCGAGCGCGTCGGTGAGCTCGACTCCGGCCTCCGCCAGGATCATCGACGCGCCGGCGGCGCCGGCCGCGACCAGTTCGACCACGGCCAGCGGGCCGTGTGCCCGGCCCAGGTGGACGGTGCGCGATTCGAAGGTCAGCTCCGCCTCCGCGCGCACCCGGTCGACCAGCGCGGCCAGCCCGTCGTAGCTGAGGGCGCGGGCGCCCGGCGCGGCGAAGGCGGTGTCCTCACCGCGGAGCGCGCGAGTCCGGTTGGCGTAGGTGACCGGTCGCGCCGATTCCGCCGCGATCTCGGCCACCACGGCCGGATCGTCGAGCGAAAGCCAGTCGATGCCCGGCGCCGAGACCGGCGCGCCGACCGTCAGGCCGACCTTCACGTCCAGGCCGCTCGGCGGGAGCCGGTCGACGGACGCCAGCGGGACCACCGCGGCGCCCGACTTGAGGACCGCCCACAGGGCCACCGCCAGATCGATGCCGCGTTCCAGCCGCACCGCCACGCCGGTGCCCGGACCGCTGCCGCGGCCGATCAGCACCCGCGCCAGACGCGAGGAGCGGGCATCGAGTTCGCCGTAGCTCAGCGCCTCCTCGCCCCAGGCCAGCGCCGGACCCTCCGGATCGTCCTCGACCACGGCCGAGAGCGATTGCGGCAGCGCGGTACCGCGGGCATTGGCCGGAGCCGGCGCCACGACCGGCGTACTGGCCTGGGCGCGTTCGCGTTCGGCGGCGTCGAGGATGTCGATATCGCCGACCGGAAGGTGCGGGTCGGCGGCCACGGCGGTGAGGATGCGCTCCAGCCGGCGGCCGAGCGCCGCCATGGTCGCCTCGTCGAAAAGGTCGGTGGCATAGGAGAACACCACGACCAGCTCGCCCGGCGTACCGTCCGCGGCGCGCAGCGGATCGACGCCGATCTGCAGATCGAACTTGGCGGCGGCCAGTTCGGCGTCCAGCGCGGCCACGGTCAGGCCGGGGAGTTCCAGCACCGCGGTCTCGTTGTTCTGCAGGGCGAGCACGACCTGCAGCAGCGGGTTCGCCGCACCGCGGCCGGGCGCGGCCACCTCGGCCACCCGCTCGAACGGCACATCCGCGTGGGCGAAGGCCGACAGATCGGTTTCGCGGGCGCGTTCGACCAATTCGTCGAAGGAGGCCGCGGTGTCGACGGCGGTGCGCAGCGTCAGGGTGTTGACGAACATGCCGACCAGATCGTCGAGCGCACGTTCGCCGCGGCCGGCGATCGGGGTGCCGATGGCGATATCGGAGCTGCCCGACATGCGGGCCAGCAGCACCGCGATGGCGGCGTGCACCACCATGAACAGCGAGGCATTGTGCTCGCGCGCAATGCGATTCAGCCCGGCGTGCACCTCGGCGCCGACGGCGAAGTCGACAATGGCGCCCGCCATGGAGGCCACCGCGGGCCGCGGCCGGTCCAGCGGCAGCAGAGCCGTCTCGGGCAGGCCGTCCAGCTGTTCGCGCCAGTACGCCAGCTGTTGCGCGGCAACGGAATCCGCGTCCTCGTCGGAGCCGATGACGGCGCGCTGCCACACCGCGAAGTCGGCGTACTGCACCGTGAGCGGGGTCCAGCCCGGGTTCTCGCCCCGGGTGCGAGCCAGGTAGGCGGTCATCAGATCGCGGGCCAGCGGCGCCATGGAGGCGCCGTCGGCGGCAATGTGGTGGGCCACCAGGATGAGCAGGTAGTCGTCCGGATCGTCGCCGGTGAGCAGGCCGATGCGCACCGGAATGCCCGCGGCCACATCGAATCCGGTGCCGACCAGTTCGGCGACCCGGGCGCCGATATCGCCGACGCGCTCCACCGCGAGGCCGCTGGGCAGGGCGTCGGCGACCGACAGCACCTCCTGGTACGGCGCGCCGCCCGGCCCGGATTCCGGGTAGCGGGTGCGCAGCACCTCGTGGCGGGCGAGCACGTCCTCGGCGGCCCGGCTCAGGGCGGCCACGTCGAGCGTGCCGGTGAGCCGGATGACCATGGGGATGTTGTAAGCCGGTGAGGCCGTGTCGAACTGGTTGAGCACCCACATGCGCTGCTGCGCCAGCGAGAGCGGCACCCGCTCGGGGCGCTGTCCCGCAACCAGCGGCGGGCGCGCGCCGCCGGCGGCGCCGGGCACGATGCGACCGGCCAGCGCGGACACCGTGGAGGTCTCGAACAGCTCGCGCACCGAGACGGTGGCGTCGAGGGCCTCGTTGATGCGCGAGACGGCGCGGGTGGCGACGAGGGAGTTGCCGCCGATATCGAAGAAGTCGTCGTCCGCGCCGACCCGGTCCAGGCCGAGCAGATCGGCGAAGACGCCCGCGACGATCTCCTCGATCGGGGTGGCGGGCGCGCGGAACACCTTGGCCTCGAAGACCGGGGCGGGGAGCGCCTTGCGGTCCAGCTTGCCGGAGGCATTGAGCGGGAAGGCATCCAGCACGGCCACCGCCGCCGGGACCATGTACGCCGGGAGAGTGCGCGCCAGCGCGGCCTTCACCGCATCGGCGTCCACCTCGGCGCCGGGCTCGCGCGCGACATAGCCGACGAGCTGATCGCCGGCGTGGGCGTCGGTGCGCACCAGCACCACCGACTGCGCGACGCCCGGCTGCGCCAGCAGCGCCGCCTCGATCTCGCCCAGTTCGATGCGCAGCCCGCGCAGCTTCACCTGGAAGTCGGTGCGGCCCAGGTATTCCAGCTCCCCGGTGGCCGTCCACTTGACCAGGTCGCCGGTGCGGTACATGCGCTCGCCGTGGCCGAAGGGGCTGGCCACGAAGCGATCCGCGGTGAGATCGGTGCGCGCGACATAGCCGGTGGCGAGCTGGTCGCCGGCCAGGTACAGCTCGCCCGCAATGCCGGGGGCCACCGGGTGCAGGCGCGAATCCAGCACGTAGACCCGGGTATTGAAGACGGGGCGGCCGATCGGCACCGAGACGGTGTCGGCGTCGGTGACCTCGTGATAGGTGACGTCGACGGCGGCCTCGGTCGGGCCGTAGAGGTTGTGCAGGCGCGCGCCGGTGAGCTCGCGCAGCTTGTGTGCGGTCGGCGCGGGCAGCGCCTCGCCCGAGGCGAACACCTGACGCAGTTTCAATGCACCGGCTGGAATGTCCTGTTGATTGGGCCGGTCAGAAACCACGGATGGAAGACCGCCCACGAAGACCGAGAGCATGGACGGCACGAAATGCACAGTGGTGACGGCTTCTTCGGCGATCACCTGGGCCAGGTACACCGGATCCCGGTGCCCGTCCGGCTTGGCGACCACGAGCCGCGCACCGGTCTGCAAGGGCCAGAAGAACTCCCACACCGACACATCGAAGGTGGCCGGGGTCTTCTGCAGCACGACGTCATCGCCGCTTAGCCGGTACTCGGCTTGCATCCAGACCAGGCGGTTGACGATCGCCGCGTGGCTGACGGCCACGCCCTTGGGGCGGCCGGTCGAGCCGGAGGTGAAGATGACGTAGGCGGTGTCGGCCGCCCGCAAGGGTTGCGTGCGTTCGAAGTTCGCGATCGGCGCGGGGCTGTAGGTCCGGCACGCCTCCTCGATATCGTCGACGTACAGCAGCGGGATCTCGTGCTCACCGGCGACGAAGCCGTCGCGCGTGGTGGTGAGGACGAGCTGCGGGCGCGCGGTGTCGAGGATGTGGCCATTGCGCTCGAGCGGCTGATCCGGGTCCAGCGGCACATAGCCCGCACCGGTCTGCAGCACCGCATACATGGCCACGACCAGCTCGGTGGAGCGCCGCATGGCCAGGGCGACAAGCGATCCCGGGCCGGGGCCGTTGCCGCCCATCATGAGCCGGCGCGCCAGGCGGTTGGCGCGCTCGGACAGCTCGCGGTAGGTCAGGCGCTCATCGCCGAACACCAGCGCCACCGCGTCCGGGGTGGCCGCGACCTGCGCCTCGAACATGGACACCAGCGTCGGCGCGGTGCCGTGCGGCAGTCCGACCGCGGTCCGCACATCGAACCGTGTGGCGTTCCAGTCGGTGAGCACCCGCTGCCGGTCGAGGGCGGTCAGCAGGTGGATATCGCCGACCGGCTTGGCCGGGTCGGCGGTCACCGCGGCCAGCACCCGCTGGAAGCCCTCGGCGAATCCGGCCACCGTGGCCTCGTCGAAAAGATCCAGCGCATAGGAGAATTCGGCCGCCAGGCCGGTGGCCTCGCCGCGCTCGTCGTGCGACTCCTGCATGGTGAGCTGCAGGTCGAACTTGGCGAAGGGGATCTCCAGATCGGCGGCGGCCACGGTGAGACCGGGCAGCTCCAGCCGGGTCTGCGCCATGTTCTGGAAGGCCAGCATGACCTGGAACAGCGGGTTGCGGGCCTGCGATCGGGCCGGATCGAGCAGTTCGACCAGGCGCTCGAAGGGCACGTCGGCGCGGCCGAAGGCCTGCACGTCCACCTCGCGCACCCGGCGCAGCAGATCCTCGAAGCCGGCGGCCGGATCGATATCGGTGCGCAGCACGAGGGTATTGACGAACATGCCGATGAGATCGTCGAGTTCGGCCTCGCCGCGACCGGCGACCGGGGTGCCGATGGCGATATCGCGGGTGCCCGACAGCCGCGCGAGCAGCACCGCGAGGGTGGCGTGCACGACCATGAACAGCGTCATATTGCGGGCCTCGGCGAAATGCCGTGCGGCCGCGTACACCTCGTCGTCGATGCGGAAGGCGAAGGTGCCGCCCCGGTAGGAGGCGACCGGCGGGCGCGGGCGATCCGACGGCAGCACCAGCTCATCGGGCAGATCGGCGAGGGTTTCGCGCCAGTACCCGATCTGCTGGGCCAGCAGCGATTCCGGATCGTCCTCGCGGCCCAGCGTTTCCCGCTGCCAGACCGCGTAATCCGCGTACTGCACGGCCAGCGGCGCCCACTGCGGCGCGGCGCCGCGGGCGCGCTCGGCGTAGGCGGTCACCAGATCGCGGGTGAGCGGGCCCATGGACACGCCGTCGCCGGCAATGTGGTGGATGACCGCGACGAGCACATGCTCCTCGTCGGCAATGCGCAACAGCCGCAGCCGAATCGGCGGTGCGGCGGTCACATCGAAGCCGGCGCCCACGGCCGCGGCGACCTGTGCCGGGACCTCGGCGGCCGGTACCTCGAGCAGTGCGAGTTCGGGCAGCGCACGGGAATCGTCGAGGGGCAGCACCAGCTGGTAGCCCTCGCCGTCCACTTCCGGGTAGATGGTGCGCAGGACCTCGTGCCGCGCAACGAGATCCGCGGCAGCCGAGCGCAGCGCCTCGATATCGATGGCGCCGCTGAGGCGCACCGCGACCGGGATATTGTCCACGGCGCTGGCGGGATCGAAGCGGTTGAGGAACCACATGCGCTGCTGCGCGAACGACAGCGGCACCCGCTCTGGGCGCGCGACGGCGCCCAGCGCGGGCCCGGCGGCAGCCGACTCGCCCTCGAGCTGGGCCGCCAGCGCCGACACCGTCGACGCCTCGAACAGCACGTGCACCGGCACCCGCACGTCCAGGGCGGTGCCGATGCGGGCGGCGGCCTGCGCCGCCAGCAGCGAGTTGCCGCCGAGTTCGAAGAAATCGTCGTCGGCGCCCACCCGGGCATCCGGGTTGTCCGGAATCAGCAGCGTCGCGAAGACCTCGGCAATGGCCTCCTCGGCCGGGGTCGACGGCGCCCGGAATTCCCGCGCCGCGAACTCGGGCTCCGGCAGCGCGTCGCGATCGAGCTTGCCGACCGGCGTCAGCGGAATCTCGTCCAGCACCACAATGGCCGCGGGCACCATGTACGCGGGCAACGACTCCCCGACGAAGGCGGCCAGTTCCGCGGTGTCGACGGTGGCGCCCGGGCGCGGCAGCACATAGGAGACGAGCGCGGTCGCGCCGGAGGGCAGCGTCTTGCCCAGCGTGGCCGCGTAATCCACCTCCGGGTAGCTGGTCAGCGCGGTGTCGATCTCGCCGAGCTCGATGCGCAGGCCGCGGATCTTCACCTGGAAATCGGAGCGGCCCAGGTATTCGATGACCCCGGCCGGATCCGATTCACCGCTCGCGGTGGTGGTACGCCGCACCAGGTCACCGGTGCGGTACAGCCGCGCGCCCGGAACCCCGGTGGCCTCGCCGAACGGGCTGGCCACGAAGCGTTCCGCGGTGAGCCCGGGCCGCCGGTTGTAGCCCTGCGCCAGCGCCGGGCCCGAGAGGTACAGCTCGCCCACCACGCCGTCGGGCACCGGCCGCAGCCGCGAATCCAGGATGAACGCGCCGACGCCCGGAATGGCCGAGCCGATGACCACCGGCTCGCCCGGCAGCAGCGGCGCGGTGCTGGTGGCGAGAATCGTGGCCTCGGTGGGGCCGTAGCCGTTGAAGAATTGGCGGTCCTCGGTGGCCCAGCGCGCGACCAGTTCCGGTCCGAACTTGTCACCCGCGACGACCACGGTGGTCAGCTCGTCGAGGCCGGCCGGATCCACCGATTCCAGCGCGCCGGGCGTGATCAGCACATGGGTGACCTCTTCGCGCGCCAGCAGTTCCGCCAGCTCCACGCCGCCGAAGACGCCCGCGGGAGCGACCACCAGCGTCGCCCCGGCGGTGAAGGTGAGCAGCAGTTCCAGGACCGAGACGTCGAAGCTCGGCGAGCACACGTGCAGCACGCGGGCATCCGCGGTGACGTCGTAGTGCTCGCGCTCGGCGGCCACCAGCCCGGCCAGGCCGGTGTGCGAGACCACCACGCCCTTGGGCTTGCCGGTGGAGCCGGAGGTGTAGATGACATAGGCCGGATGCTGTTCGGTCAGCGGCCGCACCCGGTCGGCATAGGAGACCGGATGCGCGGGATGGGTCGCGATCCGCTCGGCCTGGATGGGATCGTCGAGCTCGATCCAGTAGGTGGCATTGCCCAGCGCCGCCCGGTACTGCCCGGTGGTGAGGCCGAGCACCGCGCCGGAGTCGGTCAGCAGATGCTCGATGCGATCGGCGGGATAGGCCGGATCGACGGGTACGAAGGCCGCGCCGGTCTTCGCGACGGCCCACACGGCCAGCACCGATTCGATGGATCGGGTGATGCCGATGGCGACCATATCGCCGGGACCGATGCCCTTGGCGATCAGCGCCCGTGCCAGCTGCGAGGACTGCGCGTCGAGGTCGCGGTAGGTGATCTCACGCTGGTCGGCGGGCGCACCGGTGGCATTGAACCGCACCGCCACCGCATCGGCCGCCGATTCGACCGCGGCCGTGAGCAGCTGCGCGAGCAGCAGGCCTCCCGACCGTCGACGACGGCTGCCGCGAACGGAACGGCGGGCAGTGTTCATCTATGTACCTTCACCTCTCGGTCTTGCTGGGTCCGCGCCGCTGGTGACCGGCCGATCGAAGTCCCTCATCCTCGCTCGGCCGAACGCGGGTCCGAGCACTGATGGTATCGAGCCCGCGCCGTGGCGGACACGGCTCACCCGACCGTCCATGCGCTGTGCGCATCGTGTACATGCTCCGGCATTCCGAACGGTCTGGGCGAACTCACCCTGTATCGGCGCGAAGACCTCGGCATGTTGCAGAGAAGTGATTTGCGTCACATCACATGATCTCGCCCGCCCATCTTTCGCTCAGCACCACCGCAATTCGCGCCAGCGCGGGCTCACCGGTCATGCGCCAGTGGGTGGCCGGGACCGGATACACCGATACCGGGCCCTCGATTGCGTTCTGCCAGGTCGCCGCTCCCGTGCGGCCCGTCGGGTCGTCCTCGGCGGCACTGAAATACACCAGGTCACCACGGAAAACGGGTGCCGCGTACCGGCTCGGCAGCGGCGCCGAGCGCAAGGCCGCGTCCAGGATCCGGGTGATCCGATCGGATCCGAACGAGGCGAACGGTTCCGGCAGCCGCGCCAATTGCCCGGCCAGCTCGCGCGGATCGAGATTCGCGTCCAGCTCCAGCCCGGCCGCGTGCTCGCCGAGCAGGCCGCCCGCCACCTCCGCCAGCGGAATCGCGGGCGCGTCCGCGAGACCGGCGAACTCGCCGCCGCTCTCGTTGTAGCTGTCCATCATGGCCAGCAGCGCCACCTCGGCGCCCTCGTCCTGCAGCTGCACCGCGACGGCATGGGCGAGCACACCGCCGAGCGACCAGCCCAGCAGGTGATACGGGCCCTCGGGCTGCACGGCCCGGATCTCCTTCACATACCGGCGCGCCCAGTCCTCGATCGAGTCCGGCAGCTCGCCGTCCGCGCGCAGCGCCGGGGACTGCAGACCGTAGATCGGCCGATCCGCGTCGAGGTGCGCGGCCAGGCCCGCGAAGGACCAGGCGATGCCGCCGATCGGGTGAATGCAGAACAGCGGCTGTGCGGTGCCGGTGGCGCGCAGCGGGAGCAGGACCTCGAAGGCGGCTTCGCCGTCGTGCAGGCCCGGCGAATCGCCCAGGGCGGCGATCAGATTCGCGGGTGTGGGCGCGGTGAACAGCAGCATCACCGGAACGCGTTCGCCGAGTGCGGCGCTCAGCAGGGTCGCGAGTCGCGTCGCGCTGAGCGAGGTGCCGCCGTGCTCGAAGAAGTTGTCGTCCAGCCCGATCGACTCGGTGCCGAGCACCTCGGCGAACGCGGCGCAGACCGCGATCTCGCGCGGGGTGCCCGGCGCGCGGAACTCCCGGACCGCGAACACCGGTGCGGGCAGCGCCTTCCGGTCCAGCTTGCCCACCGGGGTGAGCGGGACCTCGTCGAGCACCACCACCGCGGCCGGGACCATATGGGACGGCAGGCTGCGGGCGGCGTGCGCGAGCAGCGCGGCCGAATCCACGATCCGGTCCGGTTCCGGCAGCACGTAGGACACCAGAACCGTTGCCCCGGACGGGTTCTCCCGGCCGAGCGTGTGCGCGTAGGCGATGTCCGGATGCGCCCCGAGCACCGCGTCGATCTCGCCGAGTTCGATGCGCAGGCCGCGGATCTTCACCTGGAAGTCGGTGCGGCCCAGGTATTCCAGCTCGCGGCGGCCGTTGGTGCCGACCCAGCGCACCAGATCGCCGGTGCGGTACATGCGCTCCCCGGACGCGTCGAAGGGGTTGGCGACGAACCGTTCCGCGGTCAGCGCCGGCCGGCGGTGATATCCGCGGGCCATGGCCGAACCGGCGAGGTACAGCTCGCCGACCACGCCCGCGGGCACCGGCCGCAGCCTGGCGTCGAGGACGGCCGCCCACATACCGGCGACCGGTTCGCCGATGGTGATGCGTTCTCCCGCACACAGTTCCGCGTAGGTGGCGCCGATCGTCATCTCGGTCGGGCCGTAGCCGTTGAGGTACCGCCGGCCGGGCTGCCATTTCGCCAGCAGCTCGGGGGTCGTCACATCGCCGCCCGCCGAGACCATTTCGAGCCGGTCCGCGCGCGCCGGGTCCAGGGTGCCCAGGACGGCCGGGGTGATGACGGTGTGCGTCACCTGTTCCGCCTCGATGAGCTCGTCCAGTTCGGCCCCGCCGATAATGTCGGCGGGCACGATCACCAGCGTCGCGCCCAGGTGGAAGGTCCCCAGCCACTCCTCGATCGACTGATCGAAGCTGGGCGAGCCGGCCTGCAGCATCCGGTGCCCGGATTCGAGGCGATACCGGCCGGCGGCGACATCCACCATGGCGCCCAGACCGGTGTGGGTGACCGTCACGCCCTTGGGCAGGCCGGTCGAGCCGGAGGTGTAGATCATGTACGCGGCGTGCTCGGCCCGCAGCGGCCGGATCCGGTCCGCGTCCGTGACCGGCGCCGCGGACCGCTTCTCGCACAGCGCCTCGGTGACCGGATCATCGGCCAGCCACCACTCCACGCCGCCGGGCAGCCGAGAGCTGTACTCGGACAGGGTGATACCCAGCACGGCGCCGGAATCGACGAGCATGTGCCGGATTCGCTCCCAGGGGTAGCCCGGATCGATCGGCACGAAGGCGGCGCCGGTCTTGGCCACCGCCCAGATGGCGGCGATCATCTCGTAGGACCGCGGCATGGCCAGGGCGACGCAGCGCTCCGGGCCCACACCGCGCCCGATCAGCAAGCGCGCCAGCTGGTTCGAGTACTCGTCCAGCTCGCGGTAGGTGATCGAGTCGCCTTGGTCGCGGACCGCGACCGCATCCGGATACCGGTGCGCGCCATGGGCGAGCAACTCGGGCAGGAGTCCGGCGGTGGCCACCGGCGCACCAGTGATCCCGGTCAGCTCGGCGTGCTCGAGGTCGGACAGCAGCGCGATATCGCCGATCGCCCGGTCGGGTTCGGCGATCAGGCCCGCCAGCAGGCGCACGAACCGCTGGGCGAGCAGCTCGATGGTGCTCTCGTCGAACAGATCCCGGGTGTAGGACAGCATGGCGACCAGGCCGCCGCCGGCGATTCCGGAGTCCTGAATGGTCAGCGACAGATCGACCTGTTCGGTCTCGGCGTCGAAATCGACCGCGCCGACCCGCAATCCGGGCAGCTCCAAGGTGGTGTCGGGCAGATTCGCGAACGACAGCATGACCTGGAACAGCGGATTGCGCGCCGTGGACCGTTCCGGCCGCAGCAGTTCCACCAACTGCTCGAACGGAATATCGGCGTGCGCGAACGCTTGCAGATCGGTCTCGCGGGTGGCCTCGACCAGTTCGGTGAAGCTGGTTCCGCCGGGCACGCGGGTCCGCAACACCAGGGTGTTGACGAACATGCCGACCAGATCGTCGAGCTCGGCCTCGCCGCGCCCGGCGACCGGGGTGCCGATGGCGATATCGTCGGTGCCCGACAGGCGCGCCAGCAGCGCCGCGAAGGCGGCGTGCACCACCATGAACGGCGTGGCCTGGCGGCCGCGCGCCAGCTCCAGCAGCCCCTCCCGGATTTCGGGCGGGATCGAGAAGTGCACGCGCCCACCGGAACCGGACTGCACCGGCGGCCGCGGGCGGTCCGCGGGCAGGCTCAGCTCATCGGGCAGCCCGGCCAGCGCGGTGCGCCAGTAGCCGGCCTGCCGGGAGATCAGGCTGTCCGGATCGGTCTCCGCGCCCAGCACCGCGCGCTGCCAGATGGCGTAGTCCGCGTACTGCACCGGCAGCGGGGCCCAGTCCGGCGCCGCACCGGCGAGCCGGGCGGCGTAGGCGAGCATGACATCCCGGGTCAGCGGAGCCATGGACCAGCCGTCGGCGCTGATGTGATGCGCCACGAGCACGATCACATGATCGTTGTCGCCGATTCGGAACAGGGTGGCGCGCAAGGGAATCTCGGCGGTGACATCGAAGCCGCGCGAGACCACCTCGATGATCCGCTCGCGCAGGGTCGCGGCGTCGGCGTCCTCCGGCGTCAATTCCAGGGCCGCCGCGGTGGCGGGCAGCACCCGCTGCACCGGGCCGGTGGGCGTATCCGGGTAGACGGTGCGCAGCACCTCGTGCCGGGCCACGACATCCAGGACCGCCGCCCGCAGCGCGGCGATGTCGAGGTCACCGGTCAGCCGGACCGCGGCCGGGATGTTGTAGGCCGCCGAGGCGCTGTCGAACCGGTTCAGGAACCACATGCGCTGCTGCGCCATGGACAGCGGCACCAGCTCGGGCCGCTGTCCCGCGATGAGCGGTATGCGGTCGCCCGCATCGCGGTAGCGCTCCACATGCGTGGCCAGCTCGGCGACGGTGGACGCCTCGAACAGGGCGCGCACCGGGACCCGGGCGCCGAACGCCGCACCGAGCCGGGCCGCCACCTGGGTGGCCAGCAGGGAGTTGCCGCCCAGGGCGAAGAAGTCGTCGTCCGCGCCCACCTGTTCGGCGCCGAGCACATCGGTGAACACGCCCGCCACGATCTCCTCGATCGGGGTGGCCGGTGCGCGGAAGGCGGTGGTCTCGAATTCCGGTTCCGGCAGTGCCTTTCGATCCAGCTTGCCGTTGACGGTGAGCGGCAGCGCCGCCAATACCACGAACGCCGACGGCACCATGTACGACGGGAGCAGGCCGGATAGCGCCGACTTCACTTGCGCCGTATCGATATTCGCGTCCGCGGATACCAGGTAGCCGACGAGCCGGTCACCGAGACGCCGATCCGATTTGGCGATCACGACGGCCTGGGTGATCCCCGGCTGGGCCAGCAGCGCGGCCTCGATCTCACCCAGTTCGATGCGGAAGCCGCGGATCTTCACCTGGAAGTCGGTGCGGCCGCGGTACTCCAGCTCACCGGCGGCATTCCACGCCACCAGGTCACCGGTCCGGTACATACGAGAACCATTGGCATCGAACGGATTCGCGACGAACCGGTCCGAAGTCAGGTCACTGCGGCCGAAGTAGCCGTGCGCCAGCTGCGCACCGGCCAGGTACAGCTCACCGGAAACCCCCGCCGGGACCGGTCGCAGTCGCGCGTCGAGGACATAGACCTGGCTGTTCCACACGGGCGCGCCGATGGGTACCGATCCTTGGTCCGCGTCGGTGACTCGGTGGTTGGTGATCGAGACCGCGGCCTCGGTCGGGCCATACAGGTTGAACAGCTCGGTACGCGGGCTCTCCCGCAACACCCGCTGCGCCAACGGACCGGGCAACGCCTCACCGATGGCCAGGATGCGCCACAGCGAATCCGGCAACCCGTCGGTGAGCAGCGCGTCGAGCATGGACGGCACCACATGCAGCGTGGTCACCCACTCCCGCGCGATCAGCTCGTTCAGGTACGCCGGATCCTTGTGCCCATCCGGCGTCGCGATAACCAAGCGACCACCACACGCGACAGCCGACCAGAACTCCCACACCGACAAGTCGAACGTGGCGGCCGTCTTCAACAACACCGCATCGGCCGGATCGAGACCGAATTCGGTCATCTTCCACAGCAACTGATTCACCACCGCAGCGTGCGGCACCGCGACACCCTTCGGGCGACCGGTCGAACCGGAGGTGAAGATGACATACGCCGTATTCGCGGCCGTCAGCTCCCGCACCCGCTCGTCGGCGGAGATCGGCGCATCCGAGTAGCCCGACAGATCCAGCTCGTCGATGCGCAGCACAGCCCCCGTCATTCCGGCGTGGGTTTGGCCGGAATCCACACCGGCAACGACATCACCGGCGTCGTGTGGATCCCGGCCAAGAAGCGCGCCGGGATGACGACCGGGATGACGAGAGGAATCGACCTCGAAATCGTCACCGCTCGTGGTCAGCACGCACGCGACAGCAGCGGACTCCAGGATGTAGCCGGTCCGCTCGGCAGGCTGATCCGGATCGATCGGCACATACGCCGCACCCGCCTTGGCCACCGCATACATCGCGACCACCAGATCGGTGGAGCGCCGGATGGCCAGCGCCACACGATCTTCCGCACCGATACCCCGCGCGATGAGCTCCCGCGCCAAACGGTTCACCCGGGCATCGAGCTCACCGTAGGTCAGCTCGACCCGGTCGGTCGGGCCGTCGGCCACGATCGCGACCTCGCGGGGCGCAGCGGCAACTGCCTTGTCCAGCAACGCGCCCAGCGTCGCCTCATCCACAATATGCTCGGTCGCGTTGCGCGCGAACAGCTCCCGCTGCTCGGCCGGAGCCAGCAGAGCTAGATCTCCGACGGCCGTGTGCGGTGCGGCGACGATCCCGTCGAGCAGGCGCACGAATCGATCCGCGAAGCCCTGCACCGTCGAATGATCGAACAGGTCGGTCGCGTAGGTGAGGAAGCCCGTAATGCCCTCGGCCGCACCGGTTTCGCCGTATCGGTCGGCGACGATCAGATGCAGGTCGAACTGCGAGAGTTCGGTATCGAACTCCAGTCCGGACACCGTGAGACCGGGTAGCTCCAGGCTGGACTGGGCCAGATTCTGGAACGACAGGCCCACCTGGAACAGCGGGTGCCGCGCGGTGGAACGCACCGGGTTGAGCACCTCGACCAGCCGCTCGAACGGCACGTCCGCGTGCGCGAACGCCTGAATATCGGTCTCCCGCTGGCGGTTCAGCAGTTCCGCGAACGGCGCGCCGGCATCCACCTCGGTGCGGAACACCAGGGTGTTGACGAACATGCCGATCAGATCGTCCAGCGCCGCCTCACCACGACCCGCCGTCGGCGTGCCGATGACGATATCGCCGGTACCGGACAGCCGCGCCAGCAGCACCGCGAGCGCGGTGTGCACGACCATGAACAGCGTCGCGCCTTCGGCGCGCGCCAGATCCGCCAGTGCCGCATGCGTATCGGCGTCGATACTCACCTCGACCCGACCGCCCCGGAAGGACTGCACCGCGGGGCGGGGCCGATCGGCGGGCAGGTCCAGCTGATCGGGCAGCCCGGCCAGCGCCTGCTTCCAGTAGCCGACCTGCTTGGCGGCCAGCGACTCCGGATCGTCCTCGCTGCCCAGCAGTTCACGCTGCCACACGGCGTAATCGGCGTACTGCACCGCGAGCGGTGGCCACGCCGGTTCCACGCCCACGGCACGAGAGGCGTACGCGGTCATCAGATCCCGAGTCAGCGGCCCCATCGAGGAACCGTCGGCCGAGATGTGGTGCACGACCATGGCGATGACGTATTCATCGTCCGCGATCTCGAACAGTGCCACCCGCAACGGCACCTCGACGGTGACGTCGAAGATGGTCGAGTTCAGCTCCACCACCGCGGCCGCGATCTCGTCGACCGCGACAGCGCGAACCTCGAGTGCCGGCACCGCCTGCGAGGGCGGCAGGATCACCTGCACCGGACCGTTCTCGGTCTGCGGATAGATCGTCCGCAGAATCTCGTGCCTGGCAACCACATCCGCCACCGCGGCCCGCAGTGCGTCCACATCCAGCGCCCCGGACAACCGCACCGCGACCGGCACGTTGTAGGCGGCCGACTCGGTGTCGAACCGGTTGAGGAACCACATCCGCTGCTGCGCCGGCGACAGCGGAATCTGCGCCGGCCGCGGCCCGGCCGTCAGCGCCTTGCGCCCGCCGGAACCCGCATCCAATTCCACCCGCGCGGCCAGCGCCGCCACCGTCGCCGCCTCGAACAGCAGGCGCACCGGCACCCGGGTGTCGAGCGCCGCACCCAGCCGCGCCGCGACCTGAGTGGCGAGCAGCGAATTGCCGCCCCGCGCGAAGAAATCGTCATCCAGACCAATGGGCGCATCACCCTCGAGGTGCAGCACCTCGGCGAACACACCGGCCACCAGCTGCTCGATCGGAGTCGTCGGCGCGCGGAAGACCGTGGCCTCGAACTCCGGCTCCGGCAACGCCTTCCGATCCAGCTTGCCATTGGCATTCAACGGCAACGCATCGAGCACCACGAACGCCGCCGGCACCATGTACGACGGCAGCGCCGCCGACAATGCCGACTTCACCCGCGCGACATCGATCTCCGCCTCCAGCGTGCCGAGCACCCGGCCGGAACTTTCCGTCTCCGACTCCAGCGTCTCGAGCCCCGGGCCGGAGATTTCCGTCTTCGACTCCAGCGTCCCGAACCCCGGGCCGGAGATTTCCGTCTCCGACTCCAGCGTCTCGAGCCCCGGGCTGGACGTATCCGTCTTCGACTCCAGCGTCCCGAACCCCGGGCCGGAGGTATCCGTCTCCGACTCCAGCGTCTCGAGCACCCGGCCGGAGGTTTCCGTCGCCGTTCCGGCGCGGTCTCGGCCGGAATCCGCCAGGCTGTCGGAGGTCCCGGTCAACGGCGCGCCGCGATGACGGGCGGGACGTCCCTCCGCGCGCTGGGGCACCAGGTACGCGACCAGGCGGTCGCCGGTGCGCTGATCGGCCCTGGCCAGCACGGCCGTCTGCGCGATCTCCGGCAGCGCCAGCAGCGCCGCCTCGATCTCACCGAGTTCTATGCGGAAGCCGCGGATCTTCACCTGGAAGTCGGTGCGGCCCAGGTACTCCAGCTCACCGGCGGCATTCCACGCCACCAAGTCACCGGTGCGGTACATGCGAGACCCATTGTCCTGGAACGGGTTCGCCACGAAACGATCGGCCGTGAGGTCGGATCGTCCGAAATAGCCCCGTGCCAGCTGGTCACCGGCCAGGTACAGCTCACCGGAGACTCCCACCGGCACCGGATGCAGCCGCTGGTCCAGCACATGCACCTGGCTGTTCCACACCGGCGCACCGATGGACACCGACAGCTCGTCGGCATCGTCGACGGCATGGCTGGTGATCGACACGGCGGTTTCGGTCGGACCGTACAGGTTGAACAGCCCGGCCCCGGCATTCGCGGC
The DNA here is from genome assembly GCF_042672265.1 of Nocardia sp. NPDC127526. Taxonomy (NCBI): domain Bacteria; kingdom Bacillati; phylum Actinomycetota; class Actinomycetes; order Mycobacteriales; family Nocardiaceae; genus Nocardia; species Nocardia sp. NPDC127526. The sequence continues at coordinate 492,785 of NZ_JBHXVO010000001.1, read as the reverse complement.
GCGGAAACGCCGCGCCACCGAGGGCGGCAGCGCCTCACCGATGGCGAGCACACGCCGCAGCGAGTCCGACAGCGCTCCACCGGATTCGGTGAGCAGCACGTCGAGCATGGACGGCACCGCATGCAATGTGGTGACGCGCTCCCGGGCAATGAGCTCGTTCAGGTACGCCGGATCGCGCTGTCCATCGGCCGCGGCGATCACCAGTCGGCCACCGGCAACGGCGGCCGACCAGAACTCCCAGACCGAGAGATCGAAGGTCGCGGCGGTCTTGAGCAGCACCGCATCCTCGGCCGTCAGCCCGAATTCGGCCGTCTTCCAGAGCAACTGATTCACGATGGCCGCATGCGACACCGCCACGCCCTTCGGGCGGCCGGTCGAACCCGATGTGAAGATCACGTACGCGGTATTGGACGGCCGCAACGGGGCAGCACGATCGGCGTCGGTAACCGGCGCGTCCGAGTAACCCGAGAGGTCGAGAGCATCGACGTGCAGCACCGCCCCCGTCATTCCGGCGTGGGTTTGGCCGGAATTCACACCCGCAACGACATTGCCGGCGTGGCGCGGATCCCGGCCAAGAAGCGCGCCGGGCTGACGAAGGGAATCGCTCCCGCGCGCCTCTTCGCGGAATGCCTCCGACGGATCTTCGCCCGCTGCCTGATCCGTCATTCCGGCATGGGGTTGGCCGGAATCCACACCAGCGACGTCATCACCAGCGTGGCGCGGATCCCGGCCAAGAAGCGCGCCGGGCTGACGGAGGGAATCGCTCCCGGGCGCCTCCTGGCTGAGGGGTTCCAGCTCGAAACCGTCTGCGGCGGTGGTCAGCACGCATACCGGCGCGGCGGTCTCCAGGATGTAGCGGGTCCGCTCCCCCGGCTGGTCCGGGTCGACCGGCATGTACGCGCCACCGGCGGCCGAGACCGCGTACATGGCCACGACCAGATCCACCGACCGCCGTAGCGCCAGGGCGACCCGCTGCTCCGGGCCGACGCCCAGCGAGATCAGGTGCCGGGCCAGGCGATTCACCCGGGCAGCCAGCTCGCCGTAGGTCAGCTCGACCCGCCCTTCGGGCGAATCCGCAATGAGGGCAACCGAATCGGGCGCGGCGACCATGGCCTTGTCCAGCAGGGTGGCGAGGGTCGTTGCCGAGTCCACGTGGTGTTCGGTCGCGTTGGACGCCGACAGCGCCGCTCGCTCGGCCGGAGCGAGCAGTTCCAGATCCCCGACCGCGCGGTGGGGTGCGGCGATGATCTCCCCGAGCAGGCGCACGAAGCGATCCGCGAAGCCCTGCACCGTCGACTGGTCGAACAGTGCGGTGGCGTAGGTGAACACGCCGGCGATGCCGGTGGGTTCGCCTGTCGCGTCGTAGGTGTCGGTGACGATCAGGTGCAGGTCGAACTGGGTTATCTCGGTGTCGATGTCCAGGCCGGCGACGGTGAGGCCGGGTAGTTCCAGGACCGATCGGCCCAGGTTCTGGAACGACAGGCCGACCTGGAACAGCGGGTGCCGGGCCGCGGAGCGCACCGGGTTGAGCACCTCGACCAGGCGCTCGAAGGGCACGTCCGCGTGGGCGAAGGCCTGGATGTCGGCTTCGCGCTGGCGGGACAGCAGGTCGGTGAAGGCCGCGCCGTCGTCGACCCGGGTGCGGAACACCAGGGTGTTGACGAACATGCCGATGAGGTCGTCGAGGACGGCCTCGCCGCGGCCCGCCATGGGGGTGCCGATGGCGATGTCGTCGGTGCCGGACAGCCGGGCCAGCAGCAGTGCGAAGGCCGTGTGCACGGCCATGAACAGTGTCGCGCCTTCCGTGCGGGCCAAATCGGCGAGCGCACGGTGGGTTTCGGCGTCGATCTCGATTTCCACCCGGCCGCCGGCGTAGGACTGCACCGCCGGGCGCGGCCGATCCGCCGGAAGTTCCAGCTGATCGGGCAGACCGGCGAGGGTCCGCCGCCAGTACTCGACCTGACGGGCCGCGAGCGATTCCGGATCGTCCTCGCTGCCCAGCAGCTCACGCTGCCAGAGGGTGTAGTCCGCGTACTGCACCGCCAGTGGCGTCCACGCGGGTTCCTGCCCGGTGGTGCGAGCCGCGTAGGCGGTCACCAGATCCCGGGTGAGCGGCGCGAACGACGCACCGTCGCCGGAGATGTGGTGGATCACCAGTGCGAGCACGAATTCGCCGGGGGCGCCGTCGATTTCGAACAGCGCGATGCGCAGCGGCACTTCGGCGGTCACATCGAAGCCGGTGTCCACCAGGTGCCGCAGCTCGGCCACCAGACCATCGGCGGTGACGGACCGGATGTCGAGTTCCGGTGTCGCCTCCGCGATGGGCAGGATCACCTGCGCCGCACCGGTTTCGGTGCGCGGGTAGACGGTCCGCAGGATCTCGTGGCGGGCGATCACATCCGTGATGGCGGCGCGCAGCGCGGCCACGTCCAATGCGCCCGACAATCGCACCGCGATCGGCATGTTGTAGGCGACCGAGGCCGGATCGATCTGATTGAGCAGCCACATGCGCTGCTGGGCGGGCGACAGCGGCACCGATTCCGGCCGCGGACCCGCCACCAGCGCCTTGCGGTCGCCTTGTCCGGCCGACCGATCCACCAGCGCGGCCAGTCCGGCCACGGTGGAGGCCTCGAACAGCACTCGCGCGGGCACCCGGGTATCGAGCGCCGCGCTGATCCGCGCCATGGCCCGCGCGGCCAGCAGGGAGTTGCCGCCGAGTTCGAAGAAATCGTCGTCCGCGCCGACCCGGGCCTCCGGATCGTCCGGGTGCAGCAGCGCCGCGAAGACCTCCGCGACCAGCTCCTCCCGCGGCCCCGCCGGGGCCCGGAACTCCTTGGCCCGCACCTGCGGAGCCGGGAGCGCGCGGCGATCCAGCTTGCCGACCGGGGTCAGCGGGATGGTGTCGAGCACCATGATGACATTGGGCACCATGTGCGCGGGCAGCGTGCGTGCGGCCAGGGCGGTGAGTTCCGCGGTATCGACCGCCGCGCCCGGTGCGGCGTGCACGTAGGCGACCAGAATGGTTGCGCCGCTGTCCATTCGGTGCCCGACCGTGACGGCGAAGTCGACGGTGTCGTGCCCGGCGAGCAGGGCGTCGATTTCCCCCAGCTCGATCCGGAAGCCGCGCACCTTGACCTGGAAGTCATTGCGGCCCAGGTATTCCACCTCGCCGGCGGTGGTCCAGCGCGCGAGGTCGCCGGTGCGGTAGAGGCGGGCTCCGGCGGGTCCGAACGGGTTGGCCACGAACCGATCCGCCGTCAGCGCCGGTCGCGCCAGGTACCCGCGGGCCAGCTGGATGCCGGCGAGATACAGCTCACCGGTCACGCCCGTGGGCACGGGCCGTAGTCGATCGTCGAGGACGTACTCCGTCATGCCGGGCACCGGCGGGCCGATGGTCACCGGCCGATCCGGCGCCTGCACACCGTAATTGGCGATAATGGTCGCCTCGGTCGGGCCGTAGCCGTTGACGAACCGGCGCATGCGGCCGCCGGCGACGGGAATCGCCCAGCGGCGCACCAGCTCCGGCGGGCAGGCCTCACCGGCCACGCACACCGTGCGCAGGCGGTCCAGCCCGGCCGGATCCACCGAGGCCAGCGCGGACGGGGTGATGAACATGTGCGTCACCCGCTCGCGGTGCAGCAGGGCGGCGAGTTCCGCACCGCCGTACACCTCCGGCGCGGCCACCACCATGGTGCCCGCACTGCCGAGGGTCAGCAGCAGTTCGGCCACCGAGACGTCGAAGGACGGCGAAATGACGTGCAGCGTACGGGTTGTCCCGATGGCGTGCAGCGTCTCGCGCTGGTGGGCGCTGAAGGCGAACACACCGGCCTGCGCCACCACCACGCCCTTGGGGCGGCCGGTGGAACCCGAGGTGTAGATGACATAGGCCGGGTGCTCCGGGCGCAGGGGCCGCACGCGATCGGCGTCGGTGACGGGAGCGGCGGACCGCTGCGCGAGCGCGTCCGCGAAGGCGGCATCGTCGATATCGAGCCAGTCCAGCCCCTCGGGCAGTCCCGCGTGCGCCGCGCTCACGGTCAGGCCGAGCCGCGCGCCGGAGTCGGCCACCAGGTAGGCCACCCGCTCCGGCGGGTAGTTGGGGTCGACCGGTACGAAGGCGGCGCCGGTCTTGGCGACCGCCCAGACGGCCAGCACCGATTCGATGGATCGCGGAATCCCGACCGCGACAATGTCTTCCGGCCCGACGCCGCGCTCGATGAGCAGTCGCGCCAGGCGGGACGTGCGTGCGTCGAGCTCGAGATAGTCCAGCTCGGCCAGGGTGCGATCGCCGTCGGCGAAGACCAGGGCGAGACCGTCCGGGTTCGCCTCCACGGCGGCTTCCAGCAGCTGCGGCAGGGTGCCGACCGGCATGTCCGTCGCGGCCCGGGCCACGGGCAGTGCCGCGACGGGCCGCTCCCCGGCATCGAGAATGTCGATATCGCCGACGACGACGGCCGGATCACCGGCCACCGCCGCGAGAATCCGCCCGAAGCGGCGGCCGAACGCGGCCACGGTCGGCTCGTCGAACAGATCGGTCGCGTAGGTGAAGGAGATGACCAGATCCCCGGGCGTGCCGTCGGCGCGCTGCCCGGGTTCGGCGAGCACCAGCAGGTCGAATTTCGCTGCCGCCGCGCCGGTGTCGAGCGCCGCGATGCTCAGGCCCGGCAGTTCCAGCGCGGCCTGCTCGGCATTGTCGAACGACAGCGCCACCTGGAACAGCGGGTTGTGCGCGGTGGAGCGGGCCGGAGCCACCGCCTCCACCACGCGTTCGAAGGGGATGTCGGCATTGGCGAAGGCATTGAGGTCGGTTTCCCGCGCCAGCGCGACGAGGCTCTCGAAGGTGGCGTCGGAGCTCACCGGCGTGCGCAGGGTCAGGGTATTGACGAACATGCCGACCAGATCGTCCAGCGCGCGCTCGCCACGGCCCGCGATCGGGGCGCCCACGGCGATGTCCGAACTGCCGGACAGCCGCGCCAGCAGCACCGCGAGGGCCGCGTGCACGACCATGAACAGGGTCGAATTGCTCTCGCGGGCGAGGTCGATCAGCCCGCGGTGCACCTGCTCGGGCACCACGAAGCCGGTGACGGCGCCGCGCAGGGACGGCTGCGGCGGGCGCGGCCGGTCGGCGGGCAGTTCGAGCAGTTCCGGCGAATCCGCCAGCTGCGCCCGCCAGTACGCCAATTGCCTTCCGGCGACCGAATTCTCGTCCTCGTCATCGCCGGTGATCTGACGCTGCCAGAGCGCGAAGTCGGCGTATTGGACCGGCAGCGGGGCCCACTCGGGAGCCATGCCGCCGGTGCGGGCCACATAGGCCGTCACCAGATCCCGGGCCAGCGGGCTCATGGAGACGCCGTCCGCCGAAATATGGTGCGCCACAACGATCAGCACATGTTCGGAGTCGTGACCGGTGAGCAGCAGAGTGCGCACCGGCGGCGCGGCGGTCACGTCGAATCCGGTCGTCACCAGCTCGGCGATGCGAGTGGGCACGCCGGCCGGGTCGGCGGCCTCCTCGACGCGCAGCGGTTCCGGGAAAGCCTCTGCGACGGAAAGGATTTCCTGGTACGGCAGTCCGCCGGGCCCGTCCACGGGGTACCGGGTGCGCAGAGTCTCGTGGCGTTCCAGGACATCGGCCACGGCCGCGCGCAGGGCGGGCACATCGAGCGCACCGGTCAGCCGGATGGCCAGCGGCATGTTGTAGTACGGCGATTCCGGTTCCAGCTGGTTGAGCACCCACATCCGCTGCTGCGCGGGCGAGAGCGGAATGCGTTCGGGTCGCGGCATGGGCGCCAAGGCCGGACGGGCCGCGCCCGAACCGTTCTCGATGCGGGCGGCCAGCTCCGCCACGGCCGGGGTGGCGAAGAGCTCCCGTACTCCGATGCTTCCGCCGGTGGCCTCGTTGATGCGCGCCACGACGCGGGTGGCCAGCAGCGAATTGCCGCCCAGTGCGAAGAAGTCGTCGTCCGCGCCCACCCGCTCGAGGCCGAGCACTTCGGCCAGCACCCGGGCGACGACCTGTTCGGCCGGGGTGGACGGTTCGCGGTAGGTCCGCGCCTGGAATTCGGGCGCGGGCAGGGCTTCGCGGTCGAGTTTGCCGTTGGGTGTCAGCGGAAGTTCGTCCAGCACCACGACGGCCGCGGGCACCATGTGCTCCGGCAGCACCTGTTCGGCGTGTTCCAGCAGCTGCGCGGTATCGACGGTCCGGTCCGCGGCGGCCAGCACATACGAGACCAGCGCGGTGACGCCGGAGGGCAGCGTCCGGCCCACCGTGACGGCCTGGCCGACATCGGCATGGCCGCGGAGGGCATTGTCGATCTCACCCAGTTCGATGCGGAAACCGCGAATCTTGACCTGGAAATCGGTGCGGCCCAGGAACTCGAATTCCCCGGTCTCGGTGCGGCGCACCAGATCACCGGTGCGATACAGCCGCGCACCCCGGGATCCCGCCCCGGTTGCGAAGGGATTGGCGATGAACCGCTCGGCGGTCAGTTCCGGTCGGCCCAGATAGCCCTGTGCCAGTGCCGGTCCCGACAGGTACAGCTCGCCGGTCACCCCGGCGGGCACCGGGCGCAACCACGCGTCCAGCACGAAACCGTCCACGCCCGCAATGAGAGATCCGATGGTGACCGGCTGCGCGGGCCGCATCCGCCCGCTGGTCACCACGACCGTCGCCTCGGTCGGCCCATACGAATTGAACACGGCGCGTTCGCCGTGCGCCCAGCGCTCGACCAGGTCCGCGCTCAGCACGTCCGCCCCGGTGACCAGCACCCGCAGGTCGGCCAACCCGTCGGGCTCGATCGAGGACAACGCCCCCGGCGTGATGAGCACATGCGAAACCCGCTCGCGGCGTAGCAGATCCGCGAGTTCAGGGCCCGCGTAGACCTCCGGCGGCGCGATGATCAGCGTGGCGCCGGCGGCGAAGGCGAACAGCAACTCCTCGAGCGAGAAGTCGAAACTCGGCTTGATGACGTGCAGCACCCGCGAATCCGCGGTCACGTCGTACTCGTCGCGCAGCGCCGTCATGGCGGCCAGGCCCGCGTGCGTCACCGCGACGCCCTTGGGCAGACCGGTGGAACCGGAGGTGTAGATGACGTAGGCCGGATGCTGCCCGGTGAGCGGGCGAGTCCGGTCCGCATTCGAGATCGGTTGTGCCGACCGCGATTCCAGGCGACGCATCCGATCGGAATCATCGAGAACGACCCATTCGATCGAATTGCCCAGTGCGCCTTGCTCGGCGCCGATGGTCACGCCCAGTCGCGCGCCCGAATCGGAGAGAATGTGAGCGATCCGCTCGGCCGGGTAGCTCGGGTCCAGCGGCAGGTAGGCGGCGCCGGTCTTGGCCACGCCCCACAGCGCCACCACCGATTCCAGCGACCGCGGAATGCCGACGACGACCAGCTCCCCCGGCCCGGCCCCGTGCGCGATCAACTCCCGCGCCAGGCGCGATGAGGCCTCGTCCAGCTCGCGATAATCTATCGACCGATCGCCGTCACGCACCGCGATCCGCTGCGGTCCGGCGAGCACGCCCCGGGTCAGCAGATCCGGCAGCAATTCCTCCGCCGCGGACCCGCCGTCGCTCACGTGGGTGAGCCGTGCGTATTCCGCCTCGGTCAGCAGATGCGTCGCGGCGAGCGTGCGATCCGGATCCGCCATGATCCGGTCGATCAGCAGCTGGAGCCGATCGGCCAGTGCCGCAGCGGTTTCCGGGTCGACCGCGTCGAGCCGGTGCATCACCTGCACCCGCAGCCGTTCCTCGAGCTCGACCACCACCGACACCGGATAGTGGGTATTGGTCACGCCGCGCACATCGTCGACCTGCAGCCCGTCGATGGCCCCGCCGGCCTGCCGCAGCCCATCGGTGTCGACCAGATACGACTCGAAGGCGACCAGGGTGTCGAACAGCTCGTCCACTCCGGCGGCGGCCTGGATGTCGCCGAGGCCGAGGTAGTGGTGTTCGAGCAGCGCCGCCTGCTCGGTCTGCAAGCGGCTCAGCAGTTCTCGTGCCGACCGGCGCGGATCCATCCGGACCCGCACCGGAATGGTGTTCACGAACAGGCCGACAATGTCCTCGACACCGTCCAGCTCGGGCGGGCGGCCGGACACCACCGCGCCGAAGACCACATCGTCGCGGCCGGTGAACCCGGCGACCAGCAGGCTCCACGCCGCCTGCACGACGGTATTGACGGTGACGCCGGTCTCGCCGGCGAACTTCGCCAGCGCCCCGGTCTGCTCGGCGGTCAATTCGAAGGCGCGGGAACCGAATCCGTCCTCCGGCCACCGCACCCGCGGCAACGCGGGCAGCAGCGCGGTGCGCTCGGCGCCGGACAGCGCCGACCGCCACACCGCGGCGGTGGCCGCCCGGTCCTGGCCCGACAGCCAGGCCAGATGGTCCCGGTAGGGCCGCACGCGCGGCAGCTGCGAGGCATCGCCGTGCGTCGCGTACAGCAGCAGCAGATCCTTCATGAGCAGCGGCAGGGACCAGCCGTCGAAGAGGATGTGATGACTGGTCAGCGTGAAGCACACGCGCCCGGATGCGGTGCGGTACAGAGTGAAACGCACCATGGGCGCGGCGGCCGGATCGAATCGGAGCAGCTGATCGGCCTCCAGCAGCGCGGGCAGCTCGTCGTCGGCGACGCCGTCCACCTCCTGCCACGGGGCCGCCACGCCGTCCACCACGAGCTGCACCGGCGCGCCGTCGGCGGCGGTGACGAAGGCGGCGCGCAGGCTGGCGTGCCGGTCCAGGACCGCCTGGGCCGCGCCGCGCAACCGGGGCACATCGATCACGCCGGACAGCTCGATCACGAACTGGGTCACGTAGATATCCGGCGCGCCCGCCGTGAGCTGCGTGTGGAACAGCAGGCCCGCTTGCAGCGGCGACAGCGGAAGGACATCGGACAGACCGGGATACGCGGCGCGCCAGGCGTCCAGCTCCGCCTGCGAGGCCCGGACCAGCGGCACATCCGACGGCGTCAGACCGCCTGCCGCCGGGTCGGCGAGGTGTCCGGCGACCGCGGTCAGCGCGGCCACCCACTCCTGCGCCAGCTCGCGCACGGCGGCCTCGTCGAGGATCTCCGCCGCGTACTGGAACGATGCGCCCAGGCGCGGACCGGCCTCGGTGTCGGTCACGATGGCATTGATATCGATGACGACATCGGCCGGGAGCGCCGAATCCTGTTCGGCGGACAGCTCGCCCAGCGCGTCGGTCGGCAGCCAGCCGGCCGCCTCGACGCCCTCGGGCATACCGCCGGTGGAGATCCGGCCGAGGTAGTTGAACCCGATCTGGCCCAGGTCGCCGCCGAGTTCGGCGGCGGTCTCGGGATTCAGGTGCCGCAGCAGGCCGAAGCCGATGCCCTTGGCGGGCACCGCCAGTAGCTGTTCCTTCACCGCGCGCAGGGCGGCCGCGGTCGCTGCCGCGGTCCCGTCGGCCGCGATGCCGGACAGATCCAGGGCCACCGGATAGACGCTGGTGAACCAGCCGACGGTCCGGGTGAGATCGGCGCCGGGGACCGTATCCTCCTCGCGCCCATGCCCTTCCAGCCGCACCCGCGTGACCGGCGCGGCCACGCCGCGGCGCGCCCGCCACGAGCGCGCCGCCACCGCCAGCGCGGCGAGCAGGCCGTCGTTCACCCCACCCCGATAGCGGGCGGGCACCTCCGTCAGCAGGGCCTCGGTGACGTGCACCGGCACCTCGACGCTGAAGCGCCGCATCGTCGCATGGGTGTCCACCGCGGCGTCCAGCGCCCGGTCACCGAGCGGCGGATCCGGATACGCCAGCACGCGCCGCCAGTGCTCCAGCTCGCCGAGCCGTCCGGCCGATCCGGCCGCCTCCGCGAGTCCGTGCGCCCAGCGCCGGAACGAGGTGCCGATGGCCGTCAGGGCGGGCTGCTGCCCCGCCGCCAGCTGCGCCCAGGCGGTCATGAAGTCCGGAATCAGGATTCGCCACGACACGCCGTCGATCACATAGTGATGCGCGACCACGATGAGCGCGTCCGCGGCATCGGGGCGGCGCAGCCAGGTGAACGCGATCATCCGCCCCGCAACCGGATTCAGCATTTCGGCGGTGGAATCCAATGCGGCACTGCCGATTCGGGCCAGCTCGGCGTCATCGATACCCGCGGGCACATCCAGTTCGGCGATCGCCGCCTCGATATCGAAGGCTCCCGGCGGCGGCACCTCGAACCGCCACCCGCCCGCGGCGGCCGCGTCCGCGGCGATCCGCACGCGCAGCACATCGTGGTGGTCCAGCACCGCGCTCACGGTCGCCGCCAGCGCGGCGCGCTGCACACCCTCCGGCAGCGCCAGCACCATGCTCTGGAAGTACCGTTGCGACAGCCCGTGCGCGAGCTGGCGGGCCAGCACCGGCGTCAGCGGGATCTCGCCCACGCCGCCGCCGGGCAGTTCGGCGAGCATCGCGGCCGCGGCCGTCTCGCCGACGATCGCGACCTTGGCCAGCCGCGCCACGGTGCGATGCTCGAACACATCCTGGGGCGTGAAGACGATCCCGGCCGACCGCGCCCGGGAGACCAGCTGCATCGACATGATGCTGTCGCCGCCGATCGCGAAGAACGAATCGTCGGCGCCGACGCGATCCACGCGCAGCAGCTCGGCGAACAATTGCGCGATGCGCGTCTCCACCGGACCGGCCGGGTCGCGGGAGACGAGAGTTTCGAAGACCGGCTCCGGCAGCGCGGCGCGATCCAGTTTGCCGTTCGGGGTCAACGGAATCCGATCCAGCACCACGATCGCCGACGGCACCATGTGCGCGGGCAGGGTGGCCCCGACGTGCTCGGCCAGCTCCGCGGTGTCCACGGCCCGGCCCGGCGTCGGCAGTACATAGGCCACCAGCGCCGTCGCGCCCGAGGGCAGCGTGCGGCCCATGGTCGCCGCGAAGTCGAGATCCGGGTGGGCGGTGAGCGCGTCGTCGATCTCGCCGAGCTCGATGCGGAAGCCGCGGATCTTCACCTGGAAGTCGGAGCGGCCGAGAATCTCGAGGCCGGTGCCGTCTTCGCGGCGGCGCGCCAGATCGCCGGTGCGGTACAACCGCGAGCCGGGGGCGCCCGCCAGCTCACCGAAGGGATTGGCCACGAACCGATCCGCGGTGAGTGCGGGACGGCCCAGGTAGCCCTGGGCCAGAGCCGGGCCCGAGACGTACAGCTCGCCGACCACGCCGTCCGGCACCGGGCGCAGCCCGCTGTCGAGCACGAACGCGCCCACACCCGGGGTGGCATTGCCGATGGTGATGTCCTGATCCGGTTGCAGTGCGGCGCTGCTGGTCACCAGAATGGTGGCCTCGGTCGGGCCGTAACCATTGAGGAAGGAACGGCCGGGTATCGCCCAGCGGCGCAGCAGATCCGGGCCGAAGCGATCACCGGCGACCATGACGGTGCGCAGGTCGTCCAGACCGGTGGGATCGACCGATTCCAGCGCGCCCGGGGTGATCAGCATGTGCGTGACCCGTTCGCGGCGCAGCAGTTCCGCCAGTTCGAAACCGCCGAACGCGGTCGGCGGGGCGATCACCAGCGTCGCGCCGGCGCTGAACGCCAGCAGCAGTTCGAGCACCGACACATCGAAATTCGGCGAGCAGACATGCAATACGCGCGAGTCCGCGGTGATGCCGCAATGCTCGCGCTCGAAGACGGTGAGGGCGCTCAGACCGCCGTGGGTGACCGCGACGCCCTTGGGGCGGCCGGTGGAGCCGGAGGTGTAGATGACATAGGCCGGATGCTGCTCGGTGAGCGTGCGGATCCGATCGGCATAGGACACCGGATGTCCGGGCCGCGCCTCGATGCGGTCGCGCTGCTCCGGATCGTCGAGTTCCAGCCACGGCACGGACTCACCCAGCGCGGCGCGATGGCGGCCGACGGTCAGGCCCAGCGCCGCGCCCGAGTCCGACAGCAGATAACCGATGCGGTCGCTCGGGTAGGTGGGATCGACGGGGACGTACGCCGCACCGGTTTTCGCCACCGCCCAGATGCAGAGCACCGACTCGAGGGACCGGGTGAGGCCGATGGCCACCACATCGCCGGGACCGACGCCGCGGTCGATCAGCTCGCGCGCCACTCGCGAGGAGGCCTCATCCAGTTCGTGATAGGTCAGCTGCCGGTCCTCGAACCGGATCGCCACCCGATCCGAGGCGGAATCCACCGCCGCGGTGAGCAATTGGGGAAACAGCTGACCGCCGTTCCGGCGCCGGCGATTTCCGCGTGCAGAACGACGCCCGGTATCCACTGGTGATCCATTCCCTCCAACACAAGTAGGCCCCATTTGTCCGGGCCACTCTCGAGCAATCTCGAATCGTAGGTTGATTTGTTCCCGCGATATTCACGCGCGAATCACGCACGCCGAAGCATGCTGCCCCCGAAAATTGGGGCACCGCCGCGAATCTGCAGGCAGGACCGCATTCAGAGACGCCGCTATATGCGGCGCCCTGTGCGGCAACTCACATCCAAATGGAAGTGTTTCGAATTTAGGCTACAGCCAACCGCGACGGGTCGCCTGGACGCCGGCCTGGAAACGCGTACTCGCGCCCAGCCGTTCCAGCAGACTCGCGGTGCGCCGCACCACGGTTCGCCGCGACAGCCCGAGCCGGCGCGCAATGGTGTCATCGGTGGCGCCCATGCTCATGAGCGTCAGGATGGCGCGATCGCGTTCGTCGAGCGCCTCCGACGGATTCACCGAAATCGGTGTGGCCATGGACCACAACGCGTCGAAGGTCTTGATCAGCAGATCCAAGGTGGGCGATGGACCGACCCGCACGCCCATGGGATCGCCGCGGCGTTCGTCGGTGTGCAGCACCAGCACCGCCCGCCGGTCATCGGCGACGATCAGCTTCATCGGCGGATCCGGCAGCGTACGCGCTTGTGCGCCAACGGCATTGGTGGCCAGCACGTGACGCAGCCGCTCGGCGTCCTGGTAGATCGTCTCCTGATACAGCGTGCGGTAGTCGATACCCGCTTGGATGCGTGCGGATTTCAGCTCGAAGAGCCGTTCCTCGGTATCCACGTCCGACAGGAACGGGCCCCGCTCAACGACTTTCACACAAGCGTGTGCCGTGTGCTGCAGGTCCTCGAAATCGGCCAGCAGCTGGCGGCGCTCGTACACCGCCACCACCGCGCCGTCGGCATCGGTGGTGCGCCGCACCGAGCGGAAGGTCTCACCCAGCCGGGCCGCGGCCGACTGCATACGCAGCATGTCGTGATTGCGGCGCCGGGTCTCGGCCTCCGACAAGGCTTCCGGAGCGTGTGCGTCCCAGCGCACGATGCCGCTGGCCTCGGTGAGCCGCACGGCGGCCTCGAGATGGCACAGGGCTTCGAGGGCCGCCTCGGCCACGCGGGGCGGACAATTCAATCGCTCGGCTACTTCATGCGCCGTCGAGCGGGGGTGTTGCACGAGAATCGCGTAAGTGCGGCCGTGCAGCGAGGCCGGGTCGAATAGGTCGTCCAGTGTCGTCACCGCGCCCACCGGCATACGCCGGTCCGGAAATCTTCCGTTCGAAGGGGCGGGTGAACGCTCTACTGGTCCGGGCCCCACTGCTGCTGCATGATTACGCCCTTGCTGGCTAGCCATGGCAGCGGATCCATCTTGTTTCCGGCGGCATCCCATACCTCCAAATGCAAATGAGGCCCTGTGGACTGACCGCGATTTCCGACAGTGGCGATGACGTCGCCGGCGTTGACCCGCTGCCCGGACTGCACGAACATGTCGTTCACGTGGCCGTAGACAGCGGTGGTGCCGTCGTCCTGCAGGACGCGCACCCAGAGGCCGAAGCCCGATGCCGGACCGGCCTCCACCACGGTTCCGCCCATGACGGAATGGATGGGGGCGCCGAGCTGGTCGGCGAAGTCGACACCGTAATGCATGGCGCCCCAACGGGCGCCGAAGCCGGAGCTGATCACACCGGCCACGGGGCGGACGGCGGGCGCCGGAGCGATCTGCTGCTGCAGGGCCTTCAGCGTCTGCTCGGCCTGGGCCAGCGGATTGGCGATCTCCGGCGGGAGATTCTGGAGCCCGAAGGGCGCGCTCACCGGGGCGGCGACGGCCTGGGCGTCGGTGACCACGGGGGCCGCCGGAGCCGGGGCCTGGCCCGCGATCTCCTTCAGCTCGGTGGCCGGCTGCGCGGCGTCGGCCAATTCGGCCTCGTCGGCGACCGTCTTGGTCTCGTGATTGGGCAGCAGCGGCGCGGCATTGGCCAGCGCGGGAACCAGCTGCGAGGCGGTGCCGATGAGGGCGCCCGCGGCGACCGCGGCTCCGGCGGCGACCTTCACGCGGTCGGCGGTGGTGGGTTCGGCGCGGTGCCGACGGCGAGCGGCGGCGCCAGCACGGCCGGCACCAGAATCACCAAGCAAGTCCATAACTGATACGGAGTTCGCGGTCTCTCTGTGGTGCGGCAAAGCTCGTCCTAGCGTTCGGGGATCCGTAACGATTCGGTATCGCTGTGACGGAAACTGTACTCGCTCGTGACCATTCCGCAACCTTCTGAGCCGTAACACCAGCGAAAACGCAGGTCACAGAACTGAACACTTGATCACGAACGGTAACGAGGAGGCACACTGTGTGTGTGATTCTCGAGGACCTGGGTACCCCGATCGTTTTGGCGCCGATGGCCGGCGGGCCGTCCACCCCGGAGCTGGCGGCAGCCGTCTCCGATGCGGGTGGATTGGGATTCATCGCCGCCGGATATCTCAGCGCGGCGGCGCTGGGTGAGCGAGTCAAGAGCACGCGCGCCTTGACCTCCGCGCCGTTCGGCGTGAACCTCTTCTATCCGTCCGCGCCCGCTTCGCCCGAACTGTTCTCTTCTTATGTGGAGGCGCTGGCGCGCGAATTCCCGGTCGGCGAGCCGCGCTACGACACCGACGACTGGGCGGCCAAGCTCGATCTGCTGACCGCCGAACCGGTGGCGGTGGTCTCGTGCACCTTCGGCTGCCCGTCGGCCGCCGAGATCGAGCGGCTGCGCGCGGCGGGATCGGAGGTGTGGGTGACGGTCACGTCGGTGGCCGAGGCCCGGCACGCGAGCGCGGCCGGCGCCGATGTGCTCATTGCCCAGGGCGCGGAGGCGGGCGGGCATCGCGGCACCTTCGCGGATCGGCCCGAGGACGATGTGACCGATCCGCTGGGGCTGCTGGCGCTGCTGCAATTGCTCCTTGCCGATACCGACCGGCCGGTGGTCGCGGCGGGCGGCATCGCCACCGGCGCCGGCGTCGCCGCCGCGCTGTCCGCGGGGGCCGCCGCGGCGCAATTGGGCACCGTGTTCCTGCGCTGCCCCGAGGCCGGCACCGCGCCGCTGGTGCGCGATGCCGTGGTGCTCGACACTCCCACCATGCTCACCCGCGCCTTCACCGGCCGCCTGGCCCGCGGGCTGCGCAACCGGTTCATGCTCGAGCACCCGAACGCTCCAGCCGCCTATCCCGAGATCCATTACGCCACCGGCCCGCTGCGCGCCGCCGCGCGCGCCGAGGGCAATGCCGACGCGGTGAATCTCTGGGCTGGTCAGGCGCATTCGCTCACCCCCGAGCTACCGGCCGGCGAGCTGGTCCGCAAGCTGTCCGAGGAGGCGAAAACCGCTCTACAGCGGGCACTTTCACGGCGAATCCAGGGTTGTTGACAACGTTTTTCGTTTAGACTCGGCTGACACCATCCGCCATCCCATGAGGAGAGCGATATGTCACTCGACGTACCCACCGCACTGCTCGAACGCGCTGAACGCGGTGAAGTCAGCGACGACGAGTTCGTCGAATGTGTCCGTAACTCACTGCCATACGCCTACGAGGTAGTCAGCCGAGTGGCCGCCGATCTGCACTCCGGCACCGATGAATTCGCCGACAACATCATCCCGCCGCCGGACGAGACCGCCCGCGGCCAGCTGCTGCGCGCCATGGCCTCCGATGCCATCCGCGGCGGCCTGGAACGCCACTTCGGCGTGAAACTCGCCTTCCAGAACTGCCACCGCGTCGCCGCCTTCCCGCTCACCGCGGTCGGCGGAGACACCTACAGCACCTTCATCTCCACCCGCGCCCAGCTGCTGAATCAGAGCCCCGAGCTCCGCAACTGCTGAGACGCGAATCCGTTCGGCGCGACCGGCAATCCGGTCGCGCCGAGCTGTACGCGGCGAAAACCGCATCGGGCGCGCGTGGCGAGAGGCCACTATCCTGCAGGCAGCACTACAGAATTCAGCCTTCGAGGAGTATCCGTGCCCAGCGAGCAGGCAGCCGACACCTTCGACCTCTGGGACCAGGACGGCGACGGCCTCATTTCCGCCGACGACATCCTCGCGGGCATCACCGCACTGGGACTCGAGATCGATATCGACGACGTCCACCGTCTCGTCGCGGCCGCCGACACCAACGGCGACTTCTTGATCTCCCGTGCGGAATTCGACGCCGCGCGATTGGGCCGCGATCCGGAGATCACCAACGCCGACGCCGCATTCGACACTTTCGACGCCAACAAGAACAACCTGATCGAGGTGGACGAACTCGAGTCGCTTCTGCGCACCTGCCCGACCCTCAGCGAGGAATCCGCGGAGTCCCTCCTGTCCGCCGCGGATCACGACGGCGACGGCCACCTCTCCCGCGCCGAATTCACCGCGCTGCTGGCCAAACTCGCCGAATAGACCGGCTAGCCGTCCAGCAATCGGCCGCCTACGTTCGGCAGCGTGCGCAGCTGCCTGCGGGAGGTGACGCCCAGCTTGCGGAAGATGTTGCGCAGGTGGGCGTCGACGGTGCGTGGACTCAGAAATAGTTGTGCCGCAACCTCTTTGGAGGTGGCGCCGGTGGCCACCAGGCGAGCGATGTTGAGTTCCTGCATGGTGAGCTGCTCGTAGACCGGCCGGGTGCGGCTGCGGGCCTGTTCGCCGGTGGCACGCAGTTCGGCGGCGCGGCGGGCGAAGGCTTCCATGCCGATGGCGGACAGCGATTCGTGGGCGAGGCGCAACCGATCGCGGGATTCGCGGCGGCGGCCCTGGCGGCGCAGCCATTCGCCGTAGCGCAGGTGTGCTCGCGCGCGGGCGGGGAGCACGGCCGCGCGGTCCAGGTGGTCGAGGGATTCGCGATAGTCGTCCTCGCTGTCCGACAGCAGCGCCCGCGCGGCAGCGGCAACGCCCAGGGCCCACGGGGTTTCGGCGGCTTCGGCCCGATCGGTCAGCTCTTCGGCGGCGATGGCGGCGATGGCGCGCTCGCCGGTGCGGACGGCGGCCTCCACCACCTCCGGAAGCGCGACAGCGGTGAGGAACAGTGCCCGGTGTTCGGTGACCCGCAGGGCCGAGGCCAGCGCCGCGGCGTAGTCGCCGACGGCCATGCTCGACACCGCCTGCGCCCAATGGACATTGGCGATCACCTGCTCCTCGCCGCGGGTTCTGGCCGCGATCAGGATCTGCTCCGCCAGTTCGTCCAGTTCGGCGCGGCGGCCGCGCATGGCGGCCAGATGCAGTCTCGGATAGACCTGCGGTTCGGTTCCGAAGGCATCGGCGATCGCCTCCTCCTCGGCAATGGCCGCGGCCGCGGCGGCGAAATCGCCGGCGTGCACGCCGGAGGTCGCGAGCTGGGCCAGGCCGAGCCGCAGCAGGAGGGGTGAGCCGGATTCGCGGCCCACCGTCACGAGCCGGTCGGTAATGCGGGCGTGCGTGTCCAGATCCCACATCTCCCCCGCCAGGATCACCCCCAGCGCGGGATGCCGGGTCCACAGTGCGCTGTCACTGTCGGCCAGGATGGGCCGCAGGACCGCCGCGGCGCCGCGATGATCACGGGCGGCCAGCAGCACCATGGCGTCGAGCAGCGCATCCGCTCCGCTCGGCGGTCGTGGTGCGGGCGGGGCGGAGCGCGCCGCGTCCGCCACCATGTCCATGACACCGCTGGACCGGCCGACGTTCAACGCCATCTCGAACGCCTCCAAGTAGCAGTCCCGCGACAGCCGCGGGTCGATGGCGGCCAGGCGGCGGGCGGCGCGCAACATGAAGCCGGGGCCGTCGCCATCGGTCTGGCGCAGGAAGGAGAGCGCGGTACACCGCGGAGCGGGCCAGCGGATGGCAGAAGCGCACGCGTGCACCGAATTCCGCCAGGCCCCCGGTGTCCGTGGCAGCCGGAACCTCGATTCCGGAACGCTCGACGGCCGCCCACAGCAATCCGGGATCACCGGTGGGCTCGGCACTGGCGATGATCAGCAACAGCCGGTTGGGCTCGGGCAGGGCCGCCAGCCTGGAACGGAAACTGTGCTCGATGGCGGCGGCCACCGGATACTCGTCCGGGCGCGCGAAACCGCCCGCCAGGCCCGCGCTGCGCGGCAATTCCAAGAGCGCGAGCGGGTTTCCCCGCGATTCGGCGAGAATGCGCTCGCGCACACGGGCATCCAGCGGGACCCTGATCCCCGCGGCCAGCAGGGCCCGCGCCTCCGCCTCCGGCAGTCCGGTGAGATCGACGCCGGGCAGTGCGTCCAATGCCGTTGTGCGAACCGGGATCCGGGAGGCGAGCAGCACCGCGACGGACTCGGATCCGATACGCCGTCCCAGAAACGACAGGACCACCGCGGAGGCGTCATCGATCCACTGGGCATCGTCGATCACACACAGCACCGGCTGCTCCCGACCGGCCGCGGTCAGCAGCTCCAGCAGACCGACCCCGATGCCGAACAGGTCCGGGGCGGCATCGGTGAGACCGAACGCGGCCTCGAGCGCCCGGCGGTGCGGTGGCGGCAGGCCATCCAGATAGGAGAGGACCGGCCGGCACATCTGGTGCAGCACGGCGAACGGCATCTCGACCTCGAACTCCGAACCGGTGGCGTGGAGTACGCGGAAACCGGTGGCGAGGCGCCCTGCCTCCGCCAACAGGGCCGACTTGCCGATACCGGGCTCACCCCGAAGCACCAGCGCAGCTCCGGCGCCCTCGCGGGTGGAGGCGAGCAGTTCCGTAAGGCGGCGAATCGGCTCCCGCCGACCCACCAGACCGATATCCGCCGTCATTGGCCGGATTCTAGGCAAAGGCCGCATTCACCCGGATAGGCGATTTCCGCCGACGCGAGCACCGATCTCGCGATGTGACGCTGTGTACCACCGAACAGGAGGCACACCGTGATCACCGAAATCGACACCGCCGCAGCCATTGTCGCCATTCACGACATACACGTCGCGGCGCCCCTGCGCCGAGTGTGGGAGCTGCACACCGATATCGCCGCATGGACCGGCTGGCAGCCGGACATCACCGCCGCCGCGATCGACGGTCCGATCCAGCCGGGCACCGTATTCCGCTGGAGCACCTTCGGACCCGATATCGAATCCACCATCTACGCGGTGGACGACCCGCACCGCATCGTGTGGGGCGGTCCGGCGCACGGCATCACCGGCATCCACGTATGGGAATTCACCGAGGAGGACGGCGGCGTACGCATCCGCACCGAGGAATCCTGGGACGGCGCACCCATTCGCGCGGACGTCGACGGGATGCGCACCGCACTCGACGGCGCGCTGACCTCGTGGCTGGGCCATCTGAAGCGGACAGCCGAGAACCCGCGCCGATGAAGACCGCCACGCAGGCGCACGCCGCCCCAGCGCACGCCGCCCGTGCGACCGTGCTGGCCGCCGCCATGCTGACCATCATGGCCCCGGCCGTCATCGCGCACACCGGTCCGGCCGTGGTCGGCGCGGTGATCGCCGCGACCACCCTCAGCAGTGTCGGTGGCGCCCTGGCCTTTCCGAGACTGCGGGCCCGCTGGAGCCCGAACACCCTCACCGCGGCAGGCATCGGCCTGCTGGGCATCGGCTGGATCCTCATCGGTACCGCGAGCACCGTCGCCCAGGTGACGGCCGGACTGCTCGCCGGCGGGTTCGGACTCGGTTTCGCCGTACCCAACCTGAATCTGAGACTGAGCGACCTCGCGCCCGCCGCCGGCCGCGGGCGCGTGCTCAGCGGCCTGGTCACCGGAATCTTCCTCGGCCAGTTCCTCTCCCCATTGATCGTGCAGCCGATCGTCGAGGCCACCGGCATCGGCGGCGCGTTCGGCTGGACCGGCATCGCCATGACCCTCGGGGCGGCGCTCGCCGCCCTGTCCCGACCCATCCACAGCAAAGGAACAAGGAAATGATCTACCACGGCAACCGCTTCACCCTCCGCGCCGACGCCTCCCCCGAAGCCATCGAGGAAGCCCTCGAAAGCCTGCGCAACCAGGGCCGGGTCATCCCCTCGGTCAAGTCCTTCGTCGTCGGCCCCGATTTCGGCGGCGAATTCGAATGGGGCGCAGTCTTCGTCATCGAGGACCTCGACGGCTACTGGGAGTACCTGATGCACCCGGCCCACCGCAATACCGACCGTGTGGGCCTGCCCCTGGTCGACAAGTTCGCCTCCTTCGACATCACCGACGACCCGGATCCGGAGCTGGGCCAGAAGATCGCCGAACTGCACCAGCGCCGCTACAGCAGCGATCCCGAGCTGACCAAGCTGGTCTCCGACCTCGGCGAGTACAGCGGCAGCGCCGCCCCCGGCCCGCACGGCCGGTGATGACCCCCGCTAGCTCGGCTCCGCCGGGCGCACCATGGTCAACTGGTGCACCCGCTCGCCCCGGTAGCGCATGCCGGCGATCGGCGGGGCCGGGTCCAGCGGTGTGAACCCCATTCGAGTGAAAAACCGGACGGCTCGGGTGTTCTCGACCTGCGTCTGCAAATGGCAGCCGGGCGAACCATGCTCATCGAGCCGTTCGAACCATCGGGTCATGAGTCCGGCGGCGGCTCCGGTGCCGCGCGCCTCGGCCGCCACCGCGATGTGCAGGTGCGCGGGCCAGCGCGGGTCCGTGAAATCACCCGCGGTCGGTTCCCAGCGGATCCTGGCCGCAACGGTGTCGATCATGGCGCGCCCGAAGAAGGCGGCGGACTTCCTGCGCAGGAACAACCGGTGCTCCCGAATGGCTCGGCCGATCCGCTCCTCCTCGCTCGGGAATTTCGCGCCGTCCAAGCACCCGGCCAGATATCCGGTCAGCTTCCCGTCCACGACCGCCACGAGCAAGGATTCGGGTTCCAGCTCCACATAGGGGTCGAGATAGATCGCCGCCTCCGACTCTGGATCCCCCCACAACGAGGCAACGGGCGACCCAGCCCCCGCCCGGCCATACAACTCCCGCAGTCCCGCCGAATCCCCCGCCACGAACCCACGAATCTCCATGCCCACCTTCCTATCCGACTACGACGCCGAGCAGCACGACAAGGTGGGGGCGGCATGGGCGCGCTCAGACCTCCAGGAGTTTGCGTTTGAGGACCTTGCCCGTGGGGTTGCGGGGCAGCTCGTCGATGAAGACCACGTCGCGCGGCACCTTGTAGCGGGCCAGGTTGGATTTCACGAAGTCCTTGACCTCGTCCTCGGTCAGGGTGCGCTGCTCGTGGACGACCACGAAGGCCTTCAGGCGGGCGCCGAATTTTTCGTCGGGGACGCCGAGGACCGCGGCTTCCTGGACGTGCGGGTGGGTGTGCAGGAGCTCTTCGACCTCGGCGGGGAAGACGTTCTCGCCGCCGGAGACGATCATGTCGTCATCGCGGCCGTCGATGTAGAGGCGGCCCTCGGCGTCGAAATGGCCGACGTCGCCGGAGGACATGAGGCCGTGCAGCCGCTCTTTGTGGCCGCCGCCGGTGTAGCCCTCGAACTGGATGGTGTTGCCGACGAAGATGCGGCCGGTGACGCCGGGTTCCTCGACGCGGCGGCCATTCTCGTCGAGGATTTCCACGCGGCAGCCGAGCACCGGGCTGCCGACGCAACCGGGTTCGAGCGCCAGATCCGCGGGCGTGGCGATGGTGGCGTAGGCGACCTCGGTGGAGCCGTACAGGTTGTAGAGCACCGGCCCGAAGGTGGTGATGACCTCCTTGGCCAGCTGCGCGCCCAGCTGGGAACCGCCGACGAAGATGATGCGCAGGGCCGTCAGATCGTGGGCGGTGAAGGCCTGCGGGCCCAGATCCACCATGCGCTGCAGCATGACCGGCACCGCCCACATGGTGGTGACGCGATGGGCGGCGAGGCTGTCGATGGTGGCCTGCGGGTCGAAGCGGCGGCGGATCACCAGGGTGGAGCCGAAGCCGAGAGTCAGCATGGCGCAGGCGAATCCGAGGGTGTGGAAGATGGGCGCGGGGCATTCGGTGACCTCGCCGGCGCGGAAGGGCACCTTCGAGAGCAGGGCGCCCAGCGGGGCGAGGGATCTCGGCTCCGGGCGGGGCGCGCCCTTGGGCGTGCCGGTGGTGCCGCTGGTCAGCAGGATCAGCTTGGGCGAGACGCCGGGCGCGGGCGGCGCCTTCGAATCGCCCGCTGCGATCAGCGCTTCCAGGCTGTCGGGGCGCTCGGTATCGGTCCAGGCGCGGAAGCTGCCGCGGCGCGGGCTCACCTCGCCGAGCATCGAGGCGTATTCCTCGTCGTAGACGAGCAGATCGGTGCCCTCGCGGGCGGCCACGTCCCGGATCTGCGGTCCGGCGAAATCGGTGTTCAGCAGGATGATCCGGGCGCCGCACTTGGCCGCGGCGAAGACCGCGTCGAGCAGGCCCCGGTGATTGCGCGCCAGGATTGCCACCCCCTCGCCGCCGCGCAGTCCGCGCGCCCGCCAGGCATTGGCCAGCCGGTTGGACCGTTCCTCCAGCTCCGCGAAGGTCAGCGAGCCGAGGTCGTCGATGAGCGCGGTGCGATTCGGATGCCGCGCCGCCGACAGGGCGAGCGAGGCCCCGAGGGTCCCGTAGCGCAGCATGGCGGTGGCCGCCGACACCATGGTGGCCGGCGATTCGATGCCGACCAGGCCGGATTGCACGACCAGTCGCGCCGATTCGGCCTCGGTCCACAACCGGGCCCCGACCGCGCGAAGCAAACCGATGGTCATGCCCGAACCCCCTGCTCGAACGCCGAATCTCCCTGAGCGCGCAGCGCTTTCACCCGGACCTCCTCGTCCATCCCCACTTTGGTGGCAACCGCCCTCAAACTAACGGTACGGACGAGGAGGCGCGAGCGGAACCGATCAGGACAAGGTCGTGACCGTCAGCGCCCCTTCGGCGTACTGCGCCCGCAGCCGCTTCTTGTCGAACTTTCCGACGCTGGTCTTGGGCACCTCCTCGATGAAGGTCCAGTGCTCGGGCAGCTGCCACTTGGCGAACTTGTCGGCCAGGAAGTCGCGCAGCTCTTCGGGTTTGGCCTCCGCGCCGGCGGCCAGCACGATGGCCACCAGCGGCCGCTCGTCCCACTTCTCGTCCGGAATGCCGATGACCGCGGCCTCGGCCACGGCCGGATGGCCCATGACCGCGTTCTCCAGATCGACCGAGGAGATCCACTCGCCGCCGGACTTGATGACGTCCTTGGAGCGGTCCACCAGGGTCAGATAGCCATTGGGGCTGATCTTGCCGACATCGCCGGTGCGCAGCCAGCCGTCATCGAACTTGTCGGGGTCGACCGCCTCACCGCTCGGCGAGTAGTACGCGCCGGTGATCCACGGCCCCTTGACCTCCAGCTCGCCCAGGGCTTCGCCGTCATTGGGCAGCACCGACCCGTCGTCGGCGACCAGCCGCGCCTGCACCAGCGCCGGGAAGCGGCCCTGGGTATAGCGGTAGGTCCACTGCTCCTCGCCCTCCGCCTCGGCGGGCGGGTGCGCCACCGAACCCAGCGGGGAGGTCTCGGTCATGCCCCAGGCGTGCAGCAGCTTCACGCCGTGCCGCTCCTGGAAGGCGCGCATCATCGACGGCGGCACCGCGGCGCCACCCACCACACAGGTGCGCAGATGCGAGATGTCCTGCGGCGCGGCCTGCAATCCGGCCAGCACGCCGCCCCAGATGGTGGGCACCGCGGCGGCGAAGGTCGGCTTGACCGCGGCCATCATCTCCAGCAGCGGCTGCGGCTGCAGGAAGCGGTCGGGCATGAGCAGATTCGCGCCCGACATGAGCGCGGCATAGGGCAGGCCCCAGGCATTGGCGTGGAACAGCGGCACGATGGCCAGCACGGTGTCGGCGCCATTGAAGCCCATGCCATTGGGCTGGCAGACCTGCATGGCGTGCAGCACATTGGAGCGGTGCGAGTAGACGACGCCCTTGGGATCGCCGGTGGTGCCGGAGGTGTAGCACATGCCGGCGGCGGAACGCTCGTCCACGATCGGGAAATCGTAGGTATCGGGCTGGGCGGCAAGCAGTTCGGCGTAGGAGTGCACCTGCACGCCCTCGGGCGCGGTGAGCGCGGCGGCATCGCCATTGGCGACGATGACGTGCCGGACCGTCTTCAGGTTGGGCAGGTACTGGGCGAACAGCGGCAGCAGGGTGCCGTCGACGATGACGACCCGATCCTCGGCGTGGTTGGCCACGTAGACCAGCTGCTCCGGGAACAGGCGGATGTTGAGCGCGTGCAGCACCGCGCCCATGGCGGGCACCGCGGTGTAGACGACCATGTGCTCGTTGTTGTTCCACATGAAGGTGCCGACCCGGTCGCCTTCGCCGATGCCCAGGTCACGCAGGGCATTGGCGAGGCGGGCGGCATCGGCGCCGAGCTCGCGGAAAGTCTGGGTGCGGACGCCGTCTCCGGTCCAGGTCGATACGGTGCTGTCGCCCTGGAAGGTGGCCGCGTACCGCAGTAGTGAGGCGAGCGAGAGCTGCTCGTCCTGCATGGTGCTCAACATTTCCCAACCGCTCCTTGCATGTCCCTACTGGCGAGTGAACTGAGTCACTGTCGGCGAGAATAGCCCACCGGGAGACAAGGCGGCGGGACGGCGAACCCCACCTTCGCCGTCCCGCAGCCTGCTGCCGACCCGCCACCGCCCAACACGATGACCAGCCGGCTCCGTAGTCCTGGGCCGGGTCGGCACGCGACGACGCCCCCTGCGGCGCAGCAGACTGCCAATCACCAACCAGGACAAGTAAATTGGAGCAAGATCTTCCGTGAATATAGGTACATTGACGTGACACTGTCCAGTCGGGGCGCGCTGTCGCAGGTCAGGACTGCTCACTGACTCGGACACTCGCTTGTGAGCGGCGATCGTGGGCGCCAGGGCGCGCGGGCGTGCGGAGATGGCCGAAAATACGGATTCACTGACCGGGGATGTCTGCGTGACCAGGCGCGATAGCCTCTACCGTCGAGTCATGCAACGTGAGCCGTCCATTCTCATCATCGGCGCCGGGTTCGCGGGACTCGGCATGGCGCTGGAATTGCAGCGCCACGGGCTGACCAACTTCACCATTCTGGAGAAGGCCGCGGATCTGGGCGGCGTCTGGCGCGAGAACACCTATCCGGGCGCGGCCTGCGATGTGCCCTCGCCGTTGTACTCGTGGTCGTTCGAGCCGAAATCCGATTGGCCGCGGCGGTTCTCGCAGCAGCGCGATATCCACGAGTACATGCGCGCGGTCGCGGACAAGCACGGGCTGCCGCAGCGGATCGAGTTCGGCACCGAGGTCACCGATGCGGAATTCGATGAGCGGGCCGGTGTTTGGCGGGTGCGCACGACCGACGGGGTCACCCATATCGCCGACATCCTGATTCCGGCGGTGGGACAGCTGTCGCGGCCGGCCATGCCGAATCTGCCCGGGATCGACAGCTTCACCGGGGCGGCGTTCCACTCGGCCGAATGGGATCACTCGGTGGAGCTGACCGGCAAGCGGGTGGCGTGCATCGGCACGGGAGCCAGTGCCATTCAATACATTCCGCGGATTCAGCCGAAGGTCGCACACCTGACGCTGTTCCAGCGCTCGGCGGCCTGGGTGCTGCCGAAGTGGGACACCGAGTACAGCGCGCTGCATCACGCGTTGTTCAAGCACGTGCCGGTCACGCGGCTGGCCGAGCGGTTCGCCATCTGGACCTATTTCGAGGTGATGGCGTTGGCGCTCACCGATATTCCGCCGATCAAGGTGCCGGTGATCGCGCTGGCCGATCGGCATCGGCGCACGCAGGTGCCCGATGCGGAGTTGCGCGCCAAGCTGACTCCCGATTACGCGGCGGGATGCAAGCGCGGGCTGTTCTCCAATGAGTACTTCCCGGCGCTGGCGCAGGACAATGTGCACGTCGAGACCAACGCCATCACCGAGGTCACGCCCCACGGGATTCGCACCGCCGACGGCGTGGAGCACGCGGTGGACGTGATCATCTACGGCACCGGATTCAAGGGCACCGAATTCCTCGCGCCCATGCACATCTACGGGCAGGGCGGGCGCAAGCTCGCCGACGAATGGTCGGCCGAAGGCGCGCGGGCGTATCTGGGCATGTCGGTGCCCGGCTTCCCGAATCTGTTCATGATGTACGGCCCGAATACCAATGTGGGCGCGGGTTCCATCATCTACATGCTGGAATCGCAGGCCCGCTACATCCGGCAGGCGGCGCAGTACCTGGGCGCGCATCCCGGGCGGTTCATCTCCGCGAGGGCCGAGGTCGAGCAGTCCTGGGACGACTGGCTGCAGCATCGGCTGAAGGACACCCCCTGGAATTTCTGCTCCAGCTGGTACCGCAACGCCTCCGGCCGGATCACCAACAACTGGCCCGGTATGACGGCGCTGTTCCGTTGGAAGACAAGCACATTCAAGCCCTCCGACTACGACGAGCAGCAGGTCGCGCGGTAGCGGAGCGATTCGGCCGGGGCGGGACCGCCCCTTGACTCCCCGGCCGAACTGTCTGAGACTGACATCAATCCGACGCTAGATCGCCTGAGACATAGACGGCCGCCGGGGATAATCCGATTTCGGAGGGTCCCAATGTCGCTGACCACCGCCGGCCTCCCGGCCGAAACCCTGCCCGAGCGCACCGCCCGCTGGGCCCGCGAATGCCGCGAATGGGCCAAGGTCCCCTTCCTCCCGCCCCACCGCCGCATCGGCCGCGTCTACGACATCGTCGGCCCCCACAACCTCTTCGGCGAAAACTCCCTGTTCATCAACCTCGGCTACTGGCGCAACGCCCCCGCCACCCTCGACGAGGCCAGCCGCGATCTGGCCCGCCTGGTAGCCCGCGAAGCCGACCTGGGCCCCGACGACATCCAGCTCGACGTCGGCTTCGGCTACGGCGACCAGGACTTCCTCTGGGCCCGCGAGTTCGCCCCCAAAGAAATCATCGGCATGAACATCGCCCGCGAGCAGATCGACATCGCCACCCGCCGCGCCGCCGACCTGGGCCTGTCCCACCGCATTCACTTCGAGTACGGCTCCGCCGTCGACCTCCCCCGCCCCGCCGCCTCCTGCACCAAGGTCACCGCCCTCGAATCGGCCTTCCACTTCCCCTCCTACCACCGCTTCTTCACCGAAGCCCACCGCGTCCTCGCCCCCGGCGGCAAACTCGTCACCGCCGACATCACCCCCCGCGGCGCCCTCCCCCACTACCGAAACCTCCTGCGCTCAGCCGGTTTCCACAACATCACCGCCTACTCCATCCGCAAAGACGTCTATTCCCCCCTGGCCCACTACCTGGGCAAGCGCCTCCGCGAACCCGACATGCGCCGAGTCAACCCCCTCCTCCGCGCCACCTTCAGCCGCCCCGGCCTCACCGTCTGGTCCCCCTGGGCCGACTACATCATCGCCACCGCCACCAAACCCTGACCGCCACGCCATCCCCTCCGATAATGGATGCTGTCCCCCGGCCCCCAACCAGGTAGACTCCCCCGCGTCCGGGTTGGCCGGCCCTCCACGCCACCAATTCAGCCCTCGTAGCTCAGGGGATAGAGCACCGCTCTCCTAAAGCGGGTGTCGCAGGTTCGAATCCTGCCGAGGGCACAGCCGAGACCATCATTCGCCCAGGTCAGGTGATGGTCTGTGTCGCAGGTAGATTTCTGCGACCAAGAAACCGCAGGTCGCGTGTCGCAGGTTCATACCCTACGGGTTGCCGACAGCTAGCACCCAGCTCAGAGCGCCTCTGTCAAATGGGATAGCTTCTTCGGACCATGGCGCGCCCGTAATGTTTTCGCACCCTGATCCCGGCCTATTCGCTGCCGAAGAGCGCCCTCGACGCGCTGACCGTCAAACTGGCTCATGTCCCCCGCCGGTACCGGCGTGCTGGTCAACGCCGTGTGCCGATGAGACGGCCACGCACCTGGAAACCGGCGACGAATGCGAGTGTGCTGACCGCCTTCTTCCCGGATATGTCCAGGGAATGAGGTGGATTCGGCTCTCGCCGAAAGGTATTCGGCTGCCGCAACCAGGCGGTACGTTCACCTTCTGTCCCCAACCTCTGGGAGAGAGTGATGTCGAACAGCGTGTCCGAACCTCTATCGGAGCACCCGGAGGCGACGCTCGGGCTCGCTGCTGATTGGGAGGCGGTACTGCGGGTGCAGATGTCGCATTGGTGGTCACAAGTCACCGGAGGACTTCCATACCCGGGGTTCGTCACCCGCCTCTGGCGACTGGAGGACGGTTTGAGTCTGCGCGCACGGATCGAGATCCGAGCCGATCAGACCGCATCGGCCGACGTGATGGAAACGGCACGAACCGCGCTGAACGCGCTGGGCTTCACCGGAGTTCGATACGAGACGAACCAATCTCGGGTACAGACCTTGATCGGACGTGACGCCGACGAAGACGTTCGCGTGGACTGGTCGAGCGATTCGGGCATGGTGGCCGTAACCTTCAGCGGCTCAATGCGGCTCGAGCCGCGGGCTGCGCGGCGAATATTGGGTACTCCGGTCGAGGACATGCCGTTTCTGGACGTCACCGAAGGCCCGCTGGCCCTTCCCGTGCTCCGCTCGAATGCCCTTGGTTTGGTGAAGAACTACGACACACAGAACGACCGAAACGACCCCTTCACTCTCGGTCCGCCGGACCATGTCGTTGATATCGGTTGGGCGTACGTGTTTCCTTGGTGCACTCGCACCTGGTACCAGAGGCGATCCATACCTGATTCGATTCCCCATGCGGGACCGGTGGTTACAGCGAAAGCGACGGGCGCCACTTGGATGCTGAACGGTAAGGAATCCTACGAAGCGCAACTCGCCGCTGAGGCCCGCAGTCGCGGATATCGCCACGACGTCCCACTCGCTGATGACGTTTTCACCGCAGCGGGGCTGCTCCCGGGGGATGGCGCATCGACCAGACAGCGGGCCGCGGAGCCAGAGCGCGGCCTCGCCGCGACGGACAACGCCAGCAAACCAGACGTCTACCCGACCGATTATCTGCCGGTGCGCCAACTGGCCGATCGTCATCACCTGGGCAAACCGGTCCGAGAGTTCTTCCAGGACAAGGAAAGACTCGCAGGCAAGCCAACATTGGAACGTCGCATGTTCGTCTATGAACGTGGGATGGTCGTCGAGAACGTGGACCCGCCGTTTTGTCTGGTCCTGCCGTGGGCGGCGGTGGCCGAATGTCAGTATGACGATTTTTATTCGGGCAGCGGAGGTATGACGTCCACGTTCTACGGCGCTCGGTTGAAGCTGACCAATGGGGATGAATTGGGGTTCGGTGTCAACCTTCGCGGCGGGATAGTGGGTCCTGCGCAACATGAGGGCATGAGGATGTTCGGCCCGACGATAGACGGATACATTGCGGCAGAACAACTGCCCGCGACAATGGCGAATCTCGCGATGGGAAAGGAGGCTGAATTCGGCCAGAATCGGATTCGAATCAGTCGTGCCGGGCTCCGGTATCCGCGCACGTCCTTATTCCGGCGGGAAAGCACTGAATTCGTGGAACTGCCTTGGTCCGATGTCGATCGGATAACCTTTCATGAAAGTCGCGGGTGTGTTTCGGCCAGGGTATTCAAAAAGGGCAGGCGTGGGCCGTGGATGCAACAGTATTCGAGCAGATACGGGCCGAATAATGCGCTCTACGTAGCGGTGCTGAAGGAGTTCGTCACCCATGAAGGCATTCCGCGCATCCGGTAGCTCGCGCAGGTCGACCGATCCGTCGAGCCCCAATTCGGCAGCTGGCCTACTCCTACTTATTGGAGGCGGGGCACAGGATCAGCGTTGGCGTGGTTGCTGTTTCGCTTGTCGCCGAAATATTGCGATTGAACTGGACACCACAACGGCGCAGGCGGACTCTGTGGAGCACCTTCATATCGTGATCACGCTCCGAGGTAGGTATGGCCACTCGATCGCCGAGTTCTGGCCCGCGTTCTCCCTAGTGGCAACGCACGACATTACCGGTCCGACCACTTAGGAAACCGCACATGGATATCTTGCTCTGGATAGCGACTTGGGTTGTGGTTGCTCTGCGTCTGCCTGGCATTCTTCTCAACTCTGGTGGACGACCGGCAATACCCGACTATGAGATCTCGCCCGCAGAGGCCCGCAGCATCCAGTGGCAGCGACGGTGGGGCATACCCCTACTGATCGCCGACCAGTTGGTCGTCATCGGACTCCTCCTGCCATGGCACGCATGGGCCTGGCCCGTTCTCACACCGGTCGCGGCTTTGTTCGCTTTCTTGATCGACCTCGCGGTCAGACCACCGAATCCGGCAGCCGAGTTGGTTGGGCTCCTCAGTGCCGCATTCGCGCTGTTCGTCGCCATCGGGCGATCTGCCCAACTGCTGTCACTGTGACCAACAATGGGTCGATGTATTGAGCACAATCTGGGTGGGTGGCAGTTATCGGAGAATACTGCTCCCGCCGCTTGTCGCACACTGTGCTCAGTTCGATGCGGTGACATGGGGCGCTTCACACCGATTCACTGGGGGCTCGAAGATCGAGCCGCAATGACCACGAGCGCCACCGAAAAGGGCTGTGCGCGAGCGACTTAGAGCGTCCAGGGCGTCGGAGGCCACCAGATCGGCTGCATCCGATTAGGTACCGCACAGGTATTCGGTTGCGATCAAGGGTGTTGCAGTCCGCGACGGCCGCGTACTGCTGACTCCCGAAGAGTGCGTGGCCCGCGAGATAGCTTTCACCGATGGCCGGGCGCTCAACCCTGGTTTTGGGGGGCTTCACACCGTTGCCGATCGTGTTGCCCGTGACATACCGTCACAAATTGTCCGCCGGGACCGCTGGTGGGGGCGCACGCAGGCCGTCTGACACCTCGCGTAGCCGAGCGAGCGAAGGATCCAGCCATGCCCGACAGCGAGACCGTTGACGACCAGAAGCGAGCACCGTCCCCCCGGGTGAAAGCGTGGACGGTGGGTTTGCTGTGCGTTTCCGCCGTCGCCAGCGGCGTCATCGTGGCCGGGCTGATACACACACCCGAGCCCGAGCTCACCACCGCTGTCCCAACCAGTCGGCCGACGACGACATCGCCGGAAACCACGCATATCTATCGCACTCCCGACGTCTCTTACCCGGTGCAGATCCCCGGGTGCGCGACGGTCGAGCCACCCGGCGAGGGCCGGTACGGAATGGTCGGCGGGTTACCGGGTTACGACAATCCGGCCTACCCGTGGTTCTCCGAACACAAGGCGGTCGCGATGTCGAATGCCCTTCGGTCCGCGCTGCCCGACGGTGTGGTGCTGGACTGGGCGTCGATCAACCACTCGCTGGTCTTCCAACCGATTCTCGGCGATGGCGAAGACGAATTCGGCGGATTCACCCACGCCGAGGCCGGATTGCGCCGTGGTTTCTGGTCCGGTTCGCTGTGGGTCTCGGTTCGACAGTCCCGGGAGCCGGTGCCGCCGTGCGTGGCAGGCTCGCTCGACGAACGCCGGATACTGACGGACGGAACCACAGTGGATCTGCGCGACACCTGGTCGGAGATCGACGGGGTCCGCACAGAGGAACGCACCGCCACGGCGTACCGGCCCGATGGCAGCGTGGTCAGCGTCCGTGCCACGGATGCGAACGAGTACGACGGCAAGCCATCGGGCACCGTCCCGTTCAGTCGTGACGAACTGGCCACCTTGGCCACCCTCGACGATGTGCGGGTCACCGCGCCGATCCCACCCGGGACATCGACCTCGACCGGCGCATGTTCGGTCGCCTTCTTCGACGACTCCGACCCGATTCCCGAATCGACCGCGAGGCGGCTGGATGCCGTCCTGGCCGGAATTCGCCTCGACGGCTACATCACGGACCGGCCACTGACCGGTTTGCGGCCGGGCGAATACGACGGGGGCGGGCTGTGCCTGAGCATTCAGCTCACCGCCGGTGACCGCACCTCGCGCCTGGAATTGTCGATCCGCACCGGAATTCCATTGCCTACCACGCCACCTCGAGCACATGGTGAAACGACCCGAACTCTGCCCGACGGCGCCGTGGTCGCGACTCGAGAATCCGAATACGCCACCGCGGCTTCGATCACCGTCTCCCGCACGGTCTCGGTCACGCACCGGTCCGGCACACGAGTCGAACTCGAGTCCTCGGCCGCCGCTCCGGCCGAGCCGCTCACCATCGCCGAACTCGAGTCGATCGCCCTCACCCCCGGCTTGGACGTGAATCCATGACCACGACACCGGGACTGCGCGGGCTGGTATTCGCCGCGATCGCCGCCGTACTCACCAGCGCGGGCGCCGTAGCCGTATTGATGCAGCCTGCCGACCCACTACGCAAGATCACCGGGACCAACGACGCCGCACCAGGATTGGCATGGTCGGTCGACGCCACCGCCCTGCTCGGTGCCGCGGCCGCCGAATTCCGGTCTCCACTGCACGGCACCGAATTCGACTTCGGCGATCCCGGACTCATCCGCGCCGGAGCGACCTTGGTGACCGTAGCCGGCATCGCCGACGAGGACTCGTCGCTACGCGATGCCACCATGTTCGGTATCGACGCCGACACCGGCCGGACCCGCTGGCGAGCACCCGCCGCCAATCTCGGTGGCTGTGCGGCGGTCCCGCTCGACGGCGAACTCGTCTGCTTCGCCAATTCGCCCTCCGACTCACTCGAGCTGGTCGGTTACGACCTCGACACCGGCATCGTCGCCCGCACTCGGCTCGACTGGTATCCCTTCGCGCTGGCCGTGACCGACGGGCGGCTCTTCATCGCCGAAGGCGACGTCGAATCCGATGACGTCCGAGTGCATTCCGGAACCCGGGCCGACCCGGACCGGTACTGGTCCCACCAGTTCGCCATGGGTGCCGGATGGGAAGATCTCCCCTTCGACGCGCTCGACGTGACACACGGGCAGGGGCTTTTCGCGCTCGGCGCCGACATCGCCGGATTCGATCTCACCAGCGGGGCAACCACATGGACCACCGGCCTCGACGGTTGTTCCCGCTTCGTTGTCACCGAGCCGGGGCTCACCGAACGGGTGAACATCACCTGCCCGGACTACCACGTGACCGGCACCGATGTCTTCGACCGCACCGGCCGGATTATCGCCACCACCGATCACACCGCCACCCACACCCTGACCCTCGACGAACCCACCGACGACGCGATCCCACTGCTGCTGGCCGATACCGCGCGCGACCGACGCGACGGGGCCATCCGCTGGACCAATCCCGACCTGCTGTACTCCGAACCGGAAGCAGACGGATCGACCATTGTTCGAGGCGCCGCGATCGCTGTTCTCGACGACACCGCGATCCTGCGCGACCCGTTCACCCGAACCACCTCCGGCCTCGACCTGCGCACCGGCGAAACCTTGTGGCGGAAAGTAGCCGCTCGCGACGGCACCCTCCGAGCCCACGGCGCAGGCCACGCCGTATTCTCCGACGCCACCGGCCTGTGGTCGCTGGACCTGCGTACCGGCGAGACCCGCTGGGACATCCCCTATCTCGCCATCAACAGCGACCCCGCCGCCCTCACCGACCCCAGCATGATCATCTCGACGGGCACCGACCGATTCGCCCTCGCCTCCGACCGCACCCTGCTCGGGCTACGCCCGTTCTCGTGACCGACGGCCGCACAGGGTACGTCGGCGGGAAACGAGAGGCAGTGGAACGGATTGGATCACACAGCCGGAAATGGAACTCCGGACCCATCAGGATGGAACATGACGGTAGGTCGTCGACCTGATTCCAGCGTCGACATAATGGGCGGGCGGCAGAGCTGCTTGTTCCAGCGCCTCGGCGACCATGGGCAGGCCGGTGGCCAACGCCTCGATGGAGGCACCGATCAGTGCTCGCGGTGGCGCACGACCGGCCAGTCGATATCGGTCTCCACGGCCTTGTTCAGGTAGTTGGTGAACACATTCAGCGCGACATTGGCGATCACCTCGGTGATCTCGCCATCGCTCAGGCCCGCGGCTCGGGCGGACTTGATGTCGGCCTCCTCGACGCCACCGCGGGCACGCACCAGCGCGGTGGCGAATACCAGTGCGGCAGCGGCTTTCGCGTCGGCCGACTCACCGTGGCGACTGGCCTCGATCTCCTCGGCGCTCAGCTTGGCGATGTTCGCGCCGATGTAGGAGTGCGCGGAAAGGCAGTAGTCACAACCGTTTTCCTCGGCGACCAGCAGCGCGATCCGCTCCCGGATCGGTGCGGACAGCGCGCCACCGCCGAGCGCGCCGGAGAAGCCCAGGTAGGCCTCGAGCACGGCGGGGCTGTTGACCATGGCCTTGGTCATGTTCGGGGTGACACCGAGCGCCTTCTGTACGCCGGCGAGCAGGTCGGCGGCCTTGCCGGTGGCGGTGTCGGGCTGAATCAAAGGCAGACGGGACATGACGAATCCTGTTCTTGTAGAGCGTGTTCCATGACCGGAGATTATCTAACCGATCATCTACACATAGAAGGTTAGACCACGCTCGGGCATTCCCGGATCGCGAAGAATTTTTCGCCCCCTCGCACCACTGGTTGAAACCTACTGCCGAGTCGACCGCCGACCGGCGGACGGAATATGGGCTATCCGTTCACGCCGAAATGCTCGTAGTTCAGCTCGAGTTCTCCGCCAACAAGGCCGAGGCCGGCACATCGCCGCCCACCAGCAAGGGATCCAACGCGGATTCGACAACGACGCAGTTCTCCTCGTCGGCAGCATCGAACCCGGTGTGGGCCAAACCGACGACCGCCTGAAGTTCCTGACCGAGCATGGCCGGGCATGGGCTTATGCAGAAGAGTTGGCGGTTCGGCTCGCGCGAAGGCCACCGACCAGGCAGAGCACCGCGCCGAGCGCGATCCAGGCGACCAGGACGGTGACGGCGTGGGTGGCTCCGCGGCCGTCGAAGAAGGCGGTCGAGCGCAGCAGTCGCCCACCGGCGCCCGGGGGTAGCAGCTGGCCGAGTGCGCCGGACCAGCCGGGCAGCATTTCGGGGGCGGTCGCGGTGCCCGAGAGTGGGTTGCCGATGAGCATCATGGTGACAGCGCCGATCCCGATTCCGGCGATGCCGAGCAGGGATTCGAGCCCGAGGACGGTCAGGGAGGTGGCCGCGATGGTCAGCGCGACAGCGCCGACGTTGGCCGGGTAGGACCCGCTCAGTGAGCCGAACCAGAATTGCAGGATCGCTGTCACGGTCAGGCCACCGGTGACCGCGAAGGCCAGTGCCCCGGTGACTCGGCGGCCGGTGCCGTGGACGAGCCTGATCAACAGCACCGCGGCCAGCAGTCCTCCCATGACCAGCGGCAGGGCGCCTGCGGCCAGGCCCGCGCCGCGCGGGTCCTCGGCGGGCAGGGCGGCAAGATCGCGTATAGCGACCGGGGCACCGGTGCTGCCCGCTTGGCCGAGGCCGATGGCCATACTCTGCAAGGTCTGGGCGACCGCAGTGCTGGCGGCAGAGGCGAGAATGACCTGTGACGTGCCGCCGCTGAGGTCGATCGCCCCGTACACCTGCCGATCGCGGATGAGCTTTTCAGCGGCGACGGTGTCGTCTACTTCGGTGATCTCGAACCCTCCCGGCAGACGCTGCTCGAGCGCGGTGCGGATCTGCGCGACCGCAGAAGCGGGCCCGGCGACGGCGATCGGCACATCATGCACCGATGACCGCACCGAGGGCCACGCGAAGGCGACCAGTAGTACACCGGTGATCGCCGTGAGCAGGGCGACCGCTCGGGCCACCGTCGGCCATCGGGTGGGAAGCGCATCGGTGATGCTCGGCGTCAGCGTGGTCATGTCTACTCCTCGAGACGGTGGGTGAGTGAGGCCGGCCGATTTCGGCCGGCCTCGAAACGCGCCGCGGCGGCAGCGTCGATGGGCGGGCCCCTACGCGGGCACCGCGTCGTGCTCTCGGGTGGCCAAGCGGTACTTGTGATTCAGCGTTCCGAAGGTTGGGTGGAAAAGGCCCCACACGGACATCCAGAGGGTTGCCGATTTGACGCGCACGGCCGCCCGACCAGTCAATGCACCCGGCTTCGAGCGTGCCTCCCCGTCGACCAACTGGAACAGCGCGTCCTTGCGGCCGAGGCTGATGTGGTTGCCGATATAGGACTGCTTGGACATCGCGATCTTGCGACCGGTCCGGTCCCCGACGATCGCGGCCGCCGCCTGCCTGCTGGTCGATCCCGCGGTAGCGCAGGACATCGGCAACGGGTGCCCGTTATCGCCGATGACGAAGGCGCTGTCACCGGCGACGTAGACATCGGGGTGCGAGACCGACCGCATCTGATTGTCGACTGTGATCTGGCCGTTGGGTTCCACCGCGAGACCGCTGGCGGCGGCGATCGGATGCACGGCGAAACCGGCGGCCCACACCGTCGCGTCGGAGGCGAACACCGTGCCGTCGGTGGCGACCGCCGATGTCGCCTCGACCCGCTCGATAGGGGTGTGCTCGTGGACGGTGATACCCAACCGGTCGAACGTGCGCAGCAGGTGAGCGCGGGCCTTCGGACCCAACCAACCTCCCAGTTCGCCCCGGGTGACGAGGGTGATTCGAAGCCCTGGACGGGATTCGGCGAGCTCGGTAGCCACCTCGATCGCGGTCAGGTTGCCGCCGACAACCAGAGCCTGCCCGCCCTCGCCCAGCTCATCCAGGCGTGCGCGCAGGCGCAGCGCGGCGGGCCGCGCTGCCACATGGTGTGCGTACTCGGCCACACCCGCGACGCCCGGGTCGGCCGCGGTGCTGCCGAGCGCGTACAGCAGGGTGTCGTACCCGAGCCGGTCGATGCCCTCGCCGTCGACCACCGTGACAGTCCGATGCTCGACGTCGACGTCGCTCACCCGCGCCACCCGAAGCCGAATACCGGTGCCCGCGAACACCTCCGTCAATGGCAGGTGGCGAAGATCCTGCCCGGCGGCGAGTTGATGGTTGCGCAGCCGCTCGACGAAATCGGATTCGGCGTTGACGACGGTGATCTCGAAGTCGTCGGCGTGAAGCTGGCGTGCCAGGTATGCCGCGGAGAAGGCCCCGGCGTATCCGGCCCCGAGGACGACGATGCGGTGCTTCATGATTCGCTCCTATCTGGTTCGCGTGCCCCTTGAACGAGGCAGCCTCTGAATTCCTGACAGCACCGGCCAATGACGTGGATCACTGCCTCCAGCGCTGCCCTGGCTATCTGGTAACTTCCCGCTCCTCGTAACCGGCGTAGCGTTCACCGGAGGGTCAGCGGGTTCTCGGATTGGTGTGGGTCGATTTGGCTGGATTGCGGACGAAATAGAGACCGGTGACGTGCTCGCCGTCGATGCCGAGGGCGAGGATGCCGTCGAACTCGCCATCGACGTGGACAGCCAGCGCCGCGTTTCCATTGATGGTCACTGGTTCGCAGGTCAGCGCGACGGCCCTCTTGCCGAGTCCGCCGGTGATGAAGCGCACCACCTTGGCGGCGCTGGTGATCGGCCGGACCGCGGCTCGTTTGAACCCGCCGCCGTCGCTGATGAGGACCGCATCGGGGGCAAGGACAGCGAGCAGCGCTTGCGAGTCGCCGGTTTCGAGAGCGCGCCGCACCGATTCGGTGACCGTGCGGGCCACCTCTGCCGACACCGTCCGGTGGGGGCGGCGAACAGCGATATGGCGGCGGGCGCGCAGCGCGATCTGACGGACCGTCGCGGCGGGCCTGCCGACCGTGTCGGCGATTTCGTCGTAGCCGAGGTCGAACGCGTCACGTAGGACGTACACCGCACGCTCGGTCGGCGTGAGTGTCTCGAGGCATAGCATCAACGCCATCGACAAGCTGTCCGCGAGCGCGAGATCGTGGGCTGCGTCCGGCGCGGTCGATAGTGGCTCGGGCAGCCACGGGCCGACATAGGCTTCGCTGCGGCGATTGCTCGACCGCAAGTGATCGAGGGAGAGCCGGGTGACTGTCCGCACCAGGTAGGCGCGTGCGTCGGTGACCTGGTCGAGGTCGACTGTGTGCCAGCGCAGCCACGTCTTCTGCAGCATGTCCTCGGAGTCGGCAGCGGATCCGAGCATTTCGTAGGCGACGGTGAACAACAGTCTGCGGTGTGCAAGGAACGTTGCGGTCGCCTCGCGAGCGTCGGCAGGCTGACACCTCGGCCCGCCAGGCTCGGACGTGAGGCTCATGTGGAGTTACCAGCGGACGATGTCTAGGCGACCGGAATCGCTGTATTCGCCTGGTCGGCCAGCAAGGACGGGCGGTACTTGCCGTCCTTGAACCAGTGGTGCGAGCCGGGCTTGTCCGCCTCGGTCGACAGGTGTGTGACCCCGGCCGAGCAGGCGAATTCCTTGAGCTTGCGACCGATCGACCCGCTGGCGTAGACACGGGTTGCCGTCTCGTTCTTGCGGCCGATCTGGTAGATCCCGGCGTTGCGGCCGAAGCTCAGGCACATCGCGGGGAAGGACATGTCGATCGGCGTCGCCGATTCGCCGGCAATCCGGCGCAGCAGGGTGTCGGCGGCGTGCGCGCCGAGGCTGTACGCGGTGTAGGCGCTCATCCGGAACGGCAGCTCCGAGGGCGCCGAGGAATCCCCGGCCGCGACGATGCGCTCGTCATCGATGCTGGTCAGTGTCTCGTCGGTGAGCATTCGACCGGCCGCGTCAGTGCTGAGTCCGCTCCGCACAGCCAGGTCGGGGATGCTGAACCCAGCCGACCAGATGGTGACCGCGCTGTCCAGGATTCGACCGTCAGCCAGCTCGACAGCATCGGCCGACACCGCGGTCACGACGGCATCGGCGCCTTCGAGGACGGTGACGCCCAGCTTGGCCAGGTATTTGTGGGCGGTCCGGCGCGCCTTGGGGTGTAGGTAGGGCACCAGCGCGCCGCCGCAGACGAGAGTGACCACGCGGCCCTGCTCGGCCAGCTCGGCAGCGGTCTCGACTCCGGCCGGCCCGCCACCGATCACGGTCACCGGGGCCGAGGTCGGCGTGTCCCGCAGGAGCGACCGCAGCCGTTGCGCCGCCTCCAAAGTCGCGACAGGGTGGGTGAATTCGGCGGCGCCCGGCACCGAGGGCGCGGCGTTGCCGCTGCCGACCGCGTAGACCAGGTAGTCGTAGGCGATCGAATCACCGTCGGCGAGCAGCACTTTGCGCGCGGGGGCGTCGATGCGCGTCACGCTGCCGATCACCAGCTCGACCTTCTCGGAGAGGACGTCGGGGTATTCGACTACGCCCTCGTGGGTGCCACCGGCGACCTGGTGCATACGCAACCGAGGTACGAAGACCCGACGCGGATTGATCAGCGTGATACGCGCCTCGGCGTTCTTGGTCAGGCGGTTGGCCGCCATCACACCGGCGTAACCCCCACCGATGACGACGATTTCGTACTTGGCGTTCATGTTCACGGCTCCTTGTTGTCGATCTGCCGCCGGGTTGATCTCTCGGTGACGCATCAACCTTCGCGCGAAGGCGGCAACCGAACAACGTAAGCTTCGTGCACCAATTGATAACACTGGAGTTATGCGTGGAGTTACGCGACATCGAAATCTTCCTGACCCTGGCCGAAGAGTTGCACTTCGGCCATACCGCGGAACGGCTGCACGTGTCCCAGGCCCGAGTGAGTCAGGCCATCCGCAAACAGGAACGCCGCATCGGCACCGCGCTTTTCGAACGGACAAGCCGCAGTGTGCGATTGACTCCGGTCGGGCGGCGACTGCGCGAAGACCTCAAGCAAGTCCACGATCTGCTCCAAGCCGCGCTCGCCCGCGCCGAAGCCGCCGGATTGAGCGCGGACCAGTCGCTACGTATCGGTGTCTTCGGGCACGCCGGACACGAACTGCGGCCGCTGATCGACGCGTTCCACACGCGTTACCCAGGGTGCGGCATCACCTTCGGCGAGATCAACGGCGTAGACCCGTTCACCGCACTGAGAGACGGCAGGCACGACATCAACGTGCTGTGGCTGCCCGTGCTCGAACCCGACATCACGGTCGGCCCGCCCGTGCTCACCGGCCGCCGCGTGCTCGCTGTGGCCGCCGACCACCCGCTGGCCGAACGTGGCAGTGCTTCCCTCGAAGACCTCGCCGACTACCGCGTTGCCGATTTCGGTCAAGACGCTCCCGAGTACTGGGTCTCGGCGATGGTGCCGACCCGCACGCCGCGGGGACGCCGCATCCCACGCGGCCCGATAGCCAGGACGTTCCACGAGATCGTCTCCTTGGTGGCGTCCGGGCAGTGCGTCCACCCTCTCGGCGAGATCGCCGCACGCTACAACACCCCGCCCGGCATTGTCTTCCTGCCCATGCCCGACGCCCCGGAATTGCAGTGGGCACTCACCTGGCGCACGACCGCCGACAATGCCGCTATCCGTGCGATGGCACGCACCGCCGCCGAGTTCGGTCCAATCCACCTGTGAAGACGTGCTCAACGTAGGTCACGGGAAGGAGCTGAGCCGAGATGATCTCGGCCAGTGCATGTTTCGATGACCAGCCGACTGTTCCTTCGAAACGACCTCGGGGATCCGGCCCGCAGAACGGAGTCTCGGGCCGGATCCTGTTGTACACGTTGGTCCTATTGTGCGGGTTGCAGGATTTCGAATTGGCTGCCGGCGTCGTCGAGGAGGATGGCCGACAGGCCCCAGGGGCGCGGCTGCGGCGGCTGGACGAAAGTCACACCGCGGGCGGCGAGTTCGGTGTAGGCGGCCTCGCAGTCGGGGACCGTGAAGGTGCAGCCGACCAAGATGCCCTTGGCGATCAGCGATTTCAGCTGCTCGGCCGATTCGGGGTCCATGGTCGGCGGTCCCGGAGTCATCAGTGTCAGTTGCACCTCCGGTTGGTCGGGGGCGCCGACGGTCAGCCAGCGCAGGCCGGGGGCCATTTCGACATCGGTGCGGACATCCAGACCGAGGGTGTCGGTGAAGAATTTCTTGGCCGCGTCCTGCTCGAGCACCCAGGCGACGGCGGTATTGATTCCGGTGATCATGGTCTGTCTCCGTTCGTGAATGTGGCTGCGGTGTGGCCTATTTCGTCGTGGCCGGCTTCTTCTTGGCCTTCGGCTTCTTCGGCGGCAGTTCGGCGGTGACCTCCCAGGCCCAGTCCAGCCAGGAATCCAGGACGTCGTCGTCGAGGGATTTTTCTTCGAGCAGGACCCAGCCGTTCTGCGGTTTGTCACGGAACAGCAGAGGCTTCGCGCCGGGACGGGCCAGCGCCTCGTCCATGCCGTCGGGGCCGACCCGGACCATCAGGCCCTCGTCGTAGAGATTGGCCAGCGCGTTGCCCTGCCACAGGAAGGTCAGGCCCGCGAACATCGGTTTCGCGGTCACCCCGCGCGGGGCCAGCCGCTCGGTGATGCGGTCGGCGAGTACCTCGTCGTATGCCATAGCGCCCTCGCCTTCTGTTGCCGATCGAATGAGCCGAAATCGACGGTAGAAGCCTTTTAGGACAGAAGATGTCACCAATGTCTGGCAGGCTGACAAAATGACCCACGACCTGCCCGCACGCATGCTGCGACTGCTGTCATTGCTGCAAACACGGCGCACTTGGGTCGGAAACGAACTGGCCGAACGCCTCGGGGTCACTCTACGCACGGTGCGCCGCGACATAGAGCGCCTGCGCGAGATGGGCTATCCGGTCCAAGCCACCACCGGCCACGCGGGCGGCTACCGGCTCGCCTCCGGCACCGATATGCCGCCGCTGCTGCTCGACGACGAGGAGGCCGTCGCCCTGGTGCTCGCGTTGCGCACCGCGTCCGGCGGTGTGGCCGGCATGGAGGAGACCGCACTGCGCACATTGGCCAAACTCGAGCAGGTCCTGCCCGCGCGCTTGAAGCACCGGGTGACCGCACTCGCCGCCACCGCACCCCTGGGTCCGCTGCCCTGGACCCCGGGCCCTCGCACCGATCCCACGGTGCTCGCGACGCTGGCCGCCGCCAGCCGGGACCACGAGATCATCGGCTTCGACTACCGCACCCGCGGCGGGTCGACGCACCGGCGGCGCGCCGAACCCTACGGCGTGGTGTTCGTGACCAACCTCTGGTACCTGCTCGGCTTCGACACCCACCACGGCGACTGGCGCGTCTACCGCGCCGACCGCATCACCCACCCCACCCCCACCGGCCACCGCATCACCCCACGGGAACTCCCCGCGGCCGACCCGGCCGCCTATGTCGCCGAACGCCTGTCCGCGAGCCCCACCCGCTACCAGCTCCAGGCCACGGTCCCACTCGACGCCGCCACCGCCACCGCCCGCGCCTTCGCCCTCCCCGACCGCGCCCACCCCATCGACGCCCACACCACCCGCCTCGACCTGTCCTCCGACAACCCCCGCGACCTCGCCGCCCAACTTCTCGGCCTCGCCCCCGACGCCGCCATCACCGGATCCCCGGATCTCGCACCGCATTTCGAACGACTCG
The DNA here is from genome assembly GCF_042672265.1 of Nocardia sp. NPDC127526. Taxonomy (NCBI): domain Bacteria; kingdom Bacillati; phylum Actinomycetota; class Actinomycetes; order Mycobacteriales; family Nocardiaceae; genus Nocardia; species Nocardia sp. NPDC127526. Next base: position 450,433 of record NZ_JBHXVO010000001.1, on the reverse strand, counting down.
GCACATTCCTGCTGCACGCCGCCCACGCCCTCGCCGCAACCGACCCTTCAGGGTCGGCAGACGACTGAGTGCGCGGTGCCGCCGATCCGACTGAACAGACCGCGCGGGAAGAGGACACCGTAGAGCGCGACCTTGCCGACGCGCACGCCGGCCATGCGGACGCCATCGCCCTCACGCAGGCCGGGCACATCGGAGAAGGTGGCCGAGTAGGTGTTGGTGGAGCCTTCCACGGTGCGGGCCAGGGTATTCCAGATGACCGTGGTCATGCGACGGTGGTGATCATCTCCCCTTGCCGGATGGCTGTGCGGTAGTCGTGCGGAGTGCTGCCGGTCCAGCGGCGAAATGCTCGGGTGAACGCGCTCGGCTCCGAAAATCCCAGGCGCTCGGCCAGTTCGGCGATTGTCTCCCGTCCGTGAGCCAGGCCCGCGATGGCGGTCTCGCGCAGCACTTCCTCCCGCAGCCCGGACACCGTCGTGTGCTCGGCGCGCAGTTTCCGGCGCAGGGTCGGGGCGCTCATGCTCAGGCGCCGAGCGAGCTCGTCGACCGTCTGCCAGGGGTCCGCTCCCCCGGCGCTGAGCATGTGACGGACTCGATCGCCGAGCGGGACAGCGTGATCGCTCGCGCCCAGGAAGCCCGTGGGCGCGGCACCCAGCAGGGCGGCGAGGGTTTGCTCGGTCTGCACGATCGGCGTGCCCAGCTGTGAGCTGTCCATGACCAGCGCCGCGGTATCGCAACCGAACATCAACGGGGCCTGGAAGTTTCGTTCGTATGCCCCGGAGCCTTCGGGCTGCGGATAGCAGAATTCGACACGCCGCGGCCGCAGCGGGCTACCGGTCATCCAACCGAACAGCCGGTGCGCGAACACCACGGCGGCATCGGCGATGAGATGCTCGACATCGTCCACCAGCCGGACATCCGCCACCCACCGGGTCTCCGCCGGTCCGGTTTCCACCGAAAACCTCGGCAGCCCAGGAAAGACCGTCGCGGCCTCGGCGAAGCGAAGCATGGCCGACCCGAGATCGGGCGCCGAACTCACCGCCAGGCAGAGCACCCGGAATGCCCCGCGCGGCACCGGATGCGATCCGAGACCGAACATTTCGTCACCGGTCACCTGCCACAGGTGGCGGAACAGCAGCGTGGTCCGATGCGTATCGCAGACGTCGTGCCGCGATGACCGGGCAGGGTCGGGGATATCCGGCAGCGGCCAGCCCTTGCGCGACGCGAGCGCGAGACACGCCTCAGCGAGTGCCGTGGGGATCTGATTGTCGTGCATGCCATCACCTCCGGGAACCTGCCGCACCAGAAGGTAGCGGCGCGGTGATCGCCTCGGTCAAGGAATCCGATTTGTTTGGTCATCGAATCCGTTTCCGCAGGCACCTAGCGTGATCGCCTGTACACAGTGCACAGATCGAACCCGGGGAGCACAGTCGATGACGAGACCTCACCTGAGCGCGTGCGCGGTCGCCGCAGCGATCGCGGTCCTGCCCTTCGCCACCGTATCGGCGCAACCGGCCGTCCCGATCGAACCGGTACCCACGCTCACCGTGCCGCCGGAATTCGACGACTTCTACCGGCCCGCCGCCGGAGTGGTGGCCGCCGCCGAACCCGGTCAGGTGCTGCGCATCCGCTCCATCGCACCGGCGCTGTTCGGGTTCGTGCACCTGAATATCGATGCGTGGCAACTGCTCTACCGCACCACCGACAGTCACGGCCGGCCGGTCGCGACCGTCACCACCGTGCTGGTGCCGCGCGGCGCCGCCCCCGAGGGCGGCCGCAACCTGCTGTCGTATCAGATCGCGCAGGACAGCCTGCCGCAGTACTGCGCCCCGTCCTATCTCATGCAGTCCGGCGCGCTGCCCGCGAACTATGTGGGCGGTATCGAAGCGTTCATTCCGCTCGCCGCGGGAGTCGGGCAGGGCTGGACGGTGGCCCTGCCGGACTACCAGGGTCCCAACTCCGCGTTCGCCGCCGCACGGCTCAATGCCCAGGCCACCCTCGACGGCATACGCGCGGTCGAAAGCTTCGCGCCCGCACAGCTTTCCGGTCCGCAGACGCCGACCGCGTTGTGGGGATACTCCGGCGGCACGGTGCCCACCGCCTTCGCCGCCGAGATCGCCGGCAGCTATGCGCCCGAACTGAACATCGTCGGGGTGGCCGCCGGGGGTGTGGCCGGTGGCAGCCTGCCGGAAGGCTTGCGGCACAACAACGGCGGGGTCTACTCCGGCCTCATCACCGCCGCCATCGAAGGGCTCGCCAACGAATATCCCGAGGTGCGCAGGGTTCTCGAGGAGAACCTCGATCCGCTCGGCCGAGTGATGCTCGGCACCAAGAAGCTTTTCTGCCAGTCGGTCAACACGGTGATCCTGCCGTTCTTCGACTACCTCGCCCACTTCCGCGGCGATCCCCTCCAGCACCCCGATATTCAGCGCGTGCTGGCCGATGTCGCTCTGGGACAACAGGTTCCGTCCATGCCCGTCTACCTCTGTCACGCCCAGTACGACGAGATCATCCCGAACGTGGGAACCGATCGCGTCGTGCAGTGGTACCGAGAGCAGAACGCGCCGAGCGTCACCTACGTCCGCGAGCTGGTCGCCGAGCACATCTCCGGAGCGATCACCTCGATTCCGGGCATTTTCTACTGGGTGCGGGACCGGCTGGACGGAATCCCCGCCACGCCCGGCTGCTCGATCAGCAACCCCGTCAGCGTGCTGACCGAACCGCAGATGCTGGAGGCGGTGCTCGAACTGGTACCCGTCGCGCTCCGAGCGGTCATCGGGCAGGCCATCGGCGCCGACCGATAATGCGGGCCTCGATGCCGGCGGGCCGCACTCCCGAGTATTTGTACATTCGTACTGTAGGGTGTCGGCGGTACGGATGGACAGGAGCGGAGATGACCGACAAGCCCGCACGGCGACGGCGTGATCCCGCGGCGCGTATCGAGGCGCTGGCCGCGGCGACCGAGCGGGTCATCGCAACCAAAGGGGTCGAAGGGCTCACCCATCGCGCGGTCGCCAACGAAGCCGGAATGCCGCTCGGCGCAACGACATACCACTTCGCCACCAAGGACGATCTGATCGCGGCAGCCCTGAAGCGAGCGGTCGACCGGTTCGCGCAGTACCTCAAGGATTGGCGCGCCGCCCACCCGCGCATGGATGCCGAGGAACTGATCGAACGCCTCGCAGACTCCCTGCTGCACAGCATCGACGACGAGCACGACCAGTACGTGCTGGAATCCGAGCTTTACCTCGCCGCCCTGCGCCGCCCGGCACTGCGGCCGCTCGCCGACCGCTACACCGCGGTCAGCTACGACACCCTGCGCCACTACGTCGACGCGGACACCGCCGCCGCGGCGGCCGCCGCGATGAGCGGCATCAGCCTGCAAGGCGTAGCCCGCAGCACCCCCCTGACCCGCCCCGAGATCGTCGCCATCCTCCGCCGCGTCATCACCCCAAACCCGGCATTGCCGGACTCCGCGTAACCCGATTCACCCCTCGCCACCTCGGCATCTTCTCTTCTTCAAGATTTTGTACTTGTGTACTTGTACATATGTACTGTAACTTGGCAATCGATCAGCAAATGGTTTTGTTGTCCGGATGCTTCACCCTGCGACCAAGGAGAACGTCATGGAAATGCGTCGAGTCTGTCCGCTGATGATCGTGCCCGATGCCGCCGCCACCCTGGATTGGTATGCCGAGCGCGGATTCGATGTGGTGCGCGATATCGCACCCGATGATCTGCATCTGCTGGTCAAGGACGGCGAGGGGTTCGCGCAGGTCATGGGCGCGGGAGAAGCGTATGCGTTCATGCCCGCCAAATCCGATGTCCCGATCGGCACCATGTCGGGCTGGTTCTATCTCAACCTCGACGACGCCGCCGCCTTCATCGACTCGATCATCGACCGCGTCGAGGTCGTCAAGGACGAGAAGTTCGAATTCGGCCGGGTCCTGTACTTCAAAGACCTCAACGGCTACACCATCGGCGTCAACCAGATCCAGCCACTGAGCTGACCTTCGACCACATCGGCGCGCCGGGCCGATCCCGTTGCGGACGAGCCCGGCGCGCCAGGGTCGCGATGTCAGGAGGATTCCATGAACCGCACCGCATTCCGCTGGTCCGCGCGACCTGTCATCGTCGCCGTGACGGTCGTGACCGCGCTGGCCGCGACACTGCTCTTCGTGCTGCCCGACCGCCGGGACGGGTGCGCCGATCCCGCAGCCTCGGTGCCGGCCCACGTGAGCTTGATCGACATCACCTCCGCCGACATCCCACGCGACCGCGCCTTCTACGAGCAATCCCTCGGCTGGACACTGAAAGCCGACTACCCGAACTACCCGATCCTGGCCGCCGGAGAAGGTCCCGATATCGGCATCGCGATGCTCGGCAATCCCGAAGCCGGTGCGCTGGAACCGTTGTACCGGATCGGCAAGCTCATCGTATTCTTCGCCATCCCGGATATCCCGGCGACGCTGCGGCGTGCGGAAGCCTTGGGCGGCAAGGTGACACAACCGTTGACGCCCATCTCGGCCGGAGGGTCGTTCGCGATGATCACCGACCCGGTCGGCAATACGATCGGATTGACCGAACCTGCCGAGCAAACCTCGGTACCGCCGACCGCGTCCACCCCCAATCCCGTGACGCTGGTTGCCATTTCGACTCCCGACGTGCCCGCGACCCGCGCGTTCTACGAGCAGCTGTTCGGACTGCACCTGAAGGAGCAGTCACCCGGCTACCCCATCCTCACCAGCGGCGCCGGACCCGACATCGGCATCGCACGTGCCGACGACCCCGCCGCCGGGCCTGCCGAACCGCTCTACCGAGTCGGCCAACCGGTGGCCTTGCTGCAAACCCCCGACATCGGCACCACGCTGGCGACAATCGACCGAACCGGCGGCACCACCTTCCAGACCGAGGTTCCCCTCCCCTCCGGCGGCGCGTACGCGTTTTTCACCGATCCCAGCGGCAACACACTCGGCCTGCTGGAACGCCCGTGAACCGGGTGGACCACACCCGCCGTCACAACGTCGAGGAGACGGTCTTGTGCGATGAATTCCTCCAACTCGGCGAAGGTCCCTATATCTATCTCACCCACTTCCGCAAAGACGGTACGCCCGTCGGCATTCCGATCTGGGTCGCGCGCGACGGCGATCATCTCGCGGTCTGGGTGTCGGCATCGCCCTCGGATACGCCGGGCGACCAAATTGATAGGAGCATTCATGGCCATCGACTTCGCCTGCGTCACCATCGACGCCGCACACCCGCCCACACTGGCCACCTTCTACAGCCAACTCCTGGGCTGGCAGATCTACGAAACCAGCGCCGACTACGCCCTCGTCGGCGACGGTCACACCACGCTGTGCTTCGGCGCCGTCGCCGCGCACACCCCACCGCGCTGGCCGGACGATCCCGACCACCCCAAACGCGTCCACCTCGACCTCACCGTCGACGATGTCGCCACCGCGACCGCACGCGCGGTCGAACTGGGCGCCACCCTGCCCGAACACCAGCCCGGCGCCAATCCCGACTGGCAAGGCCACCAACCCTGGACCATCGTCCTCGACCCTGAGGGCACACCCATCTGCCTCAACCCCCGAACCCAGTGACGATCCGATGCCATGCCGCGCAGGTCCGCCCCGGCCGGATTGGGCCGGGGCGGACCTGGATGTGGGTCATGGTCAGTGCGGTTGTGCAGCACTCTGTTTCGGCAGTCCGTACACCACCGCGAAAGAGGCCACAGTCAGTGCGATCGCCACCCCGGTGACGGTCCGCATGGCGTTCAATGCGACAGCCGGGCCGTCGCCGAGTGCGAAACCACTGAAGAACACCGTGCCCAGAACGGCCACGCCGAGTGCCGCCGCGCCCTGCTGGAACGACTCCAACAGCCCTGAGGCCGAACCGATTTCGTGGTTGTCGAGCTCACCGACGATGATTCCGAACAGTGGTACGAAGATCATGCCCATGCCGAGCCCGTATCCCAGCAAGGCCGGGGCCAAGGCGAGCGGCCCGGGCGCGGTCGATCCGCCGAACTGGAAGAACAGCGCGATCAGGCCGAGCAGCATGCCCGCCAGCCCGAGGTGCAGCACCTTGCGGCCGAGTTTGGGTGCCAGGCCCGCGCTCACCCCGGAACCGAGGAACGCGCCGATCGCCCAGGGCGCCATGGTCAGGCTGGCCCGCAGCGCGCCGTAACCCAGACCCAGCTGCAGGAACAGCCCGACCGCCAGCGAGAACCCGCCGACCCCGCCGAAGAACACGGTGACGAAGCCGATGCCGGAGGTGTACGAGCGCTTGGCGAACATGCTGGTCTCGATGAGCGCGACTCGCCCGGTCCGGGACCGCCGCACCTGATCGCGGGTGAACAGCCCGAGCACCGGAATCGAGGCGATCAGCATGGCGATCATCCAGCTCGGCCACCCGGCTTCCCGGCCCTCGACCAGCGGGTACAGCAGCATTCCCAGCCCGGCTCCGGCGACGACCGCGCCGCGCAGATCCAGGCTCAGACCCGGCAGCGGCGCGGCGGCGGGCAGAATCCACGCGCCCAGTGCCAGCGCCACAACGCCCAGCGGCAGGTTCATCAGGAAGATGGAGCGCCAGCCGCTGCCGAGCAGGTCGGCGTCGATGAGCAGCCCGGCCACGATCGGCCCGGCAATGGTGGCGACGCCGATCAGCGGGCCGAAAGCGGCGTAGGCCTTACCGAATTCGCGCCCGAACAGATCGCGGATGAGCCCGAAGCACTGCGGCACCATGATCGCCGCGAACAGCCCCTGCACCACGCGCCCGGCCAGCAGCAGCTCGATGGACCCGGCCGCTCCGCACAGCAGCGACGCGATGAGGAATCCGGTGAGCCCGATCATGAGCACCCGCTTGCGGCCGTACATATCGCCGAGCCGCCCGCCGGTCAGCAGCCCGATGGCCATGGCCAGGGTGTATCCGGCACTGAGCCACTGCACGGTCGCCACCGACCCGCCCAGCTCACCGCGAATGGCCGGCGCGGCCACGTTCACGATGGTGGCGTCGAGCAGGTTCAGCAGGGTCGCGGCCAGAATCGCGGCCAGCCCCCACCAGCGTCGCGGCAGCGGCCCGGTGGACTCTGTTGTGGTGGCTGGGGTTTCGATCGTCGGATGTTCGACTGCGATGGTCACTGCTGTCTCCTGAGGCCGGCTGGCGAACCAGAACGGAATGCTTTGTTCCCTTTTAGTGAAACAGAATGAATCATTCCGGTCAACCCGGAAATCTGATTTGGAATAGATCATTCCGTTCTGATACGGTTCGAAGCATGCGACCGACCAGGGTCGCTGATTCGAAGGGAAGTAACCATGTACCTCGTCGTCGGCGCCACCGCTCACTTCGGCCGTCAGACCGTGGATGCCCTGCTCGCCGCGGACCAGCCGGTACGCGCCCTGACCCGCCGCCCCGAAACCGCTGGATTCCCGGCCGGCGTGCAGGTCGCCGCGGGGGACCTCACCTCCGAAACCGCGCTGGCCGAGGCGGTTTCGGGCGTCGAAGCCATCTTCCTGGTGCTGCCCTACGGCATGGAGGTCGCACCGCTGCTGGCCGCGGCCCGGCGCGCCGAGGTGAAGCGCATCGTCTTCCTGTCCTCGGGCGCGGTGGTCGACGGCGCGGAGACTCAGCCCGATGTGATCGCGCAGTACCACCGCGAGGTGGAAGCGGCGGTCGAAGCCTCCGGGATCGAATGGACGTTCCTGCGTCTGCTGTTCCCGGCCATCAACTCGCTGACCTTCGCCATGCAGCTGGCCGGCGGCGATGTCATCCGCGCCGCGTACGGGCAGGCCGCCGCCTCCGTCGTGCACGAGAACGACGTGGCCGACGTGGCCGCGGCGGTGCTGGCGGGCGGGCACGCCGGGAAGATCTACGACCTCACCGGCCCGCAATCGCTGACCCAGGTGGAACAGGTCGAGATCCTGGGCGCGGCGCTGAATCGCCCGCTCACCTTCGAGGAGCTCGACGATGCCCCGGTGCGGGCGCAGATGGCACAGTTCATGGACCCGGCGTTCATCAACGCGCTCTTCGACCTGATGGCCGCGACCGTCGGCAAGCCCGCCGAGGTCAACACCGTGGTCGAAGCACTCACCGGACACGCGCCCCGGACCTACACCGAATGGGTCCGCGACCACCTCGCCGACTTCTCCTGAGCGAGCGGGAGATTCAGTACCGATATCCGTGGCCGGGCCCGGGACCCCATCGCTGCGGGTGGAGTCCGGACCCGATCACGAACGAATTGTCAGTGCTGGTGGTGGCGGACAACGGGCCAGTCGATGTCGGTCTCGACGGCCTTGTTCAGGTAGTTGGTGAACACATTGAGTGCGACACCGGCGATGGTCTCGACGATCTCGCCGTCGGACAGGCCGGCAGCTCGAGCGGCCTTCACCTCGGTTTCGGCGACGCCACCGCGCGAGCGGACCACGGCGGCAGCGAAGGTCAGGACGGCCTCGGCCTTCGGGTCGGCCGAGCGAGCGTGGCGGTTGGCCTCGATCTCGGCGGCGTCGAGTTCGGCGATGTTCGCACCAATGTAGGAGTGCGCGGACAGGCAGTAGTCGCACCCGTTTTCCTCGGCGACCAGCAGCGCGATCCGCTCGCGGGTGGCGGCCGACAGCGCACCGCCGGCAAGTGCGCCGGAGAACCCGAGGTAGGCCTCGAGTACGGCGGGGCTGTTGACCATGGCCTTGGTCATATTCGGAGTGACGCCCAGGGCCTTCTGGACACCGGCGAGCAGGTCGGCGGCCTTGCCGGTGGCGGCGTCGGGCTGGATCAGGGGCAGGCGGGACATGATGAAACCTCTTCTGGTGCAGAGTGTTCGGAGCGGCGAGCGCCCCGCGAACAGTGCCACACGGCGCGACCGACTCGGTCGCGATGGCAGCGAACTCGCGATGTCGCCGGTCCGCTGCCCGGTGTGCGTCTTCGAATCTAGGGTCGGCGAGGACGGCGACTCGGGGACTCGAAGTGCCGGTAGGAGGACTTCATACGCCAAATGGACCGGTCGGAAGGATTCTTTGGCCGTTATGCTGCGCCGATGATCGACGGCACCATCCCCGCACGCACCGCCGCCGTAATCCGGACGGCCGCCGTACGCGTGGGAGTGCCCCCCGCGCACCTGCACACCATCGCGGGCCTGGCCCCGGCCGCACTCGATGACGCCCTGCTGCGCGTGCCCACCGAATCGGTTTGGCGCATATGGGAACTGATCGACGACCTCGCCGGACCGGGATCCGGGTTGTGCGCCGCCGACGCCGCGGACCACGGCGACCTGCGCGCATGGGACTACCTGTTCTTCTGCCGGGCCACCCTCGCCGAGAGCCTGCGCACCGTGATCGAACTGCGGGCGGTGGCCACCGACCCCACCGGCGACTGGGAGCTGGTGGAGGACGGCCGCCTGCTCACCATCCGCACCATGCCCTTGGAACCCGACCGGGTTCTGGCACCGGTCGAGGAATTCGTGCTCGCGAGTCTGCTGCGCCGAATCCGCGCGGCCACCCGGCAGCGCATCACTCCCGTCCGGGTCGCCTTCACTCATCGCGCCACGCGCCGATCCTCGGTCCTGTACGACGAATTCGACACCACCCGAATCTATTTCGGTGCACCGCGCTCGGAGATCACCTTCCTCGACGCCGGCCCGCTGCCGACCGGGACCGATCCGCACCTGGGTGCGGTGGTCCACCATTACGCCGAACTCATCCTCGCCTCGGGCCGGCCCGCACCGAGCTGGCGCGACAGGCTCCGGTCGGCGATGGCCGAGGCGGCGGCGCGCGGCGAGCTGGACCTGGACACACTCGCGTGCCGACTGGCGATCAGCTCGCGCACCCTGCAGCGCCGACTGCGCGAACAGGGCACCACCTGGCGCGCGGAAGTCGACGACATGCGCCACCAGCAGGCCCTGGATCTGTTGCGCGGCACCGAACTTCCCGTGCGATCGGTCGCCGCCCGCCTTGGCTACACCGACGCCCGCGCGCTGCGCCGCGCCTTCCACCGCTGGACCGGACAGACCCCCGACGCCTACCGCCGGGAAGCCACCGAGCACTTCCGCAATGCTGATGCCGACCGGCATTGCGAGGGGTGATCGCGCTGCACAGCAGCGCGGACGGGGAACTGATCGCTGTTGAGGCTGTCACGGCCACAATAGGTTTCGCGCCTGCACGCCGCCTGTTGACCCACCCAACTCAGTATGTTCTGAGTTCTCCGCCTTTGGGATTCAGCATGGATTCGTGAGTCAGGCGTTCAACGGAACCGAACACCAGGAATTCATGGCCGGTATCCCACATCACGGACTGCACCACCTGCCGGTCTTTGAGGAAGACGTAGTACCCGGAAGGCACCGGGTCGGAACCGATCCGGGGTGGTAGCCCCTTCCAGCAAGTACCCGTCGGGATCTGGGCGCTCGCGTTCATCCGCTCATCGTCCCTAGCCGCAGAAGCGTCGATCACCGTGTCCCATTCATCGGACCAACCGGCGGCGCGCGTTACCTCACCGAGACTGACGGGTTGCTGCCCGCGCCCGGCGGTTTTGATCGCCGCCGTCAGCGCCTGGCTCGAACCGAGCGGCTGCGGCTCGCTATCGAGGCGGATTTCGGATAGACACGTTTTCGCGGCAGGCTTTTCGTGTTTGGCCGCACATCCGGCCAGCAGCGGCACCATCAGGACGCCGACAACGATCGTGGCTACTTTCACTTACCTCACACTCACTTTCCGGGAAGTGGGATATCCACGCCCGCAGGACTTCTGGTCTGGTCCCAACCAACGGTATTACTGAAGGCAATCTGAGCGGGAGCGTCGGACCCATTGGGTCTGTGGATGACGATAGTGTCGCCCCTATCGACCGCAGCGATGACCGCTGATTGCAGATCTTCCGGTGATGCGTTCATATTCGCCAAGGCCGATCTGGCGGCCAACCTCATTGTTCTTGAGGTCCATCGCCTCACGTTGCGGACCGTTTCCGCCGACCATTTCATGGGCGCTGGCGTACTGCTCTGCCCATTCGGCGCCGAACTCCTGAGTCATACGCGCATTCCAGTAGGCGTGCCGAGCCGCGTCCGCATGACCGTCATCCTTCGAGCCGTCAAATACTGCGGTGTACTTGTTGGTCTTTCCGAACGCCTCTGCTTCGTTCTTGATTTCGTTGAACGTCTGATAGTTGAGCGGATTGCCGCCGTAGAGTGGGTTACAGAGTTCATCCATCGCGGCCTTTTCTTCGACCGTCATCTCCACCGCCTGAATGTCAGGATACTTCAACCTGATCAGTTCCAGCAGAGTCGAGTCGGGCCAGACAACGATCTCGGACTTCGTCGTATCCACCTGGTAGTTCAGGAGAATATCCTTGAGTGCGGCATTGTCCGGTATGCCGGCCAGCACCAGCTTGACATCCTGGGATACGTTCTCGAGCTGCGTGGCCAGGTTGCGCGCACCGATCTTGTCGGTTTCCTGCACATCCCAGAACGCCTGTTTGAGATCCGCACTCAATCGGAGGCACTCAGCGGTCTTCCAGGCAACAGAAGCCGGGTTCCCCCAATTGTTTTTTATTGTCTCCCAGTTCGAGTCGTATGACTGCACGTCACCGTTCTCGTCATCGTAGAAGAGATTCCACTCCGATTCTTTGATCTCGTCGACAACCGACTGCAAACTCTCGATATCGGATTGCAAATCGGTGGCCGTGGTGTCGATCTGCCGATGAATGGCATCGAGGACATCACCGGACGTAACCGCCTCGTTCTTCAACTTGGTCGACATGGTGCGGGCGGCAGCACCGGCGGCCTCACCGAAGTAGGATTCGGACCCCTGAATAGCCTTGTCAGCATTGATGGATTCAGCCTCTAGGGTAATGCCGGCGTTCATCGCCTGCGCACCGGCGAAGCGCGCCGAATCGAGCTTCCACCCGAGTACCGTGGAGATTGTGATCTTCTCGTCACTCACTTTATCCCCTGGAATCCGGCTACATTCGTCTCTTCCATCACATCGACAGCGCCCGCCGCAGCATCGGTTTGGTCCGCGAACTGGGTAAGCCTGCCTTGATGGAGGGTGACCACCCGGTCCATCGCCTCGAGCACCTCCTTGATGCGGTCCGCGAAGGCCGAGAATGGCATCGCAGGAAGAGCGGCGTTACGGTCGGCCACCCCGATCGGGGCCAGTTTGCCGATCGCACCGCAATGGGTACGCGTATCGGTCGCAAGCGCACGAATCTTTTCGGGATCAAATGCAACCATGTCGACAACCCCACCAATAGTTTTCGTTTCACGAGTCCCCCATCACCGACCACAATGCTGCTGGATAGTAGCGGCCGGTATGAACAGTGAACAACCCGACGCAGATCTTCGCTACAGTGTCGAGCAGTCGGGGGGAGACGACCCGGCATGGACGATCCGGATGAAGGGGAGCGAAGCAGGTGGACCAGCGTCGCGCGCGGGCCGAAAAGATCGACAGGGTCATCGGGGAGGTGCGAGCCCAGGCTCGCGCCGATGACCGCACCATGGCGATCGAGGTGGATGCCTACGGGCAGATCACCCAGATCAGGCTGTCGCCGCACGCCGTCGCCGAGGGAACCCAACAGCTCGAACGGACCATAATCGAGCAGTACAAGGCGGCGCGGGCCGACGCGGAAGCGCAGGCGCACAAGGTATATGAGCAGTTCATTCGGGACGAGAAGAGGGACGCCGCAGTGGCAGCGCCGCGACCTGAATGGGCCGATCAGGACGATGTGCAGCCGGTCAAGTTGTGGGCCAACCCGCGGTGAGGAACCGAGCATCGGGGGTAGCGGATCCTGCCTCGGCGGCTAGCCGGCGGCTCGGCCCTGGGCGTCCGGCTGGAGGGCGCGTTCGATTTCGGCGGTGACCGTGGCGGGGTCTTCGAGGGTGGTGCAGTGGCCTAGGCCGGGGAGTTCGCGGTAGCGGGGGGTGGATCCGTTGGCGCGCAGCAGGTCTGCGATGCGGCGGGAGGCGGTGGGTGGGGTCAGGCGGTCGGCGGAGCCGACCAGGATTGTGGTGGGGATGGTCAGGTGCGGGAGGCCGGGGGTGACGTCGAGGTCGGCCAGGACTCGGGGGGCTCGGGTGCGGAAGGGGTTGGGGCAGGAGGTGATCAAGGCTTCGGTGAAGGCGGTTTCGGCGGGCTTCGTGCGGGTGGTGAGGACCGTGAGGCGGAAGAACGCGCCCAGCAGGGCCGGGTTCGGGACCGGGAATTTGCCGAGGGCGTAGGCCAGGAGGCGCTCGCGGTGGGGGCGGTCGAGGCCGGGGAAAGGCAGGATCAGGGTGTGGGCCGCGAAGCGGTCGGCGATGGTGTCGATGAGCAGGACCGAGCGGGCGTAGCGGGTGACTTCCTGAGGATGGCGGGCCGCCCAGGACATGATGGCGATGCCGCCGAGGCTGTGGCCGGCGATGGTCACCTGCTCGCCTGGGGACAACAGGGCCGCGAGGAGCTGGGACAGGTCGTCGCCGAGGGCGTCGACGCTGAATGGGCGGTGGCCTTGGGTGCTGCGGGCGAAGCCGCGCTGGTCGTAGACCATGACGCGGTAGCGGTCGGCTAGTTGGTTGATTTGCGGGTTCCAGTATTCGATTCGGCAGGCGTAGCCGTGGATGAGCAGGATGCGGGGGGCGGTGCGCGGGCCGTATTCGCGGACGTGGATGCGGGCGCCGTCGGGGGTTTCGACGGTCGTGATGTCGTAGGGGATCCTCGGGTTGCGCAGGAGCCCGGGGGCCGTTTCGCCGGGGGCGAAGACTTCGTCCGTGCCGGTGTTCGGGGGGCGGAAGGCGCGGAGATAGCGGGCGGGGCGGCCGTCTACTCCGAACTGGGCTCCGAGTTGGGTCCAGATCATGGGATTACGCTCCTTTGCGTATCTCGTCACCGGCGGTGAACTGCGCTACACGTACATTTCGTCGATGCGGTCGGCGTATCCGGCCGCGATCGGCTTGCGCTTCAATTTCGTTGTGGGGGTGAGATAGTCGCCGCCTGGTTCCCAGGTATCGGGGAGGATCGTGAACTTCTTGATTTGTTCGACTCGCGACAGCGTCTTGTTGGCGGCGTCGACGCCGGACTGGACCGCCGCGTGCACGGCCGGATTCGCCGCGAGGTCGGCCATCGAACCCGAAATACCGTGCTGCTCGGCGAATTTCAGGACCGCTTCCGGGTCGAGGGTGATCAGCGCGGTGTTGTATTGCCGCGCGTCGCCGATCACAACCACGGGTCCCGCGAAGGGGAGGTTGGCGGTCAGCGCGTTCTCGATATTGGCCGGGGACATGTTCTTCCCCGCCGCGTTGATGATGAGTTCCTTCTTGCGGTCGACGATCCGCAGGTAGCCGGCCGCGTCGATCTCACCGATATCGCCGGTGTGCAGCCAGCCATCGGAATCGATTGCCTCGGTGGTCTTCTCGGAGAATTTGCGGTAGCCGCGCATGATCATGGGTCCGCGGGCCAGGACTTCACCGTCCTCGCCCAGCGCGATCTCGGCATCGGGCACCGGAGTGCCGACGGTGCCGATACGGGTGGCATCGGGGCGGTTGATGGTCAGCGCACAGGTGCCCTCGGTCAGGCCCCACGCTTCACAGACGGGAATACCCAGCCCGACCATGAATTCGAGGACCTCCACCGGAATCGGCGCCGCGGCCGACACCGCGATCCGAAGATTGTCCACGCCGAGCTGCTCGCGCACCTTCGCGAGAATCGGAGAGGCGGCGCGATATTGGAGCCGGTCGAGCAGTCCGGGGCCGCGGCCCTCGGTGTTGGCGTGCGCGATTCGGCGACCCGACGCCAATGCCCACTCCAGTAGTGCGCGCTTGGGCGCCTCTTCTGCGGCGATCTTGGCTTCGAGACCGGCTTTGACCTTCACCCAGATCCGTGGAACACCCAGGAACAGCGCGGGACGCACCTCGGTGAGCGCCGTGATGACCTGCTTCGGGTCGGCCACGGTGGTGATGCGGACGCCGGTCTTCAACGAGTTGTAGTGCGCCACCCAGCGATTGGCCATGTGTGCGTCCGGCAGGTAGGAGATCACGCCGTCCTCGGCGCTCAATCCCCCCACCGCCGCCATGAGTTCATCGATGAGCTTGGCGCTGGCCCATTGATTGGCGTGCGTGATCTCCACGCCCTTGGGCATGCCGGTGGTGCCGGAGGTGTAGACGATGGTCAGCAGATCCTCCGGGCGCACCGCACGCCAGCTGGCCTCGAAGTCGAATTCCGGTGCGGGAGCGGCCTGCACGTCGGCGAGGGTGAGCACCCCGGGCGCGTCGCCGATGCAGATGATCTGCTCGACCTTGCCGCCGAGCTCCATACCCGCGCGCACCTGCGGCAGAAACTGCTCCTCGCAGATGACGATCTTGGCATCGGCATTGTCGAACTGGTAGCCGAGCACCTCCGGCGGATTGGTGTTGTAGACCGAGAACGGCGTGGCGCCCGTGTGCAGGACCGCGGTGTCGCACAGATGGAACTCGGGACGATTCGTCATCATCAAGGCCACGGTGTCCCCCGGGCGGACGCCCAACCGCGCCAGCCCGGAGGCGATGGACCGAACCCGGTCCCCGTACTCACCCCATGTGATGACCACACCGTCGCCGACGGTGCGCAATGCGACCTCGGAGGCGTGGGCCGCCACGGTCTTCTGGAATGCCGCGCACAGGGTTTCGGGCTCGGATCCGGGTCGATTCATGGTTTCGCAGACCTTTCGTGCGGCCTCGCGGGAGGCCGGAGTAAAAGCGGGGAGCCGCGACGCGGCGCGTGGTCACGGCTGCCCGCCACCGCTGCGCCCTACTCGGCGCGCAGGCTCGCGGGCACGCGGAAGCGCGCGCCGTAGCGCTCGGCCAGTTCCTCGGCGCGGGCCAGGAAGGCCGCGCGGCCGCCCGGATATCCGGCGATGAACTGGCGCACGCCGCCCGTCCAGGCCGGGAATCCGATGCCGAAGATGGAGCCGATATTGGCGTCGGCGTCCGAAGCGATGACGCCTTCGTCGAAGCACTTCTGGGTTTCGAGGACCTGGATGAACATCAGGCGGTCCTGCAAGTCCTCGAAGGGAACTGCCGATTCACGGCTGGTCTTGTACTCCTCGCGCAGGATGTCCCAGAGACCGGCGCGCTTGCCGTCGGCGTACTCGTAGAAGCCCGCGCCGCCGAGCTTGCCGGTGCGGTCGAAGCGGTCCATAAGGGTCACGACCACCTCGTGCGCGACCGGAATCGATTCCGCGAGTTGGACTCCCTCGGTCTCCGCGGCCGCGATGGTCTCGTCCATGATCTTGCGGATGGTCCCGAAGGACAGCTCGTCGGCGACCTGCAGCGGCGCGGCGGGGTATCCGGCCTGGAAGCCCGCCTGTTCGATGGTGGCCGGGTCGATGCCCTCGGTGAGCATGGTCATGGCTTCCAGCAGCCACAGGGAGAACACGCGGGTGGTGTAGAAGCCGCGGCCGTCATTGACGACGATCGGGTATTTCTTGATGGCGAGGGTGTAGTCGATGACCCGGGCCAGGGTCTCGTCCGAAGTCTTTTCGCCCCTGATGATTTCGATGGGCTGCATGGCCTCGACGGGCGAGAAGAAGTGGATGCCGATGAAGTCCTGCGGCTGCCGCACACCCTGCGCCAGCCCGGTGATGGGCAGCGAGGAGGTGTTGGAGCCGAGCACCGCGCCAGGCTCGACGAGACCCTCGATCTCCTGGAAGACCTTGTTCTTCAACTCGGTGTTCTCGAAGACGGCCTCGATGACGAAGTCCACGCCCGCGAAATCGGCTGGGTCGGCGGTCGGATGGATGCGGTCCAGCAGCGCCTTGGACTTCTCCTCGGTGGTGCGGCCCTTCGCGAGGGCCCTGGCCTCGAGGT
Organism: Nocardia sp. NPDC127526; assembly: GCF_042672265.1. Lineage (NCBI taxonomy): Bacteria > Bacillati > Actinomycetota > Actinomycetes > Mycobacteriales > Nocardiaceae > Nocardia > Nocardia sp. NPDC127526. Next base: position 433,644 of record NZ_JBHXVO010000001.1, on the reverse strand, counting down.
TCTCCGAGTACGCCTTGCCCTTCTGTGCGCTCTCGAGCGAAATGTCCTTCAGCACAACATCGATGCCCGCCTTGGCGGTGACGTAGGCGATGCCCGCGCCCATCATTCCCGCGCCCAGAATGCCGACCTTCTTGATCGGCTTCTTCTCGATGCCCTCGGGCCGCGCCGCGCCGCCCTCGACCTGCTGGAGGTCGAAGAAGAACGCCTGGATCATGTTGCGCGCCACCTGGCTCTTGACCAGGGACACGAAGTAGCGCGCCTCGATCTGCTGCGCGGTGTCGAAATCGACCTGCGCGCCCTCCAGCGCGGCGGCCATGATGGCGCGCGGCGCGGGCATGTGGTCATTGCCTTTGAGCTGCTTGTGCAGGTTCGCCGGGAAGGCGGGCAGATTGGCCGCGAAGGCCGGGGTGGACGGCGAGCCGCCGGGGATCTTGTAACCCTGTACATCCCACGGCTGGGCGTTCTTGTCCGGATTGGCCTTGATCCACGCCTTGGCGGCGGGCACCAATTCCTCGACGCTGCCCACGATTTCATCGATGACGCCGACCTTCAGCGCCTTGGCCGGGCTCATCCGGGCGCCGGTGAGCAGCACCTGCATGAGCGCGCCCTGGATGCCGATCAGCCGCACCGCGCGACCGATGCCGCCACCGCCCGGCAGCACGCCGAGCAGCACTTCGGGCAGGCCGATCTGGGCGCCGCGCACATCGGCGGCAATGCGGTGATGGGTGGCGAACGCGAGCTCGAGACCCCCGCCCAGCGCGGCGCCGTTGATGGCGGCCACGACGGGCTTGCCGATGGTCTCCAGGCGGCGCAGCTGCGCATTGAAGGCAGTGGTGACCGCGAGGATCTCCTCCGACGCCGCCGGAACCAGCTGTTCCAGCAGCACATTCAGGTCCATGCCCGCAAAGAAGGTCTTCTTGGCCGAGGTGAGGACGACTCCGGTGATCTCGTCCCGCTCGGCCTCGATGCGATCCAGCACGGCGGTCAGCGACGCCTGGAACGCCTCGGTAATGGTGTTGGCGGACTGGTTCGGATCGTCCAGCGTCAGCGTGACAATGCCGTCGGCGTCGCGGTCCCAGCGAATAGTGTTGTCGGTCATTGCGTTTTAGACCCTCTCGATGATGGCGGCGACGCCCATGCCGCCTGCGACGCAGAGCGTGATCAGCCCGTAGCGGCCGCCGGTGCGCTCGAGCTCGTCGAGCACGGTGCCGACCAGAATCGAGCCGGTCGCCCCGAGCGGATGCCCCATGGCGATGGCGCCGCCGTTCACGTTGTACTTCTCGTCGGGAATCCCGAAGTGCGCCTGGACTTTCAGCGCGACGGCGGCGAACGCCTCACTCATCTCGAACACGTCGATCCGGTCGACGGTCAGACCCGCGAGCGCCAAAGCCTTGTCCACGGCCGGAATCGGCCCCTCGAACATGAGCACCGGATCCGAGCCGCTGGTGGCGCAGGAGACGATGCGTGCCCGCGGCACCAGGCCGCTGGCCTCGCCGGCCTCCCTGCTGCCGACGAGGACCAGGGCCGCGCCGTCCACGATCCCGGAGCTGTTGCCGCCGGTGTGCACGTGATTCACCTTCTCCACGAAGGTGTACTTCTGCGTGGCGACGGCGTCGAAACCGCCGAACTCGCCGACCATGGCGAACGCCGGCTGCAGCTTGCCCAGATCCGCGACGCCGGTGTTCCGCCGAATGTGCTCGTCATGGTCGAGGATCGTGACGCCATTGACATCCTTCACCGGCACAACGGATTTGGCGAAGTAGCCGCCGTCCCACGCCGCCGCCGCGCGCTGCTGTGAGCGCACCGCGTAGGCGTCCGCATCCTCCCGGGTGTACCCCTCGATCGTGGCGAGCAGGTCGCACGCGACACCCTGGGGGATGAAGTAGTTGTCGTAGGCCGTGGCCGCGTCGTAGGCCATCGCCCCACCGTCACTGCCCATTTCGACGCGCGACATGGACTCCACGCCACCCGCGATGACGAGTTCCTCGAACCCGCCGCGCACACTGGATGCGGCCATGCCGACCGCCGACAGCCCGGAACCGCAGAACCGGTTGATCTGCACCCCGCCCACCGTGTCCGGCAGCCCCGCCAGATTCACTGCCGTCCGGGCGATATCCATGCCCTGATCCCCCACCGGGGTCACGCAGCCCAGCACCACATCCGAGATGCGGTCCTCGTCCAGATCCGGAAACCGCACCCGCAGTTCCTCGATGAGCCCCACCACCAGCGAGATCGGCTTCACCCCGTGCAGCGCACCGGTCTTCTTGCCCTTACCGCGCGGCGTCCGGATAGCCTCGAAAATGTATGCCTCGGTTGTCATTCCGAGAATCCCTTCTGGGATAGGAGCCCGCGCCGCGCCTCGTACGAGGGGGTTCGGGGCGAAGCACCTGAGAGTCCCGAGAGTTGGTTCCGCTCACAGCGAGCGCGAGATGATTTCCTTCATGATTTCGCTGGTGCCGCCGTAGATGCGGTTCACCCGGGAGCCCGTGTACATGTTCGCGATCGGGTACTCCATCATGTAGCCGTAGCCGCCGAACAGCTGCAGGCACTTGTCCACGACCTTGTCGCAGGTCTCGGCGGCGAACAGCTTGGCCATCGAGGCCGTCGACGGGTCGTTCTTGCCGTCGATGTACTGCTGGATCGCATGGTCGACAAGGGTTTTGATGGCCAGCGCCTCGGTCTTGACCTCGGCGAGGGTGAAGGCATTGTGCTGGAACTTGCCGATCGGCCGGCCGAACGCCTCGCGCTCGCGCGAGTACCGCAGCGCCTCCAGCACGGCGGCTTCCGCCAGCGCCGAGCACAGGCTCGCAATGATCAGCCGCTCGCGGGCCAGCTGTTCCATGAGCTGGTAGAAGCCCAGCCCCTCCTGCTCGCCGAGCAGATTCGCCACCGGCACCCGCATGTCCGAGAAGAACAGCTCGCGGGTGTCCTGCGCATGCTGCCCCATCTTCTCCAGCACCCGCCCGCGCTCGAACCCGGGCAGATCCTTGGTCTCGGCCACGATGAGCGAGACCCCGGCGGCGCCCTTGCTCGGATCGGTCTTCGCGACGATCACCAGCAGATCGCAGTGGGTTCCATTGGAGATGAACGTCTTCGAGCCGTTGATGACGTAATGGTCGCCCTCGCGAACGGCGGTGGTGCGCACCGATTGCAGATCCGATCCGGTGCCCGGCTCCGTCATGGCGATGGCCAGCACCAGCTCACCGCTGATAATGCCCGGCAGCCACTTCTCGCGCTGCTCGGCATTGCCGTAGTTGTACACGTAGTGCGACACGATCGGCGAGTGCACGGAGAACCCGAAACCATTGTCGTGCGCGTAGACCAGCTCTTCCTGCACGACCGCCTGCATGCCGAAATCGCCTCCGGCGCCGCCGAATTCCTCGGGCAGATCCAGGCCGAGCAGGCCCGCGTCGCCGGCCTTGTTCCAGAACTCGCGGTCCACCTGGTGCGCGTGGGTCCAGCGCTCGCGATTGGGCACGGCTTCCTTCTTGAAGAATTCGGCGGCGTGTCTGCGCAGCTCGCGATGCTGCTCGGTCTCCCAGGTGGGGCGGTAATCGGGGAAGAGTGCGGACATCGGTGTTCTACTTTCCGGTCTCGGTATTGATTCCGTTGAGCGGCAGGTCTTTCCGTGCCGCGATGGCTTCGAGTTCGGCAATGGTCCGCTCGGCGAACGCCGCGCGGAAGCCCGCATGGCTGCCGTCGGCGCCGAAGGCGGCCAGCGCGCCCATGAAGAAGTGCGGTTCCACCGCGCCGAGCGCGACGTAGCCGTCCTTGCACTCGTAGATGCCGTAGCCCGGGAACGCGCCGCCGAGTATCGCGCCGGGTGCGGTGAGGCGATAGCGCACCGCATCGCCCGCACGCGCCGCCGCCTCTTCCAGGGCAACCCGATAAGGCTGTCCGGCACCGGTTTTCGCCCGGCGCACCAGCGCGGCCAGCGCGGTGGAGACCGCGCGCTCGGCCCCGAGCATGTCAGCGAGCGGCACGGTCGGCATGGCCGGCGGCAGCAGGGTTCCGTGCACGGCCTGATAGTTGAGGTCGTGTCCTGGCACCTCCGGATCGTCGGCGTGCCCGACGATCTCGATGAGCGACACCTGCGGGAAGCGCTCCTGCGGCTGGGCCAATCCCAGTTTGGCCAGCGCACTGGGCCGCATGGAGGTGATCAGCAGATCCGCGGTCGCCAGCAGTTCGTCGAGCTTGGCGCGATCGGCCGCCTGCTTGAGGTCGAGGGTGACCACCGACTGAGCGGCAATCAGCTTCCCGTACCAGTCCGGCGCGGCCGCGGCCAGCGGATCGCCGCCGGGCGGTTCCACCTTGACCACCGTCGCGCCCAGCTCGGCCAGCCGCGCGGCGGCCAGCGGCCCGGGCAGATTCACCGCGAGCGAGACGACCTCGACACCGGCAAGGGGCGGCCGCATTGCATCCTCCATGAAAGCGAACAATACGGTTGTATAGTCAACAGGTCAACAGTAACATTTCATGGACAGCAGACCAGTTGATTACTACGCGTCGTAGAATCGCCTGATACCGACTACTCGAGGGGCGATGTGCTGAATCCACGGGCCACCAACGACGACCTGACCGCCAAGGCACGCATTCGCAATGCCGCCATGGACCTGTTCGCCCAGCACGGCGAATCCCGGGTCTCGCTGCGCGCGGTCGCCGCCGAGGCCGGCGTCACCCTGGGGCTCGTCCAGCACCACTTCAAGACCAAGGCAGGTCTGCGCGATGCCGTCGACCAGCTGGTCGGCGAGTACTTCCACCAAGCGGTGCACTCGGTCCCCGGCGCGGGCACGCCCGGCGAGGTGGCCGCCGCCCGCGATCAGGCCGTGCGCGAGATGCTCCGGGACAATCCGGCGGTCGTGAACTACCTGCGCCGCGCGATTCTGGAACCCGAACCCGCGCAGCTCGCGTTTCTGGAGCGTTTGGTCGAACTCGTTCGCTCCGAGGTGATTTCGCTGCGCGAGGCGGGCCTGGCGTCCACCGACCGCCGCGAATCCACCCAGATCGTCGAAATCCTGGTCCGGCAACTCGGCGAACTGCTGCTGGCTCCGATGATCGATTCGGTGTGGGCGATGGTCGACCGCACCGGCACCGCCCCCAAACCGCGCGTGCGGATGACGGTCGACGAATAGCGTCCCGGCCCGCCCTCACAACCCCCACGCCGATGAAAGTGGGCACGCCCGATCCGGGAAGATAGGCGCCGAGAAACCCGAGTACAAGGAGACAGCGACAGTGCAACGCATCGGAGTGATCGGCGGCGGAACCATGGGTGCCGGTATCGCGGAGGTGGCGGCTCGCGCCGGCGGATCGGTCCTGGTTCTGGAGCGCGACACCGAGGCGGCCGACGCCGCTGTGGCCCGCATCGAGAAGTCCCTGGCGCGCGCGGTGAAGTCCGGCCGCCTGGAGCAGGCGGCCGCCGACGAGGCCCGCGCCCGCATCACCCTCACCACCTCGATCAACGATTTCGCCGACCGTGAGCTGGTCATCGAGGCGGCCCCGGAGATCGAGTCGCTCAAGACCGACTTCTTCACCAAACTGGACGGCATCGTCTCCCCCGAGACCATCCTGGCCACCAATACCTCCTCCATCCCGGTCATCCGGCTGGCCAATGCCACCGCCAATCCGGGCCGCGTGGTGGGCGTGCACTTCTTCAATCCGGTGCCCGTGCTGCCGCTGGTCGAGATCGTGGTGACCCTCAAGACCGACCGCGAGGTCGCCGACAAGGTCACCGCCTACGCCCGCGACATCCTCGGCAAGCGCACCATCGAGTCCAAGGATCAGGCCGGCTTCATTGTCAACGCCCTGCTGATCCCCTACCTGTGCAATGCGATTCGCATGTACGAGACCGGTTTCGCCAGCGCCGAGGACATCGACGAGGGCATGGTCAGCGGCTGCGCCCACCCCATGGGCCCGCTGCGCCTGACCGACACCGTCGGCCTGGACGTCACGCTCGCCGTGGCCGAATCCCTGTACGCCGAATTCGGCGAGCCGCAGTACGCCCCGCCGGTGCTGCTGCGCCGCATGGTCGACGCCGGCTACCTGGGCCGCAAGACCGGCCGCGGTTTCTACACCTACTGATCTCCCCGATCGTGGCGTAATCGGCAGGTAACAGGCTGGGGCCCGTTTGTGAAAGTCTACGAAAACCGGGTCTCAGCCTGCGGGGGTCTTCAGGTCTTCCACCCCTAGCTGACTGCGCCGGCTTGGCTGTGTACTCCTTCACACAAGTTTCATTTGACAAGGAGTTCTCGTGGCCATCCAAGAAATGAGCATCCAGGAGCTCGAACACGCCTGGCTGGACGAGGCGATCAAGCTGGCTACCGACAGCGTGGCCAATGGCGGCGGGCCGTTCGGCGCACTGATCGTCAAGGATGGCGAGATCGTGGCGCTCGGGAACAACCGGGTCACCGCGACCCTGGATCCGACCGCGCATGCCGAGGTGAGCGCCATGCGGGCCGCGTGCAAGCAGCTGAACACCTTCTCCCTCGAGGGCTGCGTGCTGATCACCTCGTGTGAGCCGTGCCCGATGTGCCTGTCCTCGGCGCTGTGGGCGCGCGTCGACCGGATCGTCTACGCGGCCGATCGCCACGATGCCGCGGTGGCCGGATTCGACGATCTGAAGTTCTACGACCTGTTCGAGAAGAAGCCGCGGGAGCTGTGGCCGACCCCGGTCGACCAGCTGGACCTGCCGAATCGCACCGCGCCGTTCGACGCGTGGCTGGCCAAGACCGACCGCATCGACTACTGAGATCCGGTCGGCTGCCGCGCCGGCGCCGCTTCCCTCTGCCGCCGGGCCAGTAGCGTCGCGGCCACGGCGGCGGGGAAGAACATGAGGATGCCGTAGATGGCGCCGGGGATGGCCATGGTCTCGTTGTCCAGGACCGAGACCGCGATGGCAATGGCCAGGGTGGCATTGTGAATGCCGATCTCGAAGGCCGAGGCGATGGACTGCCCGGTATCGACCCGGAACAGGCGCGGCACGAAGTATCCGATGGTCAGGCTCAGCGTCGACAGCAGCAGCGATATCCCGCCGAGCTGCCCGAGATGCTCGAGTCCGGTATCGAACTCGCTGATGACGGCGGCGAGGATGACCAGCACCAGCACCGTCACCGACGCGATCTTGACCGGCCGGCGCATGCGCTCGGCGAATTCGGTGAAACGCCGCCGCACCCACATGCCGAGGGCGACCGGCACCAGCACGATGGCGATCACCTGCACGAATTTGGCCGGTTGCAGGCCGATGCCGGCCTCGTCGCCGAGAAATGCCGCAATCGACAGGGTGACCACGATCGGCATGGTGAATACCGCCAGCACCGAATTGATGGCCGTCAGCGTGATGTTCAAGGCCACGTCCCCACCCGCGATATGGCTGAACAGATTCGCGGAGGTGCCGCCGGGCGAGGCGACCAGCAGCATCATCCCCACCGCCAGCGCCCCCTCCAGCCCGAACAGGTACACCAGCCCCAGGCACAGCAGCGGCAGCACCACGATCTGGCAGACCAGTGCGATCGCGGCCGCCTTGGGATAGCGCAGCACCCGCGCGAAGTCGTCGACGGTCAGGGTCAGGCCGAGGCCGAACATGACCAGGGCGAGGGCGAGCGGCAGGAACACCGCGAATATCGAAGAACCCATGCGAATCTCCTGAAAACGGGCAGCCCCGGCGTTGCCGGGCTATGCCGAATACTGACCGATCCGCGGGCCCGCGCGGTCGGGTTCGGCCGAGAACCTCGCCCATCGCCGCCACCCCGGTGACCGGCGTGTCGTAATGCTGTTTCGCTATCATTCGAGAGGATGACGCCGTGACCACGCGGCGCGACTTCCTCTCCTGCCTCGTCGCCGCGCCGCTGCTGACCGTCGCTACGATCGCGCCGCGCGCCGGGGCCGACATCGGACCCGGGTGGCGGCAGGCGCCGCCGGTGCCCGAATTCCTCGATCTCGGTGACATTCTCATGCTCGCGGGAGCGCCGACCAGCGGGCTGCTGACGGTGATCACCGTTGGCGCGGACGGACGGGTCACGGTGCAGCTGCCGCGGGCGGAGGTGGGGCAGGGGATTGTCACGGTCGCGGCGCAGTTGGTGGCGGAGGAATTGGAGCTGCCGGTCGAGCGGGTGGCGGTGGAGCTCGCGCCGGCGCGGCCGGAACTGCTGTTCAACCAGATGACGGGTAGCTCGAATTCGGTTCGCAGTCTTTATGATCCGATGCGGTGGTCGGCGGCCGCGGTACGGGCGCGATTGCTCGCCGCGGCCGGGGTCCGGCTGGGAATCGGTTCGGGGGAAATGCGGACGGCCGAGGGGTTCGTGGTGGCGGCCGATGGGCGGCGGCTGTCGTACGGGGAGTTGAGCCGCGCGGCGGCCGATCCGGGGCTGGCCGCCGTGGTCGCGGCGCCGAAACCGCGGTCCGGACATCGGATCATCGGCCGGCCGCACGGGCGGCCGGATGCGCGCGCCATGGTGACCGGACGCCACGAATACACCATGGACCTGCGGATTCCGGATGCGCTGCCGGTGGTCGTCGCACGCCCGCCGACCATCAAGGGGACCGTGCTGGCGGTCGACCTGGCGGCCATCCGGGCCATGCCGGGGGTGATCGACGCCGCGCTGATCGAGACCGGCGTCGCGATCTGCGCGCGGACCTTCGGGGACGCCATCGCGGCCCGGCACGCGGCGCGGGTGGCCTGGAATCCGGGGCCGGTCGACGGCGAATCCGATGACACCATCCGGGCGACGCTTCGGAAAACCATCGCGCCCTTCGTGATTCCCCGACTACAGGATGTGGCGGCGGGAACGTCCACCGTGGAGCTGGACTTCGATTTCGGGTTCGTGCCGCACGCTCCCCTGGAGTCCAATTGCGCGGTGGCCGATGTCCGTGCCGATCGGGCCGAGGTGTGGGCGCCCATGCAGACGCCGATCGTCGCGGCCCACACCATTGCCGCGCATCTCGGACTGCCTCCGAATGCGGTGCGCGCCACCGTGGTTCCCGCGGGCGGATCATTCGGCAGGCGGCTGTTCTTCGACGCGCCGCTGGAGGCGGTGCAGGCCTCGCGCGCGCTGCGGCGGCCGGTCCGGTTGATGTGGACCCGGGTCGACGATATGCGGCACGGCCGGGCGCGGCCCGCGAGCCACCATCGGGTGCGGGCCAATATCGCCGGGGACCGGGTGGTCGGCTACGAGCACCGGGTGGCCGCGGTGGAAACCGATTTCCGGCACGGGCTCGGCGAATGCCTGACCGCCATGGTCGCCCGGGTTCCGGTGATCGGGAATCTGTCCTTCGCCGAGACGGTCTTCCTCACCTCGGTGGTGTGCCCGTACGACCTGGGTGTCGTCACCTACGGACTCACCGAGGCGCCGGTGCGCATGCACACCGGCAGCTGGCGTTCGGTGTACTCGGCCAATACCCGCGTCTGCGAGGAGATCGCGGTCGACGAGATCGCGCGCCTGCTCGGACAGGACCGGCTCGCATTTCGCAAGCGCACCGCGAAATCCGAGCGGGCGCGACGGGTGCTCGCCGAGGTCGAGCGCCTGAGCGGCTGGGGTCGCGAGACCGAACCCGGTATCGCACTGGGTGTTTCGCTGCACACCGAGCATCGTTCGGTCATCGCGTGCGTGGTGGAGCTCGACGCGACCGGGGAGGCGCCGCGCGTCACCAAGGCGTACTTCGCCGTTGATGTCGGGCTGGCCGTGAACCCGCTCGGGCTGGAGGCCCAGCTCATGGGCGGGCTCACCGACGCCATCTCCACGGTGCTCACCGCGGGGCTGCACATCGAGCGCGGGCTGCCGTTGGAAGGCAGCTACTCCCACTTCCACTTCGCCCGGATGCGGGACACCCCACGGGTTTTCGAGGTGTCGATCATCGACTCGGGCGACCGGCCCGGCGGCGCCGGCGAACTCGCGGTCCCGGTCGCCGCCGGAGCCGTGGCCACCGCCCTGATCCAAGCCACCGGGCAACCCGTGCACCGGTTCCCGGCGAAATCCGAGATCGATTTCGAACCGTTCCCGCGCTAGGAGCCGCCCGTGCCCGAATACTCGTTCACGCTCAATGCCGAGCCCGTCACCGTGGATGTGCCGGCGGAAGTCCCGCTGCTGTGGGTACTTCGCGATGTTCTCGGGGTTCGCGGCCCCAAATACGGCTGCGGCATCGAGGTCTGTCACGCCTGCACCTGCCTGCTCGACGAGGCCGCCGTGCTGCCCTGCCGGTTGCCGATGGACCGCGTGCAGGGGCGCACCGTGACCACCATCGAGGGCCTGGCGGACGGTGAGACCCTGCATCCCGTCCAACAGGCGTGGCTGGATCTCGATGTGGCGCAATGCGGTTACTGCCAGCCCGGCCAGATCATGAATGCCGTGGCGCTGCTCGCCCGCAACCCGGATCCCGACGACGATGCCATCGACGAGATCGACAATGTCTGCCGCTGCGGCACCTACTACCGCATTCGGCAGGCGATCAAGCGCGCCGCCGCGGTGCTGCGCGACAAACCGACGTCGCGCACCAGCTGACCGAATCGATTCGCCCGCAACCTTATTCGGTCTGCGCCCAGGCCGCGACCGGCAATGACAGGTAAATGCCGAAGTCCTCGAGCGCCGTCGATTCCGCGATCCGCTCGTGCAATTCGTCGACCCGCTCCTGCCAATCGACCGCCCGGCTCTCGAAATACTTGGATCGGATCTCGATCACCGCGTCCAGCCCGCTGCGATCCAGCGGCCCGAGCGCCCGGAACCGGATCTCGACGTCACCCGGTTGCAGATCACCGTCGTAGGGCTCCTCCGGGCATTCGACCGCCACGGACACCAGATGCGGGAGCTTGTCGGCCAATTCGCGCAAGGTGGCCTCGGGAACATGGGCCGCATGGGTCACTTCGATCAAGGGCATCCGGCCAGCCTAATGCCGGCCGGCGCGCACTCGGCGCCGCCGGCCGGCCGTGCGGGCGTCAGTGCAGGATGCCGAAGTCGTCGGCCAGATCCATGACCTCCAAGAGGCGCTTCACACACGGCGATCCGACGATCCACAGCGTGCAGTCGTGCTGGGCGGCCCACACCCGGGCGTCGATGAGCGCCCGCAGGCCCGGTGTGCCGAAGAAGGTGACGCCGCTGAGATCGACGATGACTGTCGCGCCCTCGCGTAGGGTGCCGGCGAGTGCGGTGCGGAGCGCATCGACCGAGCGGATGTCGATCTCGCCGGCCACCGTGCACAACGGCGTGGAGTCGGCGGCCATGGTGGAGGTGGCCGTGATCGGAATGGGGGTTCGCAGGGCAGACATTGTGAGGACCTCGGTCCTTGGGGTGCACGCGAACCGCGAACGGCCCGCGGCGGACTGTCGCCTCCGGTAGCTGTCCGCCCCGAAGACTGGGCTGCAGTTTCAACCCTGCACACGGGGTTCCCGCTACGCCCGCGATCTACACCTGCGCCGGCCTGCGGGTCTCATTGCAAATGTGACGTGTCATTGAGAAATCGCACGGCCGCATTCCCGTCCGCGTCGTACGCCACCGCCGAGACCGAGGCCGCGGCGGTGTCCAGTCGGAACACCGACTGCGGCGGCGCGCCGAGCGCCAGCCGGATGAGCTGCCGCACCGGCGTCACATGCGAGACGACCAGGACGGTCTCCCCCGCGTACCGCGCGAGCAGTTTGTCCCGCGCGGCCGTGACCCGGTGCGTCACGTCCTCGAACGACTCACCCGTACCGCCCGGTATCGCCGCCGGCGAGGCCAGCCAGGCCGCCAACTCGTCCGGATAGCGCTCGCGCACCTCGGCGAAGGTCAGCCCTTCCCAGGCGCCGAAATCCGCCTCGCGCAAGCCTTCGTCGAACAGGACCTCGAGGCCCAGCCGCCGCGCGGCCGCCGCGGCGGTCTCCCGGCACCGGCGCAATGGCGAGGACACCACGGCGCGCACCGGGCCGTGCTCCGCGCGCCGCACCGGCGATGCGAGCAGATCCGCGACGGCTTCGGCCTGCCGCCTCCCGGTCTCGGACAGGGCCGGGTCGGAGCCGCCGCTGCCCGAGAGCCGCTTGTCCGGTGTCAGCGCGGTCTCGCCGTGGCGGAGCAGGAGCAAGGTCGTGGGAGGCTCCGAGCCGAACATCATGCGGCGGGTCCGGCCTTGGCGACGAGGTGGTTGCCGAGCACGAGGTAGTCGATCTCCGTGCCGAGGAAGCACCTCAGGGCGTCGGCCGGGGTGCAGACGATCGGCTCGCCGGCCACATTGAACGAGGTATTGATCAGGCAGGGCACATCGGTCAGCACGGTGAACCGGCGCAGCAGCGCCGCCAGCCGCGGGGTGTCCTCCTCGGTGATGGTCTGCACCCGGGAGGTGCCGTCCACATGGGTCGCGCCCGGGATCACCTCGTGGAACTCCGGACGCACCGGGAAGACGAAAGTCATGTACGGCGAACGCGTTTTGCGGCCCATGTCGAAGATCTTCGGTGCGTCCGATTCGAGCACGAGGGGCGCGAAGGGACGGAATGGTTCGCGGTGTTTGACCCGGGTATTGATGACGTCCTTGATATCCGGGAAGTTCGGGTTCGCCAGAATGCTGCGATGGCCCAGGGCGCGCGGGCCGTGCTCGAGCCGGCCCTCGTACCAGCCGATGACGGTCTTCGCGGTGAGCAGTTTCGCCACCAGGTCGACGAGTTCGTCGTCCTCGCGCCTGCTCCATTCGACTCGGTCGCCGAACTCGCGCAGGGCCTGCGCGATCGCCGAATCATCGTATTCCGGACCGAGATACGGAGTGACCCGCGGCGTGGGCTTCGGCTTGCCGCTGGTGTCCGGGTGATCGATCCACGCGTGCACCGCGGCCCCGATGACGATGCCGGTATCGCTGGCGCCGAAGCTCACGTCCATATCGTCGAATCGCGAGCCCTCGAACAGCGGGGTGTTGTTGAGGCAGTTCAGCGCCACACCGCCCTCGAACAGCAAGTGGTTCAGATCCGTCTTGGCTTCCAAGGCGCGGATCTGATGGGCGGTCACGACATTCAGCATTTCCTGGGCCGCCGCGGCCACCCGGGCCTTGTATTCGAGCGTGTCCCGGAAAGGACCGAAATACCGCTCGAACAGTGCATCGAGGCTGTGCGGATCATCCGTCGCGAGGGGCTGGGCGAAGGTGTAGCGCCCATCGGCGTGCAGTTCGACGAATTCCTCGACGAACGGGTTCGGCGACGGTGGCCCGGCGTAGCCGGACAGGCCCATCACCTTGTATTCGTCATTGTTGGGCACGAAGCCCAGGAAGCGCGTGATCGCGCTGAACAGGATGCCGATCGAGTACTCCGCGCCGATCGTCGACTCGTCGAAGACGCGGATCCGGCCATCGCGGATCTCTCCCAACACCGCCGAAAACCGTTCCGCGCGACCATCACTGATGAGGAACGCGCTGTCCCGCATGCCCGCCATGTAGTAGCCGGTCATGGCATGGGCGAAGTGGTGGGGCACGAACACCACCTTGGCCGGATCGGGCGTGAAGCCGGTGCGGGCGGCGAAATCGGCGAGAATCGCCTCGGGACCGACGATTTCGGCGTGCAGCCTGCTCAGCGCGTCCACCAGGCCCTGTTTCACCGCGGGCGGCATGGGCGCGGAGGTCACATCGGAGAGCACCTCGTCCATGACCTGCGTGGACCAATTCCACGGAATGGCAATCACATCGACGTCCGAGAACTGCAAGCCCGCCTGATCCAGGCACCAGCGCACCGATTCGACCGGGAAGTCGGTGGTCTTCTTCTCGCGATTGAGCCGCTCCTCCTCCACGGCCGCGACCAGCTCGCCGTCGATCAGCAGCGCGGCGCCCGCATCGTGGCCGAGCAGGTAGTGCTTGTCGATGCCGACCGCGCCGAAGTTCTCAGCGAAGAATTCCGAGACGCGGGTGAAGCCGTTGCACCCCAAGACGATCATGACCATTTCCTTCTTTGTCGAGCACGAGGTCGCGGACGAGCTCTCCGGCGGCGGGCGCCTGGCACAGGCCCTGGCCGGAGAATCCTGCCGCGTAGAGGAAGGGGCGGGCGGGATCGCGGCCGATGAAGGCCATCCCGTCCGGGCTGACATCGAGATCACCGCTCCAGCCGAGCTCGAGGCCGCGGCCGGCGAGCGCCGGGAAGGCGGCGCCGAGTTGCCCCGAGACCCGTCGCAGCCAGTCCTCCCGGGATTCGCCCGGGCCCGGGCGGCCCATGCCGACGAGAATGCGGTCGCCCCAGGAGCGGATTCGCAGGCTGGACGGGTGCAGGGTCATCGGCAGGACCGGCTGCGGTGTGGGCGCGTCGGTGAGGAGCATGTCCACGGGGTATGTGGTCACCGGGAGGTGCACGCCCGCCATGGCGGCGACCGTGCCCGCCCAGGGACCCGCCGCGCAGATAATGGCGTCGGCACGGATGCTGCCCGCCGCCGTGTGGACCAGGCCGTCGGGATCGATTCCGGTGACGGAGGTTTCGGTGCGCAGGACAGCGCCCGCCTGCCGGGCGGCCGCCGCGTAGCCGCGCACGATCGCGGCCGGATCGCAAGCGTAGGCCTCGGGCGACCAGGCCGCGGCCACAATGGCTCCCGGGTCGACCAGAGGGTTGAATTCCGTTGCTTCGGAGGGCGTTACGAGCTCGACGTCGACACCTGCGGCCCGCTGGGCGGCATAGTCGCGGCGGAAGTCCTCCACCTGGTTTTCCTCGGTGAACAACACCAGGAAGCCGATCCGCTCCAGACCGAGGTCGGTCCCGGTGCTCTCGGCGAAGGCGTGATACGCCGAAAGACTCCGGGCCGCAAGGCCGCTGATGAGGGCATTGCCCGGAAAGTAGGTGCGGACGACGCCCGCCGTGGTCCCCGACGAGCCCGAACCGAGCGCGCCGCGATCGAGCAGAACGGCGCCGACGCCCGCCTCGGCCAGCCGGTACGCGATCGAGGTGCCGATGACGCCGCCGCCGATGACGAGGGCGTCGGTCCGTTCGGGCAGCGCGGGCAGCTCGTTCACGCCTGCCGACCCGCTTCGGCCGGGCGCAGCTGACGCAGGTGGTCCCCGGTGGCCCACGGGTACAGCTGCAGGTTCCAGCCGCCCAGGCAGTTGACGTAGAGGGCCAGCTGGCTCGCCACGGCCAGGAAGTCGTCGCGGTCGAGGTTGTCCAGGCAGGCCAGGAAGCGCTGAGTGAAGGCCCACAGCTTCTCCAGGCCGCAGTAGCCCAGGAATTCGGCCGGAATGCCGACCAGCAGGCGCGCCATGTGCCGCAGCGAATCCATCGGCATGTCCTGGACCGCGCCGCGGACCAGGCCGCCGTAGGTGGCGTACCCGAGCGGGCGGGTCTCGCCATTGACGAACAGCAGGGTGGGCAGCACCGTGTCGAAGGTCCCCGCGCCGGAGGGGATCAGCCCGCCGTGCAGATCGGCGAGTTCGGCCGGCGGGTCCAGCCAGATCCGCTCGGTCTCGGCGTGCACGTCGTGGATCAGGCGATTGGCGTCCGCATCCGCGGCGGTCAGATGCGGAATGCGGTGGCCGCCTTCGGTTCCCGCCTTGCGGACTTCCGCGAGGACCGGTTCGTTGTTGGCATAGACCGAATCCCAGATCGCCTGCCCGGCCGCGAGCAGCGCCGGCATGTCCTCCGGCCGGATCCGGCCCACCGGGGAGGCCGGCATGGGTTCGGTGAGCTCGCCGTACTTGATGCCCAGGTGCTGTAGCGCGGAACAGAACACCGTTCCGTCCGGGGCGTCGCGCCGGTCCGGGATACGGGTGGACGCGGGCAGGTGCAGCAGCGACGGGATGGGAGCCACGTGATAGAGGTGCTGCCCCGCGACCAGCGCGTGCCCCTGCAGGCTCCGGTAGGGCAGCGCCTCCCACAGCGCGTCGGCCAGTTCGGGATTGCGGCCGTCGAGTTCCGCGGTCACGGTGATATCCAGACCGGGCCAGGCGATTTCGAGTTGCCGACCGGACGTATCGGTCAAGGCTTTCTCCTTTGTTTCGATAAATGGTGCCGCGCCACGCTTTTCGCTATTTCTGCGCGAAATGGTCACGAATGGCGTCGGTCTGCTTGGCCATCATGGCGATGATGGTTTCGACGACCTCGGTCTCGGCGTCCTCGGCGATCGTCAGCTCGCGCGTCCAATCGAAGAAGCAGCGGTGGGGATCATTGGTTATCGGCCGGACGCGAATGGTGGCGATATAGCGGTCCACGCCCATGGTCGGCTCGATGGAGCGGTAGGTCTGCGAGCGCTCCACCTCGTTGCGCCCGGCCACCTCCTGCTGGACCAGGCCGCCGCTGAAGGCCAGCGTGAAGTTGTACAGCGCCGGAACACGGTCGGGCCCAGCGTCTCCCACCCAGTGCACGTTCTGCGCCGCGGGTCCGGACACGATCGACACCACTTTCAGGGCGTCGCGCACGACGGCGAAGACGGTGTCCGGATCGGCGTCGACGATGGTCGAGTCGTACATGGTGTGCTTGCGCTGGATCGCCACGCGAACTCCTTGTCCAGCAAGGAATCACCTTGCTTTCGCCACAACTTGTGTGACCGAGTACACAGCCGGGGCCGTGGCGGCGGCCAGGGCAGGAAGCCACGAAAACGGCCGCCGGGACCGACCGGCATTTCGTAGACTTCTACAGGAGGGTCAGTCGTATTTCGTTGTGTCAGAATCATTTTCGATCACTCGAAAGGATGTTTCATGACAGAGCGGAATGGCGCGGAATTCGTCCGGGAGATGATGCGGTGGCACTTCGGCCCCGAGACCGGGTCGCCATTCTGGCTGCGGCGGGCCGAGACGCTGGACTTCGATCCGCTCACCGACGTCCGGGATTTCGATGATCTGAGCCTGTTCCCCAATGTGGTGGACGAACTGCGCGATGTCGGGGTGCGCGAGCTGATTCCCCGGGGCTACGGGGACGAGCACGCGGCCAGCGTCTACGAGAGCGGCGGCACCACCGGGCAGCCCAAGCGGGTGATGTTCACCGCGGAATGGCAGCGGCTCAGCGTCGCCTGGTTCAGCGAGCGCCTCGATGCGCACGGCGTACCGCGAAACATCAACTGGCTCAGCGCCGTTCCAACCGGCCCGCACAATGTCGGCGCCATGGCGGTCGACACCGCGGCGGCGCGCGGCGGGCTGAACTTCGCCATCGACCTGGACCCGCGCTGGGTGAAGAAGCTCATTGCCGAGGGCCGGATGGATATGGCCTCCGCGTACACCGATCACCTGATCGAGCAGATCGGCTTCATTCTCGCCGGCCAGGAGGTGGGCGTGCTGTTCGCGACCCCGCCCATGCTGGAACGCCTCGCCCAGCACGACGATCTGGTCGAGCTGGTGAATCAGCAGGTTCGCGCGATCATCTGGGGCGGTACGCAGCTGGATCCCGACACCCGGGATCTGCTGCGCGACGAGGTGTTCCCGAAGGCCAAGCTGGTCGGCGGCTACGGCAGCACCATGATGCTGGGGACCTCGGTGGAGCGTCCGGGCCTGGGCGACGACGAGCCGTGCGTCTTCGACTCCTTCGCCCCGTACACCACGTTCCGGGTGATCGACCCCGAGACCGGCCGGGTCGTCCCGTACGGCGAGCGCGGGCAGATCGTCGTGCACCACATGAGCCGGACGGCGCTGCTGGTCAACAATGTCGAGCGGGACTTCGCCACCCGGATCGCGCCCGTGGACGGCGGTTTCGGTGATTCGGTCGCCGATGTCGCCCCCGTCGCCTCCTTCAGCGGCGCGCCGGTCATCGAAGGCGTCTACTGATGCTGTCCCTCGACGTTCTCGGCCCGGCCGGACCTTATCGGTCCCGGCGGGTGGAGACCATCCGCGAATTCACCGGAAACCCGGTCGCCACCCTGAGTCTCGCCCCGCCGCTGTACGTCGCGCGCGCCATGCAGGCACTGCGCCGGGCGACGGAGTTGCCCCTCGACGAGCGGATCGCGGCATTCGCGGCGGCGGGCCGGGCCTTCGCCACGCAGCCGATCGCGGGACTGCCGGTGGCCGAGTATCAGCGCATAGTCAGCGCCACCACGGGAATACCGATCACGGAGGTGCGCAATGCCACCGACGCCATCGCGCGGGCTGCCGAGCGAATCCAGCCGAGCGTGCGCAATGCCCGGCCGGCCGGTGCGACCGAGTCGTGGCGCGATCCGATCACCCGCGGCGGTGCGGCGGTGTGGTCCCGGCGCGGTGCGGTGTTCGCCGTCCACGCGGCGGGCAATCACCCTGCGGTGCACCAGGGTTGGCTCGACGCTCTCGCGCTCGGCTACCGGGTCGCCGTGCGCCCCTCCCGGCGTGAGGCATTCACCCCGCACCGCTTGATCACCGCCCTGCGCGCGGCCGGATTCGGCGACGATCATCTCGTCCTGCTGCCCACCGATCACACCGCGGCCGACGAGATCCTGCGCCGTGCCGATTTCGGAATGGTCTACGGCGGGGCCGATGTCGTGCGCAAGTACGCGGGCGATCCGCGCATCCTGCCCCAGGGTCCCGGGCGCTCCAAGATTCTCATCACCGCCGAAACCGATTGGGAGCCGGTCATCGACACCCTCGTGGAGTCGATCAGCGGCGGCGGCGGAGTCGGCTGCGTGAATGCCACCGGCATCCTCGTCGAGGGCGATCCGTCCCCCGTGGCGGCGGCCCTGGCCGAACGCCTGGCCGCCCTGCCCAGTCTGCCCGCCACCGATGACCGCGCGGTCCTGCCGGTGGCCCCGCTCGGCCTCGCCCGCCGCTGGGACGAGCATCTGCGGCACCGGGCCGCGGGCGCCAAAGCCTGGCTCGGCGGCGAGGGCATCCTCGACGACCTCGGCGACGGCAGTGCCGTCCTCCGCCCGGCCCTCCACCAGCTCGACAGCCCCTTCGCCGAAAACCTCGGCCTGGAACTGGGTTTCCCCTGCGCCTGGATCGCCCCCTGGGACCGCGACGCCGGAATCCGTCCCCTGCGCGACACCCTCGTCCTCACCGCGATCACCACCGACGCGGACTTGATCGACGAACTGGTGGCCGAGCCGTCCATCGCCAACGTCTACATCGGCAACCACCCCACCCCGTGGATGGCCCCCGGCCTCCCCCACGACGGCTACCTCGCCGAATTCCTCATGCGCACCAAGACCGTCCTGCGCTGACCGGCGAGCGGCTTCAGGCCGCGCGGCACGCGTCGGGCTCGGCCGCGTCCGGCGGCGGGGCCGCGCCGATGATGACGTCCAGCGCGGAGCGGGCGGCGAGCAGATCCGCGACGGCCCGGTCGATGCGGTCCCGTTCGCGGTGCAAGCCGGGCAGCATGCCCAGGCAGGCCGGCGCGAGCGTGCCGTCGTCGTCGACCATGCAGGGCAGCACGGCGGCGATGGTCTGGGTGTTCAGGCCCGCGGCCAGCAGGGTGCGAATATTGCGGACCGTTCGGACATCCTCGTCGCGGTACTCGCGATAGCCGCTGGGGCGGCGCACGGGCCGGAGCAGGCCCTGCTCCTCGTAGTAGCGCAAGAGGCGCACGCTGACGCCGGTGCGGGTGGACAGGTCTCCGATGCGCATGTGCGCCTCCCCTCAGTGATTCGAGTTGACTCTCACATCCATGTGAGACTCTAGCTTGGGTCGCATGACACCTCAGCAATCAATCAACCAGCGAGACAACGACATCAGCCTCGTGGGACTCGGGCCCATGGGGCTCGCACTGGGCGCGGCGCTGGTGCGGAAAGGCCATGCGGTCACGGTCTGGAACCGCACGCCGGAGAAGGCCGACGGGCTCGTCGCCCTGGGTGCGCGGCGCGCGGACACGGTGGCCGAGGCGGTCGCCGCGAGCCCGATCACCCTCATGTGCCTCAACGACTACGACACCATGTACGAGGTCCTCGGCCCGGCGACCACCGCGCTCGCGGGCCGCCTCCTGGTGAACCTCAATTCCGGGACGCCGAACGAGGCGCGGGCCGCCCTCGAATGGGCGGGCACGCACGGCATCGACTACCTCGACGGCGCCATCATGGTGCCGCCGCCGCTGGTCGGCGAGCCCGGCGCGGTCTTCCTCTACAGCGGCGCCCGAGACCTTTTCGATCGGCACCGTCCCGTCCTGGCGAGCCTGGGCGACCCCCGCTATCTCGGTGCGGAGGTGAGCCTGGCGGTGCTCTACAACACCGCCATGCTCGAGATGATGTACGCGACCCTGAACGGGTGGCTGCACGCCAGCGCGCTGGTCGCTTCCGCGAACATCCCGGCCACCGAGTTCGCCGAGCTGGCCCTGGACTGGTTCATGCCGACCGTGCTCGACCCCGCGTCCCTGGCCCGGCGGGCTCCCGCCCTGGACGCCGGCGACTACCCGGGCACACTGGGCACGCTGGCAATGAATCTCAATGCGCTGCACCACATCACCCGCACCAGCGAGGAGCAGGGCATCCACTCCGCCCAGCCGCGGCTCATGCGGGAGATCGCCGAACGCGCCATTGCCGCGGGCCTGGGCGAGGGCAACTATCTCTCCGTCTACGAGATCTTCAAGAAGCCCGACGGCGCATAGCCCTCGAGGGCTATGCCCGGGCGGGCGGTTCGCCGGGATCGGCGTAGAGGTAGTGGCCGGTGCCGGCGAGGGTGTGGCGGGTCCAGTCGGCCATGGCGGGGGCGTCCATGCGCGACCAGTCGGGGGTTTCCTCTACTTGGGCGTGGCCGATGCGGCGGCCGAGGGCGGTGAGGCGATTGCCTTCCGCACAGCGGGATTCGTTGTAGTCGGCGAGGGCGGCGGGGAGTGAGGGGGCTTCGCGCAGGGCCCGCTGGAAGGTGAGGGCGTCGTCGATCGCCTTGACGGCTCCCGACGCGGTGTGCGGGCGGGCGAGGGCGCCGGCGTCGCCGGCCAGGGCGAGTCTGCCGCGGGTGTAGGCCGAAACGCTCAGGTCGTAGACCGGGTGCATGGCGATCTCGGTGTCGGCGGTGGCCTCGATCAGCTGGGTCCAGCGGCGCGGGAAGTGCTGGGTGGCGAGGGCTTTGACGAAGGTGGCGAGTTCGGGGGCGGATCCGGGCGGGTGACCGTGCTCGGAGCGCGGCGTGCTGGGCGGGTAGGCGTAGACGCCCCAGTTCAACCGGCGGCCGCCGGTGCCGCGCGGCGGCGGGGCGTCGGGGATGAAGTAGAAGACGGCGTGGCCGTTCGGGAAAACGACTGTGGCGAAACCGGTCTCCAGTTCGGGGACCGGAACGGGCAGCGCCGCTTCGGGATAGCTGGCTCGCCACAGCCCGTATCCGGCGTAGTGCGGTTCGGACCGGCCGTCGATACCGGCGCGGGCGAGGGAACGATAGCCGTCGGCGCCGATCACGCAGTCGAAGCGCTCGGTCGCGTCCCGGGTGACGAGGCCCGGTGCCGCGCCGTCGGATTCGATCCGCTCCACCGTGATCCCGGCGCGGTAGTCGCCCTCGGCGATCTTGTCGCGCAGGGCCTGCCAGAGCAGTCCCCAGTTGCATCCCATGACCGGACTGGGCTGGCGCCACAGCACCCGTTCGTCCCCGCCGTCCGCCTTGGTGATCCACACCCGCTCCGACATCGGATGTGCGGGCATGCCGGGATCCACATAGCCCGCCGCGATGAGCGTGGCCCGCAGCGGCTGCGGCATTCCGATTCCGAATCCGCGCTCCTCCAGCCGCCCCGCGCTGCGCTCGTAGACGACCACGTCCGCGCCCGCGAACCGGGCCGCCATTGCCATCGCGCACCCGGCGATACTGCCGCCGATGATTCCGATCCTGATGTCTACGAATCCCATTACACACCCATGTCGAGCGCGATGACAG
This sequence comes from Nocardia sp. NPDC127526, assembly GCF_042672265.1. Taxonomy (NCBI): domain Bacteria; kingdom Bacillati; phylum Actinomycetota; class Actinomycetes; order Mycobacteriales; family Nocardiaceae; genus Nocardia; species Nocardia sp. NPDC127526. The sequence goes on along the minus strand of NZ_JBHXVO010000001.1, from coordinate 411,990 downwards.
GGTCCGCGGTCACCCGAGCGGCGTATTCCGCGGGCATGGGAATTGGGGGAAAGATCAGGGTCCGCCGCCACGGCGGTCTGCCTACGATCTAGGAATGCGGGTGGGTCGAGGGCTTTCGGGATTTCTGGCATTCGCAGTACTGCTGCTGGTGGCGGTGGCCACGGCATGGGAGCAGCAGCCACACGGGTACGAGCCGGAGTCGGCGCCCGGGACCGAGTTCAGCGCGGCGCGGGCCGCGCGGACGGTCCAGGAGATCGCGCAGCGGCCGCATCCGGTGGGCACGGCCGAGCACGATCGGGTCCGCGACTATCTGGCCGCCACACTGCGTGAGCTGGGGCTGGAGACGGAGATCCGGTCCGGGATCGGCAAATGGCCGGGGGCTTTCGGCACCGATTCCGTCGGCGTCGGGCGGGTCGACAATATTGTCGCCCGGATACCCGGCACCAACCCGACCGGAACGGTGTACCTGGTGGCGCACTACGACTCGGTGCCGTCCGGTCCGGGCGCCAATGACGACGGGGTCGGGGTCGCCGCCATCGTGGAAACCGTACGCGCGCTGCGGGCCGGCGAGACCGGCCTGCGCAACAATGTGGTCGCGCTGCTCACCGACGGCGAGGAGATGGGCCTGCTCGGCGCGGAGGCCTTCGTGTCCTCCGGCGACTTCGACCGCAATGGCGTGATCATCAATCTGGAGGCGCGCGGGGCCGGTGGTCCGGCCATGCTGTGGCGCATCACCCATCCCGATTCGGGCCTCATCGACGTGGTGCGGAAGGTGGCGCCGCATCCGAATACCGATTCGATGAACACGCAGCTGGCCACCGGCGAACAGACCGGCAGCAATACCGATTTCGCGGCCTTCGAGCCCGCCGGGCTGCGGGTGCTGGACTGGGCGTACGCCGGGCACAGCGCCTACTACCACAATCGCCTCGATGATCCCGACCACGTGAATCCGGCGACCATGCAGCAGATGGGCGACAACACCCTCGCCCAGGCCCGCGAATTCGGGCAGCGCGATCTCGCGGACACCGCCGGCGATACGGATCTGGCGTACTTCGCGTTGCCGTTCGGCGTGCTGGTCACCGTGCCGCCGTGGGTGCTGATCGCCCTCGCGGTGGTCATGGTCGTGCTGGTGGGCTGGGTGGTGTGGCAGGTGCGCCGCCATGGCGAGGCGAGCATCAAGCGCGTCCTCGGCTCGGCGGTGGTGGCCTTCCTCGCCATACCGGCCGCCGTGGGCGCGGCCTATGGAATGTGGCGGGCGGTGGAGCTGATCCGGCCGGAATACGCGGTCCCCATCGATCCGTATCGGCCCGGGTTCTTCCAGGCCGCCATGATCATGGCGGCGGTCTTCGCCCTGCTCGCCTGGTATGCCCTGGCGCGCCGCGTATTCGGGCCGACGGCGACGCCGGTCGGGCTGCTGGTGTGCGTGAGCGTACTGGGCGCACTGCTCGCGGCGCTGCTGCCCGCGGCCGCGCACATCCTGGTCGTGCCCGCGCTCGCGGCGGCGATCGGCGTGACGCTCACCTTCCTGATCCCGGATGCCTGGCGTCTGCCGGTGCTCACCGTATTCCTGCTCCCCGCAGCGCTTTTCCTCGGCAGCAGCTGGTCGGGATTGCAGGTCGGATTGAATACCGGCTACCTGCTGTTGGCGCCGATGGTGGTGCTCTACGGCGGACTGCTGCTGTTCCCGCTCACCCACGCCTGGCCCCGGCGGCACGGCTGGACGATTCCGGCCCTCGCGCTGCTGCTCACCGCGGCGCTGACGGCGGCCGGGCTGGCGGTGAACCGGGTCGACGCCCAGCATCCGCGCATGGCCCAGCTCTACTACGCACTGGACGCCGACCGTAATGCGGCGCAATGGATCTCCGCACCCGAGCCGAACCCCTGGACCGAGCAGTTCGTCAGCGCGAACGCGCCGGAAGGGACGGCCGCCGAGATATTCCCGAAGGCGAAATCCAGCGGACCCGCACCGGCGCAGGCACTGTCGCCGCCGACCGCTCAGATCCTGTCCGACCGCACCGAAGCCGGGCAGCGCACGGTACGCCTGCTGCTGCGGTCCCCGCGCGGGGCGACGCGACTGGATCTGCGCTGGGCCCAGAACGCGATACAGGCCCTGCGCGTGGCAGGTCGCGAGATCGCGCCGGCGCCGGAGCGCGGGTTCCGCTTCTTCGCACCCACCGCAGAGGGCGTCGAGGTCGAACTGGTCGCATCCGCCGGGCCGCTGCCGCTGACCCTGCTCGACTACTCCTGGCTGCCCGATTCCGGAGTTGCCGCACACCGGGAACCGCCCGCGGACGTCTACCTCATGCAGGGCAGCGCCGCCGTCGTCTACCTCAGCGTTCCGGGTCTGTGAACAGATAGCGGCCGGTGAGACTGTCCTCGGCCGCGGCGATCTCGCGTGGTGTGCCGGTGGCGACTATGCGGCCGCCATCGGGCCCGCCGCCCGGGCCCATATCGATGACGTGGTCGGCATTGGCGATCAGGTCGAGATCGTGGTCGATGGCAATGATCGTCGCGCCCGCGCGCAGCAGCCGGTCCAGGACGCCGAGCAGGGTGCGCACATCCTCCGGGTGCAATCCGGTGGTGGGCTCGTCGAAGACGTAGAGGGTATGAGATTGGCTGGAGCGCAGGCCGTTCGCCAGCCGCATGCGCTGCGCCTCGCCGCCGGACAGCGCCGGGGTGGGTTCGCCCAGGCACAGGTAGCCGAGGCCGACCTCCCGCAGCGCATGCAGCGGCGGGCCGATGCGCGGGGAGTCGGCGAAGCGCTCGGCGGCGTCGGCGACGGTCAGCTGCAGGACATCGGCGATGGTGAGGCCATCGACGCGGACCTCCAGGGTCTCGGGGTTGTAGCGGGCGCCGTGGCAGGTCGGGCAGGTGACCGTCATATCCGGTAGGTACTGCACGTCCAGGGCGACCTCGCCGAGGCCCGCGCACTCCGGGCATTGCCCGCCCTTGACATTGTAGGAGAAACGCCCTGCGCCCCACTGCCTTTCCCGGGCGAGTGGAGTCGCGGCGAAGAGGGCGCGGATGCCGTCGAACGCGCCGGAATACGTGGCGGGGGTGGACCGGCTGTTATTGCCGATGGGCGTGGAGTCGACGGTCACCACGCGCTGGATGCCGCCGGTTCGCAGCGCGCGCACGTGGCGGGGCAGACGCCGGCGGGCGAGTTCGGCGGTGAGGGCGGGCACCAGGCTGTCCAGCACGAGGCTCGTCTTTCCGGAACCGGAGACGCCGGTGACCAGCGTCAGCCGCGCTACCGGGATACGGGCGGTGACACGGTGCAGGGTGTAGTAGTCGCCGACGGTGATCTCGAGGTGCTCGTCCTCGGCCCGCACCGGCCGCTGCTCCCGCATCCGGGTCTCGGCCGTGCCCGAAAGATAGGGCCCGGTCACCGAATTCGGGTCGGCGGCCACCTCGTCGACAGTGCCCTGCGCGACGATGGCGCCACCGGCACGGCCCGCACCCGGACCCATTTCGATGAGCTGATCCGCCCAGCGCAGCAGATCCACGTCGTGATCGACCATGACCACCGAATTGCCGTTGTCGACCAGGGCGCGGATCACGCTGCGCAGGCCCTCGACATTGGCCGGGTGCAGGCCGATAGAGGGTTCGTCCAGGACGTACAGCATGCCGGTGGACCGGGCCTGCAAGGTCGCGGTGAGCTGAATTCGCTGGCGCTCTCCGGTCGAGAGCGTCGCACCGGCCCGGTCCAGGGTCAGGTAGCCGAGGCCGAGGGTGAGCAGCGGCTCGATGGTCCGGATGAATTCCGCCGTCAGCCTTTTCGCCAGCGGCTCCAGCTCCGTGGGCAGGCGCTCCGGCAATCCGCCTGCCCAAGGCCGCAATTGGGCGAGAGTGAGAGCGCTGGTGGCGGCGATATCGCGGCCCTCGACCAGGGTGGTGAGCGCTTCCGGACGCAGCCGGGCGCCGTGGCAATCGGGGCAGGTGTGCAGGGTGAAGAACTTGCTCAACCGCTCCCGGGTGGTCTCGCTGCTGCTGTTGGCGAGCGAATGCCGCACGGCCGCACGGGCATTCTCGTAGGTGCCGTTGAGTTCGGCGGCGCGACCGGATTTGGTGGTCACCACCACGTGCCGCTTCACCGCGGGTCCGTCCAGGACGATGTCCTTCTCCCGCTGGGTCAGCTCCCGATAGGGCACATCGATGCGCACCCCGAGCTGGGCGGCGATCTGCGGCTGGAAGTCGCGCAGCGGCAGCTTCCACGGCGCCACCGCGCCCGCCGTGATGGTGAGATCGGGATTCGGCACCAGGGCGTCGTCGTCGATCTCCTCCACCGTGCCCAGCCCGCCGCAGCGCGGGCACGCCCCGAAACTGTCGAAGGCGAAGGATTCCGCGCCGGGCAGCTCGAATCTGCCGCCGCATTCGGGGAGATCCACATATCCCCGCACGGCGACCTCCAGCATGGGCGGCAGCCGATATCCCGTGGGGCACAGGTGCGATCCGAGCCGGGAGTACATCAGCCGCAGCACGTTGTACACCTCGGTCATGGTGCCGACCGTGCTGCGCCGGGTCGGAATCGGCGGCCGCTGCCGCAGCGCCAGGGTGGCGGGCAGGAAGTCGATGCGATCCACATCCGGCCGTTCGGCCTGGGCGATGCGCCGCCGCGTGTAGGTGGACAGGCCCTCCAGGAACCGCTGATAGCCCTCGGCGTAGAGCACGTCCATCGCCAGCGACGTCTTGCCGGACCCGGACAGCCCGGTAATGGCCACCCACTGCCACAGCGGGACATCCACATCGAGGTCCCGCAGATTGTGGACGCGCGCGCCCACCACGTGAATGGCCTCCGGCAGGTGATCCGCGCTCACTCCCGCCGCCACCATTCGGTCAGCGTCGCGGCAATGCGGGCGAGCGGAATCGGTTGCGCCATACCGATGTGCGTGGCCTCGACGGGTACGTCGACGACGGTGCCGGTGACGTGATCGGCCCAGCCCGCCGCCGGGCAGCGCGACGGATCGGCCTCCCGGGTGGCGGTGAAGTGCAGCAGGTCGCCGTGATACTTGCCGCTCGGCGCACCCGGAACCCGCCGGGTCAGCGCGGCGACGGCGCGGTCGACCAGCTCCGGCGGGAAGCTGTCGGCGCTGACCATGCCGCGCAGTTCATCCCAGGCCGTCGCGGAATCGCCGGGCTCCCCGGCGGATTCGAAGACGCCGTCCTCGGGCGCGGAATCCATGAGGGCGAGCAGGCGCACCTGCGCGCCCTGCTCCTGGAGCCGGACCGCGACCTCGTAGGCGATGCGGCCGCCCAGGGACCAGCCGAGCAGGCGGTACGGGCCCGCCGGTTGCACCCGGCGGATCTCGCGCACATACCGTTCCGCGTAGGCGGCGACCGAATCCGGTGCGGGCTCGGCGCACACCACCCACGGATCCTGGAGGCCGTAGAGCGAGATCTCCGGATCGAGGTGGGTGAGCAGGCCCGCATAGGGCCAGGCCAGCCCGCCGCCGGGGTGAATGCAGAACAGCGCCTCGGCGGCGGCGCGCCGCAGCGGCAGCAGTACGGCGAAGGATTCGCCGGCGTGCCGGGTGCCCAGCCGGGCCGCCAGTCCCGCCACGGTCGGGGCCTCGAACAGGTCCCGCAGCGCGATACCGCCGTCGAGCCGGGCGATGACGTGGGCGGCGCTGAGCGAATTGCCGCCGAGCTCGAAGAAATCGTCGTCGAGCCCGGCGCATTCGATGTCCAGAACCTGTGCGAAGGCCGCGGCCACCGCCTGCTCGGCCGGTGTGGCCGGTGGGCGATGCCGCCGCTGCGGACGCGCGGGCGTAGGCAATGCGGCCCGGTCCACCTTGCCGTTCGCCAGCAGCGGCATTCGGTCGAGCACGACGACGGTGGGCACCAGATGGCTCGGAAGCCGTTCCGCCGCAACGGCGGTCACCGCAGCCGGGTCGAGCGAATGATCCGGGTGCGGCACCACGTATGCGGCCAGGAAGGCGTCCGGACCGTCCCCGGCGCGGACCGCGACCGCGTGCGCGACACCCGGCGCGGCCGCCACCGCCGCCTCGATCTCGCCGAGTTCCACGCGCATACCGCGCAGCTTCACCTGGAGGTCGGCGCGACCGCGGTAGTCCAGTTCGCCGCGCTCGGTCCAGGTGACGAGATCACCCGTGCGGTAAAGCCGTTCCCCCGGCGGGCCGAAGGGATTCGCGATGAAATGCGCGCCGGTCAGCCCGGGCCGAGCGAGATAGCCGCGCGCCAGTCCCGCACCGCCGATGTACAACTCGCCGATCGTGCCGACCGGCACCGGCCGCAGTCCGGAATCCAGGACGTAGCAGTGGATTCCGAGTGCCGGACCACCGAGGGTGATCGGCCCGCCGCCATCGATCGCACCGCTCATGGTGGCGACGATCGTGGTCTCGGTCGGACCGTAGGCGTTCACCAGCCGCCGATCCCGACCCCATGCGGCGGCCACGGCCGGCGGGCAGGCTTCCCCGCCGGTGACCAGCACCGAGAGATCCGGCAGCCCATCAGGTTCGGTGGCCGCCAGCACGGCGGGAGTCAGGAAGGCGTGCGTCACCCGCTCGGCACGCAGGAATCGTGCGAGCGCGGGACCCGCGTAGGCGTCCGTGGGTGCGACCACCAGCGCGGCGGCGGCACCTGCGGCCAGCACGAGTTCCCACACCGACACGTCGAAACTCGGTGCGGCCGCGCACAGAATGCGCGAGTTTTGCTCCACGCCGAGGCAGCGGGCCTGGGCGGCAGCCATATTCGCCAATCCGGCGTGCGTCACCACAACGCCCTTCGGTGCACCGGTAGAGCCCGACGTGTGAATCACGTAGGCGGCGTGCTTCCCGCAGGCGGCATGTTTCTCGTAGGCGGCGTGCCCGGCTCGCCCGCCCACCGTCATTCCGGCGTGCTTTTGGCCGGAATCCACCGGACTCGTCGGTGCACCGGGTGTGTAGATCCCGGCCAAAAACGCGCCGGGATGACGAGGCACGGTCGCATCAGGACGAGGCAAGGCCACATCAGGAAGACGAGAGCAGGTCGCGCCAGGAAGACGGGGAGAAGTCGCACCTGCGACCTCGGTGGGCGTGCCTTGGTCGCCCAGTACCGCGCCTTGGTCGGCAAGTACCGCGACTCGGTCGGCAAGTACTGCGCCATCGTCGCCGAGTACCAGGACTTCCGCCGCCTGTGCGGCGGCGAACACCGCACCTTCCTGCGGAGTGGTCACCGCAATTCGGCTTGCCGCGGCGGCGACCATATCGGCGATGCGCGCCGCGGGGAATCCCGGGTCGACGGGCATGAAGGCCGCGCCCGATTTGGCGACCGCCCAACAGGCCACCACCCATGGCATGGACCGTGTTATGCCGAGGGTGACAACGTCCTCCGGGCCGATGCCGTGCTCGATCAGGTGGTGCGCCAATCGCTCAGCGCGCTCGTCCAGTTCGCGGTAGGTGAGGGTAAGTTCGCCGCAGCGCACGGCGTCGGCGTCGGGGGCGCGGCGCACCGCGGCCGCCAGCAGGTCGGGCAGCAGCAGGTCCGGGGCGGATCCGGTGTCGTTCCAGTCGTGTACGAGCTGCCGGTATTCCGGTTCGGCCAGGATGGCGATCCGGGCGGCCGGGGCCTGCGGATCGGCGCCGAGTTGGTCCAGGACGCGCAGATAGCGATCGGCCAGCTGCTCGATGGTGTCGTGGTCGAACAGGTCGGTGGCGTGGCGGATGGTGAGGGTGAGGCCGGAATCGCCTTGGCTGACAATGAATTCCAGGTCGAAGCGGACCGTCGGGACCGCCACCGTGAGGGGTTCGGCGCGCAGGCCGGGGAGCTCCAGGCGGACCGGGTCGAGGTTCTCCACCGAGAGCATGACCTGGAACAGCGGGTGCACCGCGCCCGAGCGGGGCGGATCGAGGGCCCGCACCACCTGTTCGAAGGGCAGTTCGGCGTGTGCGAAGGCGTCCAGGTCGATATCGCGCACGCGCCGCAGCAGCGCGGAGATCGGTTCGGCGGCACCGGTGTTCACGCGCAGTACCAGGGTGTTGACGAACATGCCGACCAGCTCGTCGAGCGCGGCCTCGCCACGACCGGCGACCGGGGTGCCGATCGCTATATCGGTACTGCCCGACCAGGCCGAGAGCAGCAGGGCCAGACCGGTGTGCAGCGTCATGAACAGCGAGACATCGTATTCGCGCTCCACCTCGCCCAGACGCCGCAGGATGGAGTCGGGGATCGCGCGGGAGAACACCGCCCCGCGATGGGAGGCGATCGCCGGGCGCGGATGATCCAGGGGCAGGCCGATTTCGGCGGGCAGTCCGGCGAGCTGTGTTGTCCAGTAATCGATCTGCCGGCTGTGTTCGGACTCTGGGTCGTCGGGTGAGCCCAGCACCGCGCGCTGCCAGAGCGTGTAGTCCGTGTATTGCACGCGGGGAGCCGGGCGGTCGGGCAGTGTCCCGGACCGTGCGGCGGTGTACGCCTCGCGCAGCTCGCGCGCGAGCACGCCCAGGGAGAAACCGTCCGCGTTCGCGTGGTGCACGGTGAGGGCGAGCAGCCATTCCCGGTCCGGATAGCGGGCGTCGCCGACGGCGAACAAGCCGATCCGCAGCGGCGCCTCGGACCGGAGATCGAAGGGGGCCGAACAGAATTCCGCGAGGATCTCGGGCACCTGCGCGGCGGCCACCGTCACCGTCGCGAACGATTCTGCGAACACCTTCTCGACCGGCAGCACCCGCTGGCCGGGCTCCCCGGCGGTCTCCGGATAGCAGGTGCGCAGCGCCTCGTGCCGGGCGACGACCCAGCGCAGCGCCGTCGTCATGGCCGCCGGGTCGAGCGGTCCGTCCAGCCGCACCACGAGCGGAATGTGATAGGCCGCGGACTCCGGATCGAGCCGGTGCAGCAGCCACAGCCGCTGCTGCGCGAATGACAGCGGGATCCGTTCGGGGCGGGTCAGCGCCACCAGCGACGGCTGGCCCGGCGCGGGCGAATCGCCCACGCGCGCGGCCAATTCGGCGACCGTGGGCGCGTCGAAAACCTCCCGCACCCGGACCCGCGTACCCAGCGCCGCGCCCAGCCGCGCCGCCACCCGGGTGGCGCTGAGCGAATTGCCGCCGAGCCGGAAGAAGTCGTCGTCCGCACCGACCCGATCCACCTCCAGCACCTCCGCGAACACCCGCGCCACCGTCTGCTCGGCGAGCGTGCGCGGCATCCGGAAGAGCTCGGCCGCGACGGCGGGCAACGCGGCCCGGTCCACCTTGCCATTGGCGTTCACCGGCAGCCGTTCACAGCGGACGATCGCCGACGGCACCATGTACTCGGGCAGGCGCGCGGCGACGGCGGCGCGAATATCGGCCACCTCCGGGTCGGCGCCGGGTTCGGCGGTCACATAGGCGACCAGGCGGCGGGCGGCCGGACTGTCCTCGCGGACCGTGACCACGGCCTGTGCCACGCCCGCGACGGCCGCGACCGCGGCCTCGATCTCGCCGAGCTCGACCCTGATACCGCGCAGCTGCACCTGGGAATCGGTGCGGCGCACGAACTCCAGCGCACCGCCGGGCCGCCACCGGACCAGATCGCCGGTGCGATACATGCGCCCGGCCGCCGAATCCGTCCGCGCGTCGAACGGATCGGGCAGGAAGTGCGCCGCGGTCAGTGCGGGCCGGGCGTGATAGCCGCGGGCGACGCCCGGCCCGGCCACATACAGATCGCCGGGAACGCCGACCGGCGCCGGCGCGAGGCGCTCGTCGAGCACATAGCAGCGCACACCGGTGGCGGGGCCACCGAAGTCCACCGGGAGGCTCGCGGCGTACGGGGCACTGAGATTCGAGATGATGGTGATCTCGGTGGGACCGTAGGCGATCAACAGCGTCCGCCCCGCCGACCAGCGGGCCGCCACGGCCGGTGCGACCGCTTCCCCGCCGGTCACCACGACGCGCAGGGCGGAACCCGTGGGCGGAGAGGCCAGTTCGGCGGGATCCATGCCGGCCAGCACGGCCGGGGTGATGAAGGCATGGGTGATCCGTTGCCGCCGCAGCAGATCCACCAGATCCTGGCCTCCGTAGATATCCGGATCCGCGATCACCAGCGCGGCGCCCGCGCCCGCCGCGAGCAGCACTTCCCATAGCGAGGCGTCGAAGCTCGGGGAAGCGACCTGCAGAACCCGCGAGTCACGGTCCACGACACAGTGTTTCGCCTGTGCCTCGACAACGTTCGACAGCCCCGCGTGGGTGACGACGACGCCCTTGGGGACACCGGTGGAACCGGAGGTGTAGAGCAGGTAGGCCGCGTCGGCGACGCGCAGCGGGCGCACCCGCAGCGCATCGGTCACCTCTGCGGAATCGGCCAGTGCGAGTTCGGCTTCCAAGTCCGGATCGTTCAGGGAGCACCAGTTCGACCGGGTATCAGGGAATTCGGGGAGCCGATCGAGCATGCGGTCGATGGTGAGGCCGAAACCAGCGCCCGCATCGGCGAGCAGGTGCGCGAGCCGCTGCTGCGGATGGCCCGGATCCAGCGGCAGGTAGGCCGCACCGGTCTTGGCCACCGCCCACAGGGCGATCACCCACTCCACCGAGCGCCGCAGCGCGATGGCGACCACCTGATCCGGTCCGATGCCGCGCCGGATCAGCCAGTGCGCCAACCGGTTCGACCGGTCGTGCAGCTCCCGATAGGTGAGGGCTTGCCCATGGAACACGACGGCCTCGGCGTCCGGATCGCGCAGTGCGGCGCGCGAGAGGATCTCCGGCAGCGTGCGCGCGGGCCCGCCGCCGGTCCGGTTCCAGCCGTCCAGCACCTCGAAGCGTTCGCCGGTGATCAGGACGTCCACGGCGCGGACGGGCTGCTCGCGATCCTCGATCGCCTGGGCCAGCACCCGGTCCAGGCGCCGCAACAGCGCATCGGCGGTCTCCGGATCGAACAGCGCCGTGTCGTAGCGCAATGCCACCGTGAGCCCCGAATCCGATTCGGCGACCTCGAATTCCAGATCGAAGCGCACGGTGCGCACGGGGACGGTCAGCGGTTCGACGCGAATGCCGGGCAGCCGCAGCTCGGCCGGGCCGAAATTGCGGAAGGCCAGGCCCACCTGGAACAGCGGATGCCGGGCGGCGGTGCGCGGCAGCTCGAGCGCGTCGAAGATCCGCTCGAACGGCGCGGCGGCGGCGAAGGCGTCCACATCGGTGTCGCGGACCCGGTCCAGCAGGGCCGCGAACGATTCCTCCGGATCGACGCGCACCCGCAGCGGCACGGTATTGACGAACATGCCCACCGCATCGTCGAGTCCGGGCGCGTCGCGACCCGCGGTCGGCGTTCCGATGACCACGTCGGAGGTGCGGGACAGCTTGGCCAGCAGCACGGCCAGCGCGGCGTGCACCACCATGAACAGGGAGGCGCGGTGCTGCCGGGCCAGGACGTGCAGCCCGGCCGTGCGCTCCGGCGACAGGGCCAGTTCGACGCCCGCGCCCATATGCCGGGCTACCGCGGGCCGCGGGCGATCGGTCGGCAGCGGCAGCTCGGCGGGCGCGCCCGCCAGTATCCGAACCCACTGGCCCAGCTGCCGATTCAGCTCCGAGCCCGGATCGTCCGGCACGCCCAGCGCGGCCGATTGCCGCAGCGTGTGGTCGGTGTATCGCGGCGCCGGTCCCGCCCAGTCCGGCTCGTGGCCGGCGGTCCTGGCGGCGTAGGCCGTGGCCAGATCGCGGGTCAGCGGGCCGAGCGAGGCGCCGTCGGCATTGATGTGGTGCACCACCATGACCAGCGCCCATTCGGCCTGCCGCAGATCGCCCCCGGCCGACTCGACCGCGTACAGCCGCACCCGGATCGGCGGTGCGGCGGTGAGATCGAAGGGTTCGGATTCGAGCTCCGCCAGTACGCGCTCCAACCGGTCCGCGGGGACCCGGCGGATCTCCAGCACTCCGGTATCCGACTGCGCCACAGCCTGATACGGCACGCCATCGTGCTCGGGGAAGTAGGTGCGCAGCGCCTCGTGCCGCCGCACCACATCGGCGACGGCGGCCGCCAGGGCCGCCACATCCAGTGCGCCGCCCAGCCGCGCCGCCAGCAGAATGTGATAGGCGCGCCCGGATCCCGTGCGGTCCAGCAGCCAGATGCCGTGCTGCGCGGGCGAGAGCGGGATGCGATGCGGGCGGATACCCGGACTCGGCGCGGGCGGGCGCGGCGCGACCGGGGCGGCCGCCAGGCGTTCGGACAGCAGCCAGGCCAGCCCGGCCACGGTCGGCTCGTCGAACAGGTCCCGGAGCCGCACGACCGCACCGAGATCCACGTCGAAGTCGCCGGGGCTGTCGGCGGCGGCGAGTTCCGCGCGCAGCAGCGTCATGACGCGGGTGGCGCTGAGCGAATTGCCGCCGAGGTCGAAGAAGTCCTCCGTCGCACCCACCTCGTCGCGCGCGAGCACCTGCGCGAAGGCATGGGCCACCAGCCGCTCCATGGCATTGCCCGGCATCCGATCGCCGGTGCGGGCACGGGCGGCGGGCGGGGGCAGGGCGTCCCGGTCCACCTTGCCGCTGAGGGTGAGCGGGAAATGGTCGAGCACCGTCACCGCGGCCGGGACATACGGACCGGGCAGCCGCCGGGCCAGGGCGGCGCGCACGCCGCCGGGGTCCACCGACCGGCCGGGCGCGGGCACCACGTAGGCCACGATCTCCTCCCCGGCCGCGCTCTCGGGCCGCAGCACGACGACCGCGTCCGCCACCTCCGGCAATGCGGCCAGCGCCGCCTCGATCTCGCCCAGCTCGATGCGGACGCCGCGCAGCTTCACCTGGAAGTCGTTGCGGCCGTGGAAATCCAGTTCCCCGTCGCCGCGCCAGGAGCCGAGATCACCGGTGCGGTACATGCGCTCACCCGGTGCGCCGAACGGGTCGGCGACGAACCGCGCGCCGGACAGGCCCGGGCGACGCAGATAACCGCGGGCCAGGCCCGGACCGGCCACGTAGACCTCGCCGATCACGCCCGGCGGCACCGGCCGCAGGCGGCGGTCCAGCACATAGCAGCGGGCGCCGACGACCGGGCCGCCGAGGGAGACGGCCCCGTCGGCCGCGCAGATCCGGACGGGACGGGTGACGGTGGCGCAGATGGTCGCCTCGGCCGGTCCGTACACATTGATGAAAGACCGTCCGGCGGACCATGTTCCGGCCACCTCGGGCGGGCAGGCCTCCCCCGCCACGGCGAGCAGCCGCAATCGCGGGACCCGCTCGGGCGTGGCCAGCGTCGCCAGCACGCGCGGGGTCAGCAGGGCATGCGTGATCCGCTCGCGCACCAGCAGTTCCAGCAGTTCGGCGCCCGCGTACGCCGACGGCGGCGCGATCACCAGCGCCGCCCCGGAAGCCAAGGCCAGCAGCAGTTCCCAGAGCGAGGCGTCGAAACCGGGCGAGGCGACGGCGAGCACCCGCGCCTCCGGATCGGAATCACACCGCTGCGCCTGTGTCACCACGACATTCGCCAGACCGGCGTGGGTAACGGTGACGCCCTTGGGCGCTCCCGTGGATCCCGAGGTGTAGACGACGTAGGCCGGGTGGTGCAGTCGCAGCGGCCGCACGCGGTCGGCATCGGTGACCGGGCGGATACCCGGCTCGACGGGCTCGGCCGGGTCGAGGAGGGTCCAGTGCCCGCCGGGCAGCGCGGGCACCGTCGTACTCCAGCGATCGGTCGTAATACCCACGGACACCCGGGAATCCGAGAGCATGGCGGTGATCCGCTCGGCCGGTCCGCTGGGATCGATCGGCAGATACGCCGCGCCCGTGTGCGCCACCGCGCACACCGCGATCACCCATTCCGGCGAGCGCGGCAGGCCGACCGCGATCACGTCTTCCGGGCCCGCGCCCTGCGCGATCAGCCGGTGCGCCAGCCGATGGGACCGCGCCCCCAGTTCGCGATAGGTCAGCGTGCCGCCCTCGCACACCACCGCCGTCGCCTCCGGATCGTAGGCGGCGGCGCGGGTCAGCAACTGCGGCAGCGTGAGCGGGACCGCCCGGCTGGTGTCGTTCCACTCCCGCAGCAGCCGGAGTTCGGCCGCGGCCAGCAGATCCATATCCCCGACCCGCACCCGCGGATCCCGGCCGACCTGCTCGAGCATCCGGACCAGGCGCCAGGCCAGCGCGTCGATCCCGGACCGGTCGAACAGATCGGTGGCGTACTGGATCGCGATCGACAGCCCGGACGCCGTTTCGGCGCAGGCGAATTCGAGATCGAACTTGGCCAGCGGCAGCGGGATCTCCACCGGATGCACTCGCAGGCCGGGCAATTCGAAGGCGGCCCGATCCGAGTTCCGGAACGACAGCATGACCTGGAACAACGGATGCCGGGAGCGTTCCCGCGGCGGATCGATCAGCTCCACAATGCGCTCGAACGGCGCCTCGTCGTGGGCGAAGGCGCCGAGATCGGTATCGCGCACCCGCGCCAGCAATTCGGTGAACGATTCGGAGGCGTCCACGTCCACCCGCAGCACCAGGGTGTTGACGAACATCCCGATCAGCTCCTCGAGGCGGGCGTCCCCGCGTCCGGCCACCGGGGTGCCCACCGCGATATCGCGGCCGCCGGAGACCGCCGCGAGCAGGGCCGCCAGCGCCGCGTGCACCACCATGAACAGCGTCGCCCCGTGCCTTCGCGCCACCTCCTGCAGCCGCCAGACGGTATCGGCGTCGACGCCCGCCTGCACCCGTTCGCCCCGTCGCGCGGTGCTCGCCGGTCGCGGGCGATGCGGCGGCAGCCCGGATTCCACCGGCAACCCGGACAACATGTCCGACCAATACGTGAGCTGTTGCGACAGCACCGATTCCGGATCCGAGTCCGCGCCGAGCACCTCGCGCTGCCACAGCGCGTAATCGGTGTACTGCACCGGCAGGGGCGCCCAGTCGGGCGCCGCGCTGCGTATCCGGGCCTGATAGGCCGCGGCCAGATCGCGGGCGAACGGCCCGAGCGAGAAGCCGTCGGCGATCGCGTGATGCACCAGCACCGCCAGCAGATGGTGATCGGCCGCAGCCGCCCCGTGCACCGCGAACAACCGCACCCGCAGTGGCGGACGCGCGGCCAGATCGAATCCGGCGCAGCCGAATTCCTCCAGCAGCCCCGCCAGCTCACCGGCCCCGGCCGATTCCGCGGCCAGCCCGGAGACCACCGCGTCGGCAGGCCACACCCGTTGGCGCACAACACCATCGGTTTCCGGAAACGACGTCCGCAATACTTCGTGCCGCGCCACCACATCGGTCAGCGCGGCCGTCAGCGCCGCCACATCCACCGCACCGGTCAACCGCAGCCCCAGCAGCATGTTGTACAGCCCCGACCCGGTATCCAGCTGATTGATCACCCAGAGCCGCTGCTGCGCATACGAGGCCGGCGCCTCCCCCTTGTCCGCCCGCACCTCCGGCCGCACCCGCTCCACCAGCAGATTCCGCGCACTCACCCGCCCGGCAAACCCGGCGACCGTACTGTCCTCGAACAGATCCCGCACCCCCGCCTCCACCCCCAGCCCCGCCTGCACCCGCGCCACGACCAGCGTGGCGGTCAGCGAATCCCCGCCCAGCGCGAAGAAGTCGTCATCCAGCCCGACCCGCCGCACCCGCCCGGCAGCCTTCAGCGGCTGATCGAAAGGACGCCCCGTAGCCGAGCCGAGTCCGAGGACTTCGGCGAATGCCTCGGCCACGACCTTCTCCGCGTGGGTGACCGGGGCTCGATAGGCGGCGGTGGCGGGGAGCGGGGCGGGGAGGGCGCGGCGGTCCACCTTGCCGTTGGGGGTGACCGGCAGGCGGTCCAGCAGGACGACCGTGGGCACCATGTGGCTCGGCAGGCGTTGGGATGCGGTGTATTCCAGTTCGCGGGTGGTGAGCAGGCAGCCGGGCTCGGGAGCGGCGTAGGCGACGATGCGGGTGGCGGCGGTCGCGTGATCGTGGGTGGTGTCCTGCGGCCCGCCGCGGATGACGGCAACCGCTTGGGCGACACCCGGGTAGTCCGCGAGCACGGTTTCGATCTCGCCGAGTTCTATGCGCAGGCCACGCACCTTCACCTGGTGGTCGGCGCGACCGCGGAATTCCAGTTCGCCCTGGGCATTCCGGGTGACCAGATCGCCGGTGCGATACAGCCGCTCGCCGGGAACGCCGAAGGGGTCGGCAATGAATCGCGCCGCGGTGTCGCCCGGCCTGCCGAGGTAACCGCGAGCCAGGGCGGAGCCGCCGACATACAACTCACCGGGCACGCCGGCCGGGGCAGGTCGCAGCCATGGATCGAGGACATAGCCGCGCACGCCGGGCACCGGCGCTCCGAGCGTGGCGGGGCAGTCCGGGATCAGGTGGCCGATGTGCGTGGCGATGGTGGTCTCGGCGGGGCCGTACACATTGAGCAGGGTGCGGCCCGGCTCCCAGGCGGCGGCCACCGCCTGCGGGCAGGCCTCGCCGCCGGTCGAAAGATGGTGCAGCTGATCGAGTCCGGCGGGATCGGTGCCCGCCAGCACGGCGGGGGTGATGAAGGCGTGCGTCACCTGCTCCCAGCGCATGAGATCGGCCAGCCGGGGACCCGCGTACGCCTCACCGGAGGCGACCACCAGGGTCGCACCGCCGGTGGCCGCGGTGAGGAGTTCCCACAGCGAGGCGTCGAAACCGGGCGCGGCCACGCACAGCACCCGGTCCCCGGGGCCCGTGGGCATCCGATCGGCCTGTGCCGCGGTGAGATCGGCCAACCCGGCGTGTGTGACCATGACGCCCTTGGGCATTCCGGTGGAGCCCGAGGTGTAGATGACATACGCCGGATGGCCCGCGCGCAGCGGCCGGGTTCGGTCGGCATCGGTGACGGCCGTGGCATCGGCGTGGGCGAGCAGCCGTTCGCAGGCATCCAGCTCCAGCCAGTCCCGGCCGTCCCGCACAGCGCCGGGCAGGGTGTCCGCGGCGGTGGTGATGCCGAAGCGCACCCCCGCTTCCGCGAGCACGGCCGCCAGGCGATCGCCGGGATGTCCCGGATCGATGGGCAGATAGGCGGCGCCGGATTTCGCCACGCCCCACACCGCCAGCACCCATTCGGCGGAGCGGCCCATGGGCACGGCCACCACGTCCTCCGGGCCGATGCCGTGCCCGCACAGGGTGCGGGCCAGGCGATTCGAGAGGGAATCCAGCTGGCCGTAGGTCAGCGAGGTGTCACCGCACACCACCGCCTGCGCGCCCGGGTCCCGAGCGGCCGCGGCGGCGAGCAGATCCGCCAGCAGCAGCGGATCACCCGTCCGCGTGCGCTGGGGTGCGCGGACGAGGAAATCGTGTTCCGGCGGCGTCAGCAAGCCGATGCGCGCGACTGGTTCGTCCGGTTGCGCGGCAATCACATTGCGCAGGAACAGCAGGAAGCGATGCAGCCGCTCATCGAGGACCTGCTGGCCGTAGCGCTCCGGATTGGCCAGGAGATCGACCGACAGGCCGGCCTCCGCGCCGGCGCGATACAGATTGAAATGCAGATCGGCCACCGAACCCGAAGCCAGAATGCAGTATTCGCCGATTGCCCGGCCGAAACGGCTGGTGCGATCGAAGAACATGAGATTGACGCTGGGACCCAGCACCTGATCCGCGCCCACGCCCAGATCCCGGCGCAATTCCTCGAACCGGTAGCGCTGATGCCGTAGTCCGCCGGTGGTTTCGCGCGCGGCCGCGGTGATCAGCTCGCGCAGCGTGATCGCACCTGCACAGCGCACCCGGACCGGCAGCACATTGGCGAGCATGCCGCCGGACTTCTTCAATGCCGCGGTGGTGCGCGCCGAGGCGGCCAGTTGCACCATGGGCTCGAGCTCCCCGGTCACCCCCGCCTGGAATGCGCAGACTGCCGCAACGAGCACCTGCGCCGGGCTGGCGCCGCAGGCAGCGGCGAGGCGTTCCACCCCCGCCCATTCGCCTGCCGCCAGCGCGCCCACCGCGCGCAGGGCGTGCGGCGCGGCGCCCGGTCGGCGCGGACGGTGCGCACCGGGCGCGGGGATCGGAGCGGTCCAGTCGGAGAAGCGTTCCCGCCAGTAGTCGCGGTCGGCGAGGAATCGCGCCGAGGCCCGGTATTCGGCGTCGGCGGCCTGGATCTCCGCCGGGGAGAGACCGCCGAAGGCGGGCGGTTCGGCGCCGGCGAGCAGGGCCTCGTACCACTGGCCGATGCGGGCGATGAGGCTCAGCCCGCCGTAGCCGTCGATGGCGACATGGTGCATCTGCGCGTACCAGATGTGGTGATCCGGTCCGAGATGCAGCAGCGCCGCCGCCCACAGCGGGGCGTCCAGCAGCTCGATGGGCACCCGGTGCCGCCGATCCATCCAATCCAGCGCGGCCCGATGGGGATCGGGCCGATCGGTCAGGTCGACGCGTTCCAGGCCGCCGCCGATATCGGCCGCCATCCACTGATACGGCTGACCGTCGGCCTGCCCGATGCGCAGCCGGCCGACGCCGAACTCCTCGAAGGCGCGATGCGCGGCGGTATCGAACAGCTCCGCGTCCAATTCGCCGCGCAGTTCCAGGTAATGCGCTTGTCCGGGTAACGCGCGCGGACGGAGTTCGGCTCCGTCTCCCGCACCGATATCGTCCGCGAGCCACAATTCCATTTGGGCGCGGGACAATTCGAACGGTACGTCGCAAACGTCAGGCGAATCGGCGAGCATTGTCCCTCCCGAAGTCCGGACCTGCGGAATACGCCGGACAGTACCGCACCGTTGCTGAAAGTCTGCTGGGGCACAGCGATATCCAAGTGAAAATGCGAAAACCGGCGACTGTCAGGCTGACAGCCGCCGGTTTTCTATGAACTGATTGCTAGCTGGAGACCTTTTCCGGCTCCGCCACCTGATGGGACTTGGAGCCCCAGCCGACATGGGCCTCGGCGCGCATGCGATCGACCATGTGCGGGTAATGCAATTCGAACGCCGGACGCTCGGAACGGATCTGGGGCAGTTCGTAGAAGTTGTGCCGCGGCGGCGGGCAGGAGGTCGCCCACTCCAGCGAATTGCCGTAACCCCACGGATCGTCCACCGTCACCACTTCGCCGTAGCGGTAGGACTTGAAGACGTTCCACACGAACGGCAGCATCGACGCGCCCAGAATGAAGGCGCCAATGGTGGAAATGGTGTTCAGCACGGTGAATCCGTCCATTTCCAGGTAGTCCGCGTACCGGCGCGGCATGCCCTCGTTACCCAGCCAGTGCTGCACCAGGAATGTGGTGTGGAAACCCACGAAGGTCGCCCAGAAATGCCACTTCGCGAGCCGCTCGTCCACCATCCGGCCGGTCATCTTGGGGAACCAGAAGTAGATGCCCGCGAAGGTGGCGAACACGATGGTGCCGAACAGCACGTAGTGGAAGTGCGCGACCACGAAATAGCTGTCGGACACATGGAAATCCAGCGGCGGGCTGGCCAGGATGACGCCGGACAGGCCGCCGAAGAGGAAGGTCACCAGGAAGCCCACCGACCACAGCATGGGTGATTCGAAGGTCAGCTGACCGCGCCACATGGTGCCGATCCAGTTGAAGAACTTCACGCCGGTCGGGACCGCGATGAGGAAGGTCATGAACGAGAAGAACGGCAGCAGCACCGCGCCGGTGGCGTACATGTGGTGCGCCCACACGGCGATGGACAGCGCGGCGATACCCAGGGTCGCGTACACCAGGGTGGTGTAACCGAAGATCGGCTTGCGGCTGAAGACCGGGTAGATCTCCGAGACGATGCCGAAGAACGGCAGCGCGATGATGTACACCTCGGGATGCCCGAAGTACCAGAACAAATGCTGATAGAGCAGGGTGCCGCCATTGGCCGGGTCGTAGATGTGCCCGCCCAGGTGCCGGTCGTAGGCGATGCCGAACAGCGCAGCGGTCAGGATGGGGAAGGCCAGCAGCACCAGCACCGAGGTCACCATGATGTTCCAGGTGAAAATGGGCATGCGGAACAGCGTCATGCCCGGGCAGCGCAGGCAGACCACGGT
This sequence comes from Nocardia sp. NPDC127526, assembly GCF_042672265.1. Taxonomy (NCBI): domain Bacteria; kingdom Bacillati; phylum Actinomycetota; class Actinomycetes; order Mycobacteriales; family Nocardiaceae; genus Nocardia; species Nocardia sp. NPDC127526. The sequence goes on along the minus strand of NZ_JBHXVO010000001.1, from coordinate 392,140 downwards.
GGTGATCATATTGACGCCGCCGAGAATGGTGCCCAGACCGGAGACCGCCAGGCCCAGAATCCACAGGTCGGCGCCCACGCCCGGCGCGTGCACCATATCGGTGAGCGGGCTGTAGGCGGTCCACCCGAAGTCGGCCGCGCCGCCGGGGGTGATGAAGCCCGCCGTGGCCATGGTGCCGCCGAACAGATAGAGCCAGTAGCTGAAGGCGTTCAATCGCGGGAAGGCCACATCCGGCGCGCCGATCTGCAAAGGCAGCACGATGTTCGCGAAGCCGAACACAATGGCCGTGGCATAGAACAGCAGCATGATGGTGCCGTGCATGGTGAACAGCTGATTGAACTGTTCCGTGGACAGGAACTGCATGCCCGGCTGGGCCAATTCGGCGCGCATGAGCAGCGCCATCAGGCCGCCGATCATGAAGAACGAGATCGCGGTGCACAGGTACATGACGCCCAGGACCTTGGGATCGGTCGTCGTCACGCATTTGTAGATGAACGATCCCTTGGGGCCCAGCCGCGGCGGATAGGGCCGAGTCGGCTCCAATCCCGATTGCGGCTTGGGAGCTACGGCAGTCACCACATCCTCCTCGAGATCCGTCCGCAGCTTGGACTATCGGCTCCGGAACCCACGATGAACGGCGCTCAGCGTACTCACAGCAATTCGATTCTGGCAGAGAACACTCCGACCGGACAGTCAGGACACCCTTTTCAGCACACCACCTGGGCGACTCGCCCCCGGGATCACGAAATCCTCATAGCCCGCGCGGCACCATCGACGCATGAGTCGATCGCTGCGCACCAGGGTCAGCACCGCCGTCGTGGTCGGCACGCTCGGCGCCCTGCTGGCCACCGGCGCGGCGCTGGCCCAGCAGGAACCGCGGGCGGTCATCCACGGCCGGGCCACGCTCACCGCGACGGTCTCCGGCGAGAAGCCCGGTAATCGCTGCCAGCTGGCCGGCAAGACCGTCAGCGGGCCCTGGGCGACCGTCGCGGCGGACGGCAGCGCGAAACTCACCCTCGCCGCCGGGGGCCGGGATATTCGCGTGCTCTGCGAGGATCCGGCCCAGGGCGACAGTTCGGTGCACATCGTGCGCTCCGAGCGGGTCAACCATTCCGGCGCGCCCGCGCCGATCCGGAAGATTCTCGACAGTCCTCTACTGGGACACCGATAAGCCCCCTTGCCGCTCCGGCGACCGAGCCCGCACCGGTCCGGCGACCGAGCCCGCACCGTTCAGGCGACGCGGGCGGCGGCGACGGCGGCTCGCACGGCGGGTGCGGTCTCGGCCGCGAAACGCTGTGTCTCCCATTCGTCGCCGGGGGCGACCTGGAGCAGGAACTCGCTGATGCCGTGGGCCAGCGCGATCTCGGTGAGCTGGGCCTGCGGCATGGCCGGTTCGATCACGTAGGCGCGGCGGATGAGGGCGGGGACGCGACCGGCCGCGCGGGCGCCGGCGTCGATGGCGGCCATCCGGGCGGCGAGGGAATCCGGTGGCGCGTAGGCGAATCCGCCGAGCCAGCCGTCGGCCAGCTCACCGGTCATGGCCAGGGCGCGCGGGCCGTAGACGCCCAGCCAGATGCCGATCGGATGGGGCGGGCGCGGGCCCGGTTTGGCGCCGCGCAGGGTGTAGATCTCACCGTGCAGATAGGGGCGCTCCTCCGTATTCCACAGGGCGCGGATGACGGCGATCGCCTCGCGCAGCGCCTGCAGCGCCTCCCCCGGCGGGCGGCGCTGTCCGCCCATGGCGTCGATGGCGTCCCAGAACGCGCCCGCGCCCAGGCCGAGTTCCACCCGGCCGCCGCTGAGCAGATCCAGGCTGGCGGCGGCGCGGGAGAGGACGGCGGGCGGGCGCAGCGGCAGATTCGCCACCGCGGGCATGAGGGTGAGATTGCGGGTGACGCCCGCCAGATAGGACAGCAGCGTCCAGGTGTCGAGAAAGGCGGGCTGATACGGATGATCCTGGACCGCGAGGATCTCCAGGCCCTGCTCGTCGGCCAGGCGCACCAGCCGCAGCAGCTCCCGGCCCCGCGCCGCCTCGGGCGGAACGAAGATCCCGAACCTCAGCTCATGTCCGTAATCGCCCATAGCGAATCTCAAGCTACTCCCGCCGCGCGCGGGCGCGGCGGCAAGGCCCCTCGCTCGGCGCGTCCCGTCGACGGTGGTCGACAGTCAGATCACGGCGCTCGGCCCCGATCGTGATCAAGACTAAATACAATTCCAAGGTTGTTGCCCGGCAACGGATTACAATCGAGGAGGTGCAGCAACACAGCACGCTCGAGAACGCTCGCAAGCATTTGCGCCGCATCGACCCGGAGGCCCTGCTCCACGCCCGGGATCGATTGACCGAGACCGGGATCGCCCGGCTCGGCTTCCTGCTCCCGCACCAGGTGAAACGCAGCCTGGCCGCCGAGGCGCTGACCCTGGTGGACCGGCATCAGGAACTGGGCGCCAAGCTTCCCGGGAACGAGCCCGCGCGGCACGGAATCGATATCGGGCAGCGGGAAGTCGACGCGCACGGGCAGTGCATTCCGCAGCTGTACGACTGTGAATCCTTGCGCCACAGGCTATCCGTGGTGGCGGCCGAGGACGTGCTGCCGCGGCCGGGAGACCGCCGCTACGCCATCACCCGCCTGCACCACGACGATCGCCCGAACGAATGGCATTGGGGCGAATACTCTTTCCTGCTCGCGCTGGTGGTGGAATGCCCGCCGCTGGAGGAGGGCGGCTTCGTGCAGACCGTGGCGCACACCCGCCGCGACTGGGACCACTCCGATATCTATCGCACCCTGATCCGGAATCCGATCCGCTCCTGGGAACTGCATCCCGGCGATCTCTACCTGATTCGCACCGATACCACCCTGCACCGCGTGCACCCGTTCACCCACGGGCGGCGCACCATCGTGAGCATGTCCTTCGCCTCGCGGGCGGACCTGCGCCGCGAGCAATCGCGCGGCAGCCATGCCGGAGGTTTACGGCCCGGAGTTCGGGTTATGACGAATCAAGCACAGTGATAATCTGATTCACCGTTAACACACGGGGGCAGTGTCGCCATACCGTTCTTTCCTGGGCAGCCCCGTTTCACTGTGACGATCCGCGCTGCCGCACCGGTTAGGCGAAACCGATGGACCTTCTCAACCCTCTCGACGCGATCTTCCTGGCCTTCGAATCCCGCGAACACCCGATGCACGTGGGCGGCCTGCAACTGTTCGAACCGCCCGCCGACGCGGGCCCCGAATTCGCGCGCGACCGCTACGAGGAGATGGCCGCCGCGGGCGAGGTGCGCGCCCGCTTCCGCAGGCACCCCAGCCGCATGCTGGGCGGCTTCTCCAGTCTGTCCTGGTCGCATGCCGATGCCGTGGATCTGCACTACCACCTGCGGCGTTGCGCGCTGCCCGCGCCCGGCTCCATGGCCGATCTGCTGGATCTGACCGAGCGCCTGCACGGCACGCTGCTGGACCGGCACCGGCCGCTGTGGGAAGCCCGCCTCATCGAGGGACTCGACGACGGGCGCTTCGCGGTCTACATCAAGATGCACCACGCACTCATCGACGGCGTCTCGGCCATGCGGCTCATGCTGCGCACCTTCACCGACGATCCGTTCGACACCCGCGTCCGGGTGCCGTGGGGCGCCGCGCCGGTCCCGCGCGACGGCGAACCGCAGAGCTCCTGGCAGCAGCTGCGAAAAGCGCTGCCGCGCATGATGCGCAGCGCCGGATCGATTGCCGCGCCGCTGCGCGGGGCCGTGGACGGCCGGCTCACCATGCCCATGACCGCACCCAAGACCATGCTCAACACCTCCATCGGCGGCGCGCGGCGAATCGCGGTGCGGTCCTGGCCGATCGAGCGCATCAATACGATCCGGTACGCCACCGGCGCGACCGTCAATGATGTGGTGCTGGCCATGAGCGCGGCGGCGCTGCGCGCGTATCTGCTGGAACACCGGGCGCTGCCGGATGATCCGCTGATCGCCATGGTGCCGGTGAACATTCGCAGCATTGCCGAGGCCGATACCGCCGAGGGCAATATGGTCGCGGCCTGCCTGGCGAATCTGGCCACGCACCTGGACGATCCGCTGGCGCGGCTGCGCTCCATCAGCGCCTCCATGCGCGAGACCAAGCAGGTCTTCACCCAGCTGCCGAAACTGGAGGCCATGGCGCTGTCGGCGCTGCTCATGACGCCGCTGGGAGTGTCGCTGCTGCCCGGGTTCGAGGCCCTGCCGCGCATGCCGTTCAATCTGGTGATCTCGAATGTGCCCGGGCCGCGCAAGCCGGTGTACATGCAGGGGGCGCGGCTGGACGCCAACTATCCGCTGTCGATTCCGTTCGAATCGCAGGCCATGAACATCACGGTCACCAGCAATGGCGACAATCTCGACTTCGGGCTCGTCGGCTGCCGCAAAACGGTGCCGGATCTGGGCCGCTTCCCGGATCTGCTGGAGGCGGGCCTGACCGAGTTGGAGCACGCCGTCGCCTGATCTCTACCCTGGGCGGGTGGATACGCGTTGGCCCGAACTGCGGAAACAGTGCCTGCTCGCCGAGGACGAGGCGGTGCTGGCGCTGAACAAGCCCGCGGGCATCTCGGTCACCGGCGAGCGCCACGACACCGACCTCGTGGAGCTCGCCGCGGCCGCCGGGGAGACCCTCTACCCGGTGCACCGCATCGACAAGGTCACCTCCGGGCTCGTCCTGCTGGCCAAGGAGCTGCCCGCGCACGGCCAGCTCACCCGCCAGTTCAACAAGCGCACGGCTGAGAAGGCGTACCTGGCCGTCACCGAATCCACCGGCCTGCCCGACCGCGGAGTCATCGACCTCCCCCTCGGCGTCGGCCGCAAGAACCGCGTACGAATCGCCGCCCCCCGCGAGGCCATCCGGCGCGACGGCGACACCTGGCGCGTCGACGACCAAGACCTCCTGGCAGGCAAGAACTACCCCTCCATCACCGAATTCACCACCCTCGCCCGCACCCCCGCCCACACCGTGCTGGCCCTCCGCCCCATCACCGGCCGCCGCCACCAAATTCGCGTCCACCTGGCCTGGATCGGCCACCCCATCACCGGCGACCCCCTCTTCGACAAATCCGGAACCCACCCCCGCACCCACCTCCACTCCTGGCGCCTACACCTCGACGCCCCCTGGCGCGACCCGGCAACCCTGAACCTGGAAGCCGAACCCGGCGCGGACTTCTGGAACGTGGGCGGCGAAATCATCTCCAGCGACTGCATTCGCGGGTTCGGCCGCGAAGCCTCCGAAGCCCCGGCGTAGTTGGGGATTCGGGGGCGAAGCCCCTGAGGGCCCCGGGAGTGGGCTCCCCCACTCCGAGCCCGCTTCGATGTGAAATCGCTATATTCGGTGGCGAGTCTCACCGAGACCGCATAGCGGCAGCTCAACTAGCCTCGAAAGGGTGGCCGCCCGCGGCCCGCTCGGGCGCAATGGCGCTGCCCTTCACAGAAAGCGAACGCCGATGGTTCTGCTGGCACAGCTCAGTGACACCCATTTCAACATGAGCGATCGGAATCTCGAACGCACGGAACGTGTCATGGCCTTTCTGGCCGAGCTGCCGCAGCGACCGGACGTCATCCTGGTCACCGGCGATATCGGCGACGAAGGGGATGTCGAGGAATATCAGCAGGCCCGGTTGGCCCTGAAGGCCGACGTCCCGGTCGTCATCCTCCCCGGCAATCACGATGATCGCGGCAATATGCGCGCCGTGCTGTTCGGCGAATCGTCTTCCTACGCACCGATCAATCAATCGTTCAGCATCGACGGCGTCACCCTCGCCCTGCTCGATTCCAGCATTCCCAATCAGTCCGCGGGCGAGCTCGCCGAGGAGACCTACGACTTCCTCACCACCTTGCTGGCGAACACTCCGGCCGACGATGTCGTGCTGGTCGCCATGCACCATCCGCCGGTGCCGGTGCATTCCACCGTCGTGGACCCCATCCGCCTCACCAATCCGGAGCGCCTGGCCGAGATCGTCGCCGCCGACGACCGCATTCTCGCCGTGCTCACCGGCCATGTGCACCTCGGCCTGACCACCACCTTCGCCGGCAAGCCGCTCATCGTGGCCCCCAGTATCGCCTCGACCATCGGCGGCGAATGGGAGACGGCCCGGCCCGGGCACGTCCCCATCGATTTCGCCCCGGACCCGGTGCTGGTCTTCCACTCCATTCAGGACGGCCGGCTGCTGTCCACCTTCCGTCCCGTCGCCATGGGCGGCTGGCTCAGCGAACCGGCGGAGTGAGCGCCCCGCGCCGATACGCCGAGGGCGTGGTCCCGGTCCAGCGTTTGAACGCGTGAATGAAGGTGGACGCCTCCGCATATCCCAGCCGGATGGCCACATCGCTCACCGAAAGCGGTGTGGCCGTGAGCATTTCCTCCGCCAGCGCACGGCGCACCTCGTCCAGCAGCTGCCGGTAGCTGGTGCCCGCGGCATCGAGGTGCCGGCGCAGCGTGCGGGTGCTCATATTGAGATCCCGTGCCACCAGGTCGATTCCCGGCGGCGCGGCGAATCCGTCCACCCCGCCGCGCGGCACCAATCGCTCGCGCACATCCGCCGCGATACCGGTGCGCGCCCGCCGCCGTGACACCAGTTCCCGGCATTGCGCCAGGCACATGGCCCAGGTGTGCTCATTGGCCTGCGGCAGCGGCTGCTCCAGCATCGCGGGATCGAGGCTGAACAGATTGTGCGGCTGATCGAATTGCGGTTGCAGCCCGAAGATCTCGTCGTAGAGCCGCCGGTCTCCCGGCGGCGGGAAATCGAATTCGGCCCGCACCAGCTCCACCTGATGCCCGAGCAGATCGCACAGCATCTGATGCATGGCGGTCACATCGCGTTCCACCAGGAACCGCCGCACGTCCGCCGGAATCCGCTCGTCGTGAATCCGCGCCACGAACTCGCCGGGCCGCCAGCGCGCCACCGGAATGCAGAAGGTGAAGCTCAATTCCAGATACCGCAGCGCGAAGGCGATGGCCTCCCCCAGTGTCGGGCTGCTCACGCAGGCGAATCCGAAGATGCCGAAGGTGGTGATCCGGTACCGCCGCCCCACCTCCAGCCCCAGATTGGGCCGCTCCCCCAGCTCCCGGACCAGATTCCGGATCACCGCCAGCTCGGTGTGCGCGTCGACCTGCGCATCCGGATCGGCGAGGGTCTTCTCGCTGACCCCCGAGCCCGCCAGCATGCGCTGCACCGGCACCCCGTGCTCGCGCCCGAACCCCACCATGAGCACGACACTCGCGACTCCCCGTGGGAAGTCCCAGTCCCGTACCCCCGCCTCCTGCACCGTGCTCATAGCCAGATTATGGCCGAAATTCTCGATCAGGACCCCCACGAACCGCGACGCGGCCTCCTACAGTGGAAAGCGTCTCCGATGTGAGGGGTGCCACATGCCGTCGATCATCATCATCGGTGCCGGGTTCGGCGGGCTCGGCATGGCGATGGAGTTGCAGCGCAACGGTTTCCGCGAGTTCACCATTCTCGAGCGGGCCGCTGACCTGGGCGGAGTCTGGCGGGAGAACACCTATCCGGGTGCGGCCTGCGATGTGCCGTCGCCGCTGTACTCCTTCTCGAAGGAGCCCAAACCCAAATGGCGGCAGCGGTATTCGTCGCGCGAGGACATCTGGGCGTACATGCGCGGGGTGGCCGAACGGCACCGGCTGGGCGAGCACATCGTCTTCGGCGCGGACGTCACCGAGGCCGAGTACGACGAGACCACCGGCCGGTGGACCGTGCACACCGCCGACGGGGCGGCCCGCACCGCCGATGTCCTCATCTCCGCGGTGGGCCAGCTGTCCCGGCCCGCCATGCCCGCCATCCCCGGTATCGGCACATTCGCCGGCCGGTCCTTCCACTCCGCGCAGTGGAATCACGACATCGACCTGACCGGACAGCACGTGGCCTGCATCGGCACCGGGGCCAGCGCCATCCAGTACGTGCCCGAGATTCAGCCCAAGGTCGCTCACCTGACGCTGTTCCAGCGCACCGCGGCCTGGGTGCTGCCCAAGTTCGACACCGACTACAAACCCGTCCATCAACGCGTCCTGCTGCACGTCCCGGGTCTGCCCGTGGCCGAACGCTTCTCCTGGTGGGCCATCGGCGAATTCGTGGCCCTGGGCCTGGTGGAGTTTCCGGGCATCGTCCGACTGGTGTCCGGCATCGCGGAGCGGCATCTCGAAGAACAGGTCACCGATCCGGAACTGCGCGCCAAGCTGACCCCCGACTACCCCATCGGCTGCAAGCGCGGCCTGTTCTCCAACGACTACTATCCGGCCCTCACCCAGCCGAACGTGGCGGTCGAGACCACGCCCATCACCGAGATCGTCCCCGAGGGCGTCCGCACCGAGGACGGCGCCCTGCATCGGGCCGACGTGATCATCTACGGCACCGGCTTCAAGGGCACGGAATTCCTGTGGCCCATGAAGATTCGCGGCCGCGCCGGCGTGCACCTCTCCGATGTCTGGGACGACGGCGCGCACGCCTATCTCGGCCTCACCGTCCCCGATTTCCCCAATATGTTCATGATCTACGGCCCCAATACCAATCTCGGCGTCGGCTCCATCATCTACATGATCGAATCCCAGGCCCGCTACATCCGCCACGCCCTCCAGCTCTTGGCCGAACGCCCGGGGCAGGTCATGGAGGTCCGCCCCGACGCGGAACGCGACTTCAACACCGCCCTCCAGCAGCGCCTGGCCAAGACCCCCTGGAACTTCTGCACCAGCTGGTATCGCACCCCCTCCGGCCGCATCACCAACAACTGGCCCGGCACCACCCGCAGCTACCGCCGCCTCACCCGCAAGGTGGATCTCGCCGACTACCGACTCACCCACGTGGCCCGCTGATCCCCCGGCGCCCGAACCCCCGTATGGCATATTCACGCCATGCGAACTCGCCTCCGCCTGGCCGTTCCCCTCGCGCTGCTGGCCCTCCTCCCGGTGAGCGCCTGCTCCTCCGACGGCTCCACCGAGCCGTCCACGACCTCGGCGGCCGCGTCGAGCACCACGGTTCCCGGCGCCCGGCAGTTCGAAATCTATGTGGCCCCCGAAGAAGTCCCCTGCACCGGAATGGCTCCCCAGACCTGCCTCCAGGTCCGCCGCGACCCCAACTCCCCGTGGGAACTCCACTACTTCGACATCGAAGGCTTCGACTACCAGCCCGGCTACACCTACCACCTGCTCGTGGAGGAACGCCCCTGGCTGAACCCGCCGGCGGACGCCCCCTCCCACACCTGGCACCTGATCAAGGTGATCTCGAAAGCACCGGCGTCCTAGCGGTCGGCCAGCTGGACAGTTGATCACCGGGAAACCGTGGCGGCATCGGCCGAGAGCGCTCCGCCACCAGTTCCCGGTCGGTGGTGTTTCAGATCTTCGTGGCCGGTTCGACACATTTCGTTGGGACCGGCCGGTTTTCGCCCGCAATGCCTTGGCTACGCCGCGCGCACGCCGTTGACCTGGCGGTATGCCGGGCAGTAGGTTTGGTGGTCCGATGCGCCGGAGATCAAGGTCGGCGCGAGATGCGAGTCCGTAGTGCTGGAGCGTCGGGGAGTCGACGCTGGAGGCGGTTATGCATCGGACCCGATCTTGGTGGCGGATGGGCCTGGTCGCGGCCGTCGCTCTGATCGCCGCCGCCGTGGTGGTGCCGCAGACCCGGGCGCAGATTCCGTATCCGGATGATGATCCGTTCTATGCGGCCCCGGCCGGGTTGGGGGACTTCGCGAATGGGGACGTGCTGAACTCGCGGCCGATCTCGGTGCTCGGGCTGCCGCTGCCGGTGGCGGGGTGGCAGGTGCAGTACCGGTCGACCGATTCGACCGGGGCGGCGGTCGCGGATATGGCGACCGTGCTCGCACCGCTGCTGCCATGGCTCGGGCCCGGCGGGCGGCCGCTGCTGTCGTATCAGGTGGCGGAGGACAGTCTCGGGACGCGGTGCGCGCCGTCGTATGCGCTCCGGGGCGGGCGGGATTGGTCGATCGTCAATACCGTGCTGGACGTGCCGTTCCTGGCGGAGCTGCTGCGGCGAGGCTGGGCGGTGGTGGTGTCCGATTACGAGGGCCCGCAGTCGCGGTTCTTCGACGGCGTGAACTCCGGGCGCGGGGTCCTGGATGGGGTGCGGGCGGCGAAATCGTTCCCGCCGCTGGGGATCACGGAGGCCAGCCCGATCGGAGCGTGGGGCTATTCGGGTGGCGCGTTCGCCACCTTGTGGGCCATGGAGCAGCGGGCCGGTTATGCGCCGGAGCTCTGGTTCGCGGGTGTGACGGCCGGTGGGGTGCCCGCCGATATCGCCGCCATCGCCAGGCAGATCGACGGGGAGACCCAGGCCGGTCTCGCGGTCCTGATCCTGGTGGCCCTGGCGCGCAACGATCCCGGATCCGGATTGATCGACGCGTTGAATCAGCGCGGCAGGGATCTGCTGGCGCAGGAGGCGCAGGCGTGCGGCGCCGATCTGGTGGTGCGGCATCTCAACCGGCACATGGACGAATACGGCAACGAGCCGAATCTGTTGTGGCATCCGGCCTTCCAGGCCGCGACGCGGAAGCAGGAACTCGGTGCGGTCGCGCCCGATATCCCGCTGTACATGTATCACAGCCTCGGCGACGACATCATTCCCGTGGCGGGCTACACGGCCCTGGTGGACCGCTACTGCGCCCTGGGCGCGAATCTCACCGCCGTGCACTCCGCCATCCCGGGCCACAATCCGGCGGCGGTGGTGGAATCGGTTGGCGCCCTGAACTATCTGTCCGATCGCTTCGCCGGTGTCCCGCTCGCGAACGGTTGCGTGGTGCGCTGAAGCCCGGCGGGGCGCGGAATGCGCGCGCCCCTACCGGAGTTCGGCTAGCGCTAGTTGGCCCACTTGGTGGTGCCGGGCGCCGCGGTGAGGGTGTTGATCAGGTCCACCCCGGCGATGATCAGCGTCGGGCCGCCGACCACCAGGGTGCCGATGATCGCGCCGATGCCCGCCGCGACCGGCACGGTGGCCAGGCCGAAGGCGCCGCCGGCGAAGCCGATCAGGCCGACCACCGCGCCGACGGCGAGGCCGATGAAGCTGCCGACCGCGGTCGCGATGCCGAACTGGCTGCTGAAGGCCTGCATGGCCTTCTGGTTCTCCTCGGTGGAGGCGATGGGCTGCACCGGCACCGGGCGGGCCGAGGCGACATCCTTGACGGCGGTCAGCTCGAGGGTGCGGGCGTCGACGGAGATATTGTGCGGCAGGGCGTATTCGAGGCCGTCCTGCGCGAACGACAGGGGCAGGCTCACCACGGTGTTGCCGGCGATGTCCTTGACATTCACCGAGCTGCCGGCGACTTCGAAGGATCCGTCGGTCAGGGTGGTGACGACGGTGTTGCCGACCAGTTTGGTCTCGTACCCCACGTTCGGGGTGGCCGGATCAGCTTGTGCGACGCCCGCGCTCGCAATGGCGAGTGCGGTCACTACGGGCGCGGCGACAGCGGTGATCTTGCGCAGCATGGAACTTCCAATCTTCATCAGGTTTCGAAGGCAACACGCGGCTCATCGATTAGATTCCTCCCCTCGAAGAGTGCTGCCGAGCCCGTGTTGCGGCGTATTGCGCTCTACAAGCGATCACCGTAACGCGTTACACCGACACCTCGGATCATTTTTGACTCGAGTGTCATTCAAAACACCAGGTCGACAGCTATGCAGATCGCACATACGACCCCGACGATCGATAGCGCGAAGACATCACCGCGCCCCGGCCGGCTGGGCCGCGCGGTCAATTCGCCGGTGCCGCCGCGGGTGGTGATGGCCTCGCCGAGCTCGCCTGCGCGACGGCTGGATACGGCCATGCTCGCGGTGAGAATGTCGACCAGCGGATTCTCCGACGCCCGATGCAGCAGCGAATCCTTGGGCCGGAGTTTGCGGGCCGCTCGCAGGATCCGCAATTCCTCCAGCAGCAACGGCAGCCCGCGCAGCGTCAGCGCCACCACCACCGCCCACTCGTCGACCGGAATCCGGTGCCGCACGCCCTTGCGGGTCCAGCCGATGCGCCGCAGCGGCGCACCGAGTTTCGCCAGCGCGGGCGCGATCTCCCCCATGGGCGTGGTCCAGGCGATGAGGAAGGATGCGCCCAGCAGAATCAAGCCGAAGACAATGACATTGGCGTAGCGCAGCACCGCGGCCCCGCCCACCGGCAGATTGATGAGCGCGCCGATGCCGATGCCCAGCCAGAACCACCACGGGAACCGCGGCAGCGTCCCCAGCGGCAGCCGCGCCGTCAGCCACACCGCCACCAGGAACGCGATGCTCAGGCCGAGCACCGGCCAGGACGGCATGAACATCAGCAGCGCGCTGATGGCGAAGGCCGCGATCATCTTGGTACCGGCCCAGAGCCGATGCACCGGACTGTCGACGGGGACCTCGCGGAGAATGACGCTGCTCATCGGAAGCCTCCGGTGAAATCGGGGACGCGCGGCCCTGCAGGATGTGATGGCGCCGCGGGATGCGGTGGCGCGGCGGTTTCGACGATGCGCCCGTCGCGCAGGTGCACGGTGCGGTCGCAGACCGCGGCCATATCCGCCACATCGTGGGAGATGACAATGAGGGTGAGACCGGAATCGCGCAGCCGGGCAAGCAGTTCCACCACCCCGGCGCGGCCCTCCGGATCGAGTCCGGCCAGCGGCTCGTCGAGCACGACCACCTGCGGACGTCCGGCGACGATGGCGGCCAGCACCACCCGTTTGGCCTGTCCGCCGCTGAGCTCCTCGATGGATCGGGTGGCCAGGGCGCGGTCCAGGCCGACCGCGTCCAGGGCACGGGCGACGGCGGCGGTGCCGTGCCCGCCCCAGTCCTCGATCTCCTCGCCCACGCTCTGCCGTTGCAGCTGCAGCCGGGAATGCTGAAAGGCCAGCTGTACCGCGCCGATTCGCTTGTGCACCGGTTTGGCGCCGGCGAATTCGCGCAGCACGCACGCGCCGTCGGTCGGGACGGTCAATCCGGCCATGATCCAGGCCAGCGTGGATTTGCCGGAGCCATTGCCGCCCACGATGAGCAGCGCCTCGCCGCGCCGGACGCTGAGATCCACGCCGTGCAGCGCGGGCGCCTCCCAGGGCGTGCCCCGGTTGTAGGTGTGGCGCACCCCGGTGAGTTCCAGGACGGGTTCGCCCATGGGCCTGCGCCGCTGGTCGCGGACCGGCCGCGGCCAGGCGGGCAGCTGCGCGACCGAGCGCCCGCCCATCAGGTGCACGACCCGGTCGGCGGCCGCGGCGTCGGCCTCGTGATGGGTCACCAGCACCACGGCCATCGCGTGCCGCTTGGGCAGATCGGCGAGCAGCGCGACGAGATCGCGGCGGCCCTCCGGATCGATCATGGAGGTCGCCTCGTCGGCCAGCAGCAGCGTGGGCTGCCGGGCCAGCGCGGCGGCGACGGCCAGGCGCTGCTGTTGCCCGCCGGACAAGGTCGCGGTCTCCCGATCGCCCATGCCCGCCAGCCCGACCTCGGTCAGCAGCCCGTCGATATCGACCTCGGCGGCGATCTCGGTCGGCAGGCCCCACACCACATCGTCGGCCACCAGCACGCCGAGGGTCTGGCTTTCGGGTCGCTGCAACACCATTGCGGTGCCGCCGCGCACGCCGAGCCCGGCGGATCCGGGCCGGGTCACGGTGCCGCCGGTGGGCGGGCGGCCCGCGAGAATCCTGGTGAGCGTGGACTTTCCGGACCCGTTGTGCCCGACCACCGCCACGAATTCCCCGACCCGCACGGTCAGGTCGATGCCCTGCAGGGCGTCCGCGCGAGCGCCGGGATAGCGGAACGACACCTCCCGCAGCGTGACCGGCAGCGGTGCGACCGGCCGGTCGTCGGCGGGCGCGTCGAGCAGATCATCGCGTCCGGGCAGCCAGGCCAGCCGGTCCAGCACCGAGCCGAGCACATACCAGGAGACCACGCCGCTCACGATCACCCCGGCGATGACGCCGCCGCCGATCCAGGCCCACCACCAGCGCAGGATGGCATCGGTGGCCTCGGCGACCCAACGTCCGAGCGGTTCCAGCGCGGCTTGGCGCGCCGCCAGATTTTCCAGGCCCCGCGCCGAGTTGCGGATAGTGTCGAACAGCAGTTGGCGTGACCGGGAGAACAGCAGCAGCATTCCGACGGAGAAGCATGCCCCGACCAGTCCGGCGAGCGCGGACAGCCCGAGCACCGCGAGGAGACCGCCGTGCCGCCGCTTGACGATGCCGATGATCCCGCCGACCACGGCCACCCCGACCAGGTTCACCGCGGGCACGATGCCGGCCGCCACGAAGGTCACCAGCGTCGCCGCGATGGTGGTGGTGGCGACCGCGCGCAGCCGGTGCCGGTGCGCGAGCAAGCCCATCGGCACCGCGGCCACCAGCTGCAGTGCGGCGGCGAACGGCACCAGCGCGCCCACGGTCACCAGGCCCACGGTCGCCCCGCCCAGCACGGCCCCGGTGGCGAGTTCGATGGGCCGCAGCGGGCCTCGGGTCAGGCGGGGCGGCCCGGCGGGCGGGGACGAAGCAGTCACGTCAACCAGTCTGCCGTGTCCACGCCGGTGCACGGCCGGGTCCTTGCATTCATGCGCAACTATGCATATGTTTGATCCTTGTGGGACATGATCATTCGCACGGCGTAGCCCCGGAGAGCGCCTCGGGCAAATACCTCGGCCGCCTGGTGCTCGCGCTGGCCATAGCGCTCGTCTTCATGGCGGTCGAGTTCATCGTCGCCTTCGCGACCTCGTCGCTGGCCCTGCTCTCCGACGCCACGCACATGCTGACCGATGTGGTCGGCATCTCGATGGCACTGTCGGCGATCCTGCTGGCCAAGCGCACCCGCGCCACCTACACCCGCACCTTCGGGTACTACCGGGCCGAGGTCCTGGCGGCGCTGGCCAATGCGATCCTGCTCTTCGCGGTCGCCGCCTACGTCCTCTACGAGGCCATCGCCCGCCTCGGCGAGCCGCCGGAGGTTCCCGGCTGGCCCGTCCTCATCGTCGGCGCCCTCGGCCTGGTCGCCAATATCGCCTCGTTCCTGCTGCTGCGCCAGGGCGCCCAGGAGAGCATCAATGTGCGCGGCGCCTATCTGGAGGTCTTCGCCGACCTCATCGGATCGGTCGGCGTATTGCTCTCCGCCGCAATCACTCTCACCACCGGATGGCGCTATGCCGACATGATCATCGGCGTGGCCATCGGCTTCTGGGTGCTGCCCCGCGCCTTCCTGCTGGCAAAGCGCTCGCTGCGAATCCTGTTCCAGCACAGCCCCGAAGACCTCGATGTGGAAAAGGTCGCCGCGGCCCTGCAGGCCGTCCCCGGCGTCTCAGACGTCCACGACCTCCACGTCTGGACTCTCACCTCCGGCATGGAAGTGGCCTCCGCCCATCTCGCGGTGACCGCCGGGCACTCCGGCGACGACGTCCTGCGCGCCGCCCAGCAGATCCTGGCCGGCGACTTCCACATCGAACACGCCACCCTCCAGGTCGAAAGCGCCGATTCCGCCGCTCATTGCAAGGAATTGTCCTGGTAGTCCGGCGGGCTCGACGGTGATGACGTCCACTCGCCGAACCAGTGCGTCGGGCGCCCGGCCGCCGTTGAAATGCTCGGCCCCGGGCACGATCACGGCCGCCACATCCAGGCGGTTCACCAGTGCCCGGAGCCGGGCCAGCGGCGGCCTGCCGCTGCGCGCGTCGTACACGACCACGCCGCAGAAGTCGTAGCCGCGCTGCTCGGCGACTCCTCGAATCCGCTCCTCATCCCACGGCTGGCCCATGCCGGAAACATCCGCCCGCAGATAGCCGAGCGCCGCGGGCCGAAACCGCATCGCCTTCCTTCCCATGGCCCCCAGCTTGGCCCGAGCCGGGGTCTCGGCGCGTCGCCGCCGAGGTACCTTCTGCCGCGTCAATGTCTCCTCTATGTCTCGTTTCCGCAGGTAGGATCGCCGCCATGGACACGGCGGCTCGGCTCGGGGCGGCGATATGGCGACGGTACTGAAAGCGCTACTGCAACAACGACATCTGCAAACCGTCTCCTCGTTCAACCGGGAATACGATCGGCTCGCCGGACTGGTGGAGCCCGAGCTGATCGGCTGCGGCCCCAAGAAGGCGCAGTTCTACCGCTGGCTCTCCGGCGATCTCACCGGCCTGCCGTACCCGCATCATTGCCGCATCCTGCAGGCCATGTTCCCGGACTGGTCCATCGGCGACCTGTTCGAGCAGTTCTGCGGGCAGGAGCGGGGATCGGGAACCGGCACGGCCGAGGTGATCACGGTCTATCCGCATCGGAGTTCGGTTCCCCCGGATCTGTGGAACCGGCTGCTGAGCGCGTGTGTGCACCATATCGACATCCTGGTGCTCGCGGGCCTGTTCCTCGCCGAGGACCCGGTCTTCGTGAAGCTGGTCAAAAGCAAAGCACAGCAGGGCGTTTCGGTGCGAATATTGTTCGGTGACCCGCTGGCGGACGAAGCCGCACGCCGCAGTGCGGAGGAGCGGCTGGCGGCCGGGGCGGTGCAGGCCCGGATCCGCAACGCGCTGGCGCTGGTGGAGTCGCTGAACACTGTCGACGGCGTCGACCTGCGCTTCCACCGCACCACCCTCTACAACTCGGTCTTCAGATTCGATGACGAAATGATCGTGAACACCCACGTCTTCGGCATGCCCGGCGCCTACGCCCCGGCGCTGCACCTCAGACGGCTGCCGGCCGGCGATATGTTCGAGACGTATTCGACCAGCTTCGAACATGTCTGGGCCGCCTCGGAAGTCGCCAACTTCTCCAGGATCAGGGCATGACCCGCATCGACTACTACCACGATCCGGCGGCGCCCAGAGCCAACACCATCCGGGTCGCGGTGAGCGCGGTGGTCCGCGACGGCGAGGGACGAATCCTGTTGATCCACCGCACCGACAACAGCAAGTACGCCATTCCGGGTGGCGGGCTGGAGATCGGTGAGACGCCGACGCAGGCGGTGGTGCGCGAGGTGAAGGAGGAGACCGGCATCGATGTCGTGGTGACGGGGCTGGTGGGCGTCTTCTCCAATCCGAGCCACGTCATCGCCTACGACGACGGCGAAGTGCGCCAAGAGTTCTCGATCTGCTTCCGCGCCGATCCGATCGGCGGCGAACTGCGCACGAGCGCGGAATCCACAGCGGTGGAATGGGTTGCCACCGGCGATCTGGCGGCGCTCGACATCCACCCTTCCATCAGACTCCGGATCGCCCGCGGGCTCGAATACCGAGCCGACCCGTTCTACACCTGATCCCGTTCGGCGAGTAATCGTTCGGTTCGCCCCACCGCGGCAAGCAATTCCGGCGCGGCCTCGACCACCGAGCGGGTGACCACATGATCGGCCCCGTATCGCCGCCGGACTTCCTCGATGCGGCTGGACCCATCGGTGACCTCGCCCGTCGGCGTCGTGGTCAGATCGGCCCACCACAGCGCATCGCGCAGCGATGTCCGTTCGTCGGGCCAATCGATCGTCAGCCCGCGATTGCGCGCCTCCACGCTCGCACACGAGTGGTGGGCAACCAACCCGCACAGCCGATCGGAAATGCCCTGTGCCGCTAGATGAATCGTGCCATCGATCGGATGGAATCCGGTCCGCACGAGATCGGGCGCATACCCGATGTCGTGCAACCAGGCCGCCGCTATCAGCAGATCCGGGTCGTCGACGACGCCGGCCGCCAGGGCTGCCCGACGCGCCACGCCCTGGGTGTGTGCCCAGCGACGCGGTAGCTCACATAATCGAGCGCGCGCGGTCCGCGCCGCCCAGCTACGGAGATCGGTGGTCACAGCGACCAAGGGTAGTGCCGGATTTGCGAAGGTTTACTGGTTCGTATCGATCAATCGCCCGCTTTGGCGGAGTCCACGAAAGCGGCGAACATGCTCGTGATGCGGCAGGTGAGTTCCTCGGGGGTGGTGCCCATCAACCCCGCGCGCTTGCCGAGCTGGCCGTCGACGGTCAGGGCGGCCAGGCCGTGGGCCAGGCTCCACCAGGCGACGGTGAGGGCGCTCGCTTGGTCCGCGGGGAGGTCGCCCGCTCGAACTGCCTCTTCGACGGTTTCGGCGAGGACCGCGAAGGCGGCTTCGCCGGCCACCATCGCGTCCGGATGTTTCTCGGGCTGGGAGAGTTCGGGGCGGAACATGAGGCGGAAGTAGGCGGGCTGTTCGACGGCGAAGCGGACGTAGCCCGCGGCGAGTTTCGACAAGGCGTCGCGGGGACCGGAGGCCTGGGCCTTGGCGGCGGCGATTTCGTCGCGCAGGATTTCGAAGCCGCGGGTGGACAGGGCCGCGAGCAGGGCGGAGCGGTCGGCGAAATGGTGGTAGGGGGCGCCAGGGCTGACGCCGGCCTCGCGCGCCACCCGGCGCAGGCTCACCGCGGCCAAGCCCTCGGAGTCGATGAGCTGCAGGGATGCTCGCATCAGCTCTTCGCGGAGATCTCCGTGGTGGTAGCGGTCCTTGGTCGGCGACATGGGATGACTGTAGAGGGTTGACAGCTGCGGTCCTTTCAATCTAAACAGTACTTAGATTCTAAACACTGCTCAGATTGGAGTCGGATCATGTCCGATCTCGTTCTCGTCACCGGCGCCTCGGGCTATGTGGCCGGGCACCTCGTCAAGGAACTGCACGAGCATGGTTATCGGGTGCGGGGCACGGTGCGGTCGCTCGCGCGCAGTGGCACGCTGCCGCATCTGCCGGGCCTCGAACTCGTCGAAGCCGATCTCACCTCCGATGCCGGATGGGCGGCCGCGGTCGCGGACTGCCGGTTCGTCGTGCACACGGCCTCGCCGTTCCCGTCCGGGGAGCCGGAACACGAGGACGAACTGGTCCGGCCCGCGGTCGACGGGACGCTGCGGGTGCTGCGCGCGGCCGCGGCGGCCGGGGTCGAGCGAGTGGTGCTGACCTCGTCCATCGCGGCCATCCGGGTCGGGCACGGCGGCGACCGGGTGCTCACCGAGGAGGACTGGTCGAATCCCGCGGCCTGCAATGCCTATGAGAAGAGCAAGACCCTCGCCGAGCGCGCCGCCTGGGATTTCGCGGCCGCGCATCCGGAACTCGAACTGGCGGTGATCAATCCGGGCATGATCCTGGGCCCGATCCAGTACGCCGAGGTCCGCACCTCCGTCGACGCCCTGCGCATCCTGCTCGCGGCCGAGATGCCGGGCGCGCCCCGGCTCAACTTCGCCACGGTCGACGTCCGCGACCTGGCCGTCGCACACCGGCTGGCCATGACCGCTCCCGAGGCCGCGGGCAACCGCTATATCTGTGCGGGCCGCGAACTCTCGCTCCCGGACATGGCGCGGGTCCTGGCCACCCGCTACCGCGTCCCCACCCGCACCCTGCCCGACTGGCTGGTCCGCTTGGTCGCCCGCTTCAACCCCTCGGCCGCCCTGGCCGCGCGCTACCTCGGCCGCCGCGAACTGCTCAGCGCCGCGAAGGCCGAGAACGAGCTCGGCTGGAGCATGCGGCCCATCGAGCAGACCCTGCTCGATACCGCCGAAAGCCTCATCCGATTCGGTGTCGTCGCCGATCCGGGCGCACCCCGCGCGCACGCCTCCCGCAAGGCGCCGCGCCCCCAAACCGCCTCGGCCTGAGCCCGATCCGCCACACATCGCCCGCACGATCCGACACTCATCAACCGACCAAGCCTGCGGAGAGAAGTCCCACCCGTCATCCCGGCGTGGACCCACCCGTCATCCCGGCGTGGGGGGGGGGGGGGTGCCGCCCCGCGGGGGGGGGGGGGGGGCGAAAAAAGGCCCGAGGAGAGAGAGA
>NZ_JBHXVO010000001.1:357924-372413 GCF_042672265.1 Nocardia sp. NPDC127526 | reverse complement strand
TTACCGTCGGGGTTGCACCCGCGCGTTGGTCGTGGTTTTTTGGGTGGGGGTAAACCGCTGGCGGCGCAATAGCCGCCCCAAACCCACGCCGGAATGACGAAGAGACCTCCCGACCAGGCGGTTAGGGCTCGACCATGTTGATCGCCACACTCATCCTCACGACCCTCGGATTCATACGCCGCCTGCGCCGGAAGAACGCGCCGGGCGACCCTTCCTCTGCCGCGAGCCCGCCCACGCGAGTCGTGCGCGACCGGGTGCGCCGGGCACCTGCCGCCATCACCGGATTCGCGCGCTCGATACGAGCGCGGATTCGCCGCGAGATCGACCGAATCGACCGACGCAGCGGGCTGCCGGTGGCCGGTGCGGCGGTCACGCTGCTCGGCATGACGCTGGCGGTCAGCGGCCTGACCACCTGCTGAGGCCCTCGGGAAGATCAAGAGTCCGGTCGCCGATCGCGGTCCAGCAGAACAGGCCAGTGATCGGTGACTGGATCTGTTTCCGGCATGCCAGTTGCCGGGATGATTGCGGAATGTTGCTTCGCCGGTTGATCGCTCTGTATGTCGGGTTGTGGTTGTACGGGTTCTCGATGGCGGTCATGATCCGCGCGGCATTGGGGCTGGATCCGTGGGATGTCTTCCACCAGGGCGTGGTCAACCACACCCCGCTGAGCTTCGGCACGGTCACCGCCATCGTGGGCGCGGCGGTGTTGCTGGCCTGGATTCCCCTGCGCCAGCGGCCCGGACTCGGGACGATCAGCAATGTGGTGGTGATCGGGGTGTCGGTCGATGCCGGACTGTGGCTGCTGCCGCAGGTCCACGGGCTGGGCTGGCAGATCGCGGCCATGGCGGCGGCGGTGGTGCTGAACGCGATCGCCACGGTGCTCTACATCGGCGCGGGCATGGGGCCGGGACCGCGCGATGGCCTGATGACTGGACTGGTCCGGCGGACCGGGAAACCGGTGTGGATGGTGCGAACCGGTATCGAGGTGACCGTGCTGACCATCGGATTCCTGATGGGCGGCAGCCTCGGCGTGGGCACGCTGGTCTACGCCTTCGGCATCGGACCGCTCATTCACGTGCTGATTCCCGTGGTCGACCGCTTCCTGCCCGGATTCCAGCAGGTACACGGGCCCGCGCCGGAGCACGAGGACCGCGATCCGAAGGTGGACGACCCGGCCGTCGCCGCGGCCTGAGCGGGGCCGCCGGGCCGCACCCGCTCCCGGTGCCGCAGGGGTACTGTGGGGCAGCGAAAGCTGTTGTGAGAGCTACCGATAGCGGGGTGCGATGCGACGCGGTAACGGACTGGAGATTCCGGAGACCCTCGAGGATGTGTGCGCGCCCGAGCGCATGGCGCTGATCGTGTACGACATGCAGGTCGGCGTGCTGGGCCAGCTGGCGGACGGGCCGCGGATCACCGAGCGGGTGGTGCGCGTGGTCGAGGCCGCCCGGCGCGGCGGCTATCCGATCATCTTCCTGCGCCACATGTTCCTGCCCAAACGGCTCATGGGCGCTTTCGCGCTGCGGATGGCCATGAGCTGGCAGGGCGTGGACTCCGTCGAGCAGGTCAAGCCCATCCTGCAGCGCGACACCCCGGGCTTCCAGCTGGTGCCGGAACTACAGCCGCAGCCCGGTGAGATCGTGTTCGACAAGACCTCCATGTCGGCCTTCGAGGGCACGCCGCTGGCGTCCACGCTGCGTGATCTGGGCATCGGCGCGTACGCCATTGTCGGCGTGGCCCTGGAGATCGGCATTCAGCCCACCGTCGCGCACTCCACCGATCTGGGCTTCATCCCGGTCGTGGTGCGCGATGCCGTGGGCGGCAAGGACGAGGCCGGATTGCGGCGCGCCTGGGACGAATTCGCCTTCCAGGGGCATGCCATGGTCACCGACAGCGACACCCTCACACCGCTGCTGGAGAAGTCGAGCTAGCCGGAATCCTCAGTCCGAGGCGGGAATCCAGGCGGGATGCCACAGGCGCCCGCCCTCGGTCCAGTTCATGAAGCGCACCGTGCCGGTGAGTTTCGGGCTCACCCACACGGCGTCCTTGCGTTCGTCGGCGGTGAGGTCGTTGTCGAACGGGCTGGTCTTGCGTTCCAGCCGGCGTAATTGCGCGGCCAGTTCGCTCATCTCCTGTTCGCTGAAGCCGGTGCCGACCCGGCCCAGGTAGTAGAGCTCGCCCTCGTGCGGGACGCCCACCAGCAGCGAAGCGAACTGCCGCAGTTCGGATTTGCGGTAGCCGCCGACCACCACCGACAGGGTGCGCCAATTGCGGGTCTTGATCCAGGACTGGCCGCGCCGGCCGGGCAGATAGATGGAATCGCGGCGCTTGGCGACCACGCCCTCCATGCCGTGCTCCTGGCTGTAGCGCAGGGCCTGGGCGCCGGAACCGTCCAGGCGCGGCGGCACGATGAGCGAGGACGCCCGGCCCGCCAGCGCTTCGAGCACCCGCCGCCGGTCGTCGTAGCGTTTGCGCACCAGCGAGGTGCCGTCCAGGTACAGCACATCGAAGGCCAGGAAGATGGCCCGGCCCGAATTCTCGCGCAGCAGGCCGAGATTCGCGGCGCCGTGATCGTCGAAGACCACCGCCTCGCCGTCCAGGACCGCGCGGTGCCCGGCCAATTCGTCGCCGAGGCGGGCCACGCCCGGATATTTGCCGGTCACCACGAGCCCCTTGCGGCTGCGCAGCGTCACCCCGCCGTCCTCGATCTCGGCGATCAGCCGGAAGCCGTCCCATTTGGTTTCGAATGCCCAGTGCTCGGCGTCGAGGGTCGAGACATCGCCGGGCGTGGCCAGCATGGGCGTGAGTCCGCGCGGCATGGGCGCATCACTCTTCGGCGCGGAAATACGCTGTGCGCCATTGCCGTCCGATTCCGGTGGCCGCTGATCCTTCATCAGGTGCATGAGCCACTGATTGCCATTGGTCTGGATCAGCGCGTACCGGCCGTCCAGCCGCTCACCGTGCAGCCGCACGATGACCTCGTCGTCGCGCCACTTCTCGGTCTCATAGGTGCCGGTATCCCAGATGGTCATCTCCCCGGCGCCGTACTGCCCCTTGGGGATCGTGCCGTGGAATTCCAGGTATTCGAGCGGATGGTCCTCGGTGTGCACGGCGAGCCGGTTCTCATGGGTGTCGGTGGGTGGGCCCTTCGGCACGGCCCACGACACCAGCACGCCATCGCGTTCCAGCCGCAGGTCGTAGTGCAGCCGCCGGGCCCGATGCTCTTGCACCACATAGCGATTTCCGAGACTCGGCTCGGGCGCGCCGATCGGGACGGGCTCGGGCGTGGATTCCGCATCGCGCATGGAACGGTATTTGTCCAGCCGGTCCGGCACCGGATCATCGAGACCTTCGAGCAGATCCCCATCCCGCTCCCACCGCCGCAGCACTTCCTCGAAATGCAAGTGCCGCAACTTCTTCGGCTTCTCGATCTCCGCCCAATCGCGGGGCGCGGCCACCCACGGCTCGGTGCGCCCGCGCAGCGAATACGGCGCGATGGTGGTCTTGGCCGGATTGTTCTGGCTCCAGTCCAGGAACACCTTCCGGTCCCGGGCCGACTTGGCCATATTCGCGGTCACCAATTCCGGCCGCAGCTGCTGCAGATTCATCGCCACCTGCTTGGCCACCGCCGACGCGCCGTTCGGCCCGAGTCGCCGGTCCAGGGGCACATAGATGTGAATTCCCTTGGAACCACTGGTTACCGGATAGGCGTCGAGACCCACGTCGCGCACCACATCGCGCAGGATGAGCGCCACCTCCGCGCACTGCGCCAGCCCGGCGCCCGGCCCGGGGTCCAGATCGAAGACCAGCCGCGTGATCGGCCCCATTTCGGCCCCGTCGAAACGCCATTGCGGCACATGCAGTTCCAGCGCCGCCTGCTGCCCCAGCCAGGCCATGCCGGCCACCGAGTCGATGAGCGGATACACAACCGTCCGGTCGGAGTGTTCAACACTGCGCCGCGCCAGCCATTTCGGCGCGTGCTCGGCCAGGTTCTTCTCGAAGAACGAGCCCTCCTCGACCCCGTTCGGCCAGCGCTTGCGCGTCACCGGCCGCCCGGCGATATGCGGCAGCAGTGCCGGCGCGATGGCGGTGAAATAGTCGATGACCGCACCCTTGGTGGTCCCGGTCGCCGGATACAGCACCTTGTCGAGGTTGGTCAGCCCAACCTCGATTCCCCCGAAATTCCTCCGGGACCCCATAGAACCAGTCTAGTGCCGGGAACCGGCGACGGCCGGTACCTCGGAGCATTCCGAAAACCCAACGGGCCGTTCGGGTCACCCGGCGGAGGGTATCCGCCGGACCCGAACGGCCCGGGACGGCCGGTGAAATCAGGCCGGAGGCTGCTGCTGCCCCTCTTCGGGGCCGGGCGCGGGTTCGGGAGCCGGCTCGGGCGCCGGCTCCGGGGCGGGCTCGGCCGCGGCCTCGGCGGGTGCGGGCTCGGCGCCCGGGGCGGCCTCGCCGCTCTCGGTCGGAATGGCGTTCTTGGCCGCTTCCTTGCCCTTCTCGATCTTGTCGGAGTACTTGTGCCCCGTCTTCTCGTCGATGAACGTTCCGGCCTTGTCGACCGCCTGCTCGATCTTCTCGGCGTTTTGGGCCGCCACATCCTTGCCCTTGCCGACCAAACCCTTGAGCGTGTCAATCAGACTCACAGTCCTACTCCTTCACTCCTGGTCCTCGGTCACTGGCGAACATCTTCCCACCACGTATCCCGTGGTGGGAGGCCAATCGGGTCGATCCGCTGTCCGGGCTTCGGCACGGCGATCCGCGTGTCCGCCTCACCCGCCGCCGCCACCAATCGCCGGACCGGTTCCGACCAGCCGTGGAAGGCCAGGTTGAAAGTCGCCCAGTGGATCGGCACCAGCAGGCCGTGCCCCGGATCGCCGACACACAGGTCGGCGTGTGCGCGCACCGCTTCCTCGGGATTCATGTGCACGTCCGGCCAGTGCCGATCGTAGGCCCCGATGGGCAGCAGGGTCAGATCAAACGGGCCGAGTCGCGCGCCCGCTTCGGCGAACGCCTTGGTGTAGCCGGTGTCGCCGCCGAAATACACCCGGCGTGTCGGGCCGGCGATGGACCACGACGCCCACAGCGTGGTGTTGCGCACCAGACCGCGGCCGGAGAAGTGCCTGGCCTCCGAACAGGTGATCGCCAGATCGGTGCCGTCCGGGCGGGCGCGCTCCAGCTCGGACAGGGAAACCGAAGCGCCCCAATCCAATTCGACAATGCGATCGACCGGAACCTGCCAGTGCCGCAAATGCGCGCCGATGCCGATCGGCACGATGAAGACCGCGTCCTGCAGACGCACCAGCGCGTCCACGGTCTCGCGGTCCAGATGGTCGTAGTGGTCGTGCGAGATGAGGACGGCGTCCACCGGCGGCAGCGTCTCCAGGGCGGACGGCACCGGATGCAGGCGGGCCGGGCCCACCAGCGGCGACGGCGACACCCGCTCGCTCCACACCGGATCGGTGAGCACGCGATAGCCGTCCACCTCGACCAGGCAGCTGGCGTGGCCGTACCAGGTGACCGCCAGATCGGCGGCCTGCTCCGGATGCGCCGGGGTCTCCAGCGGGATGCGGCCCGGCGGCCGGCCCACATTGCTCTTGGTCACCAGCTGGTACAGCAGTTCCAGGCCGGAACCGGGTGTGATCTGGGCGCTGGGCTCGGTGTTGTGGAACTGGCCCTTGCGATAGGTGGTCGCGCCCATGGCGGTCGGCGCGATGGCCGAGATGGACGCACCCATGGCGGACGGGATCCCCCACGCCGCCCGCACTACCCAGCCGATTCCGAACGCTCCCGCAGCCATACCCACCAGTCTCCGCGAATTCGCGGCGATGCGCTTCCCGTTCATCGCCCGGTGAACCTCGCGGCCCGCTTCTCCTGCCTGGCCATTCGCGCCTCCTGTGCATCCGCGCTGCTCCAGGCCGCCGCCAGCGCCGCGCTCTGTTCCGGGGTGTCCTCGCCGCGAGTGCCGTCGTCGTTGAACACCAGCTTCATGTGCCGCAGCGACAGCGGCGCCAGCTCGGCGATCTGCTTGGCCCACGCCTGCGCGTCGGCGAGCGTGCCGATCCGGTTGGCGAAGCCGAAGGTGTAGGCATCCTGCGCCGACACCCGCTCCGCACCCAGCAGAATCGTGCGCGCCGGGCCGGGCCCGATCAGCGACGACAACCGCCGCACCGTCCAACGATCAACGGAGATACCGAGTTTCGCGGCCGGAATGCCGATGAAGGCATCCGGGCTCAGCACCCGCAGATCCGAGGCCAGCGCCAGCTGCACCCCCGCCCCCAGCGCCCCGCCGTTGATGGCGGAGATCACCGGCACCGGCACCGATTCGATGGTCCGCAACATTCCCAGCAGACCGCCCAGGAAGCTGTCCGAGTACACCCCGTCCAGATCCGCGCCCGCACTGAACAGCGGCCCCTGACCGGTCAGCACGATCACCCGCGCCGACTCCGCCGCCTCCGTGAGGGCGGTCCGCAACAGCCCGACCAGCTCTTCGTTGAGCGCGTTCCGGCGCTGAGGCCGCTGTAGTTCGATGGTGACGACCTCACCATCGCGGCTTACTCCGAGCATCTGTCCTTCCCCACTGTGTGCTGCGTACCCAAGGTCATCTTCACTCTAAGCGGGTATAACGTCGGGTTCGTGACCGCAACACCCGATGTCGACATCCTCGTGATCGGCGCAGGCCAGGCCGGCCTCTCCGTCGGCTATCATCTGCGCCGCCTCGGCCTGGCTCCCGAACGGGATTTCCTCATCGTCGACCACTCCCCCGCGCCCGGCGGGGCATGGCAGTTCCGCTGGCCGTCACTGACATTGAGCACCGTGAACCGCGTGCACGATCTACCCGGCATGTCATTCGAGGAAACCCTGCCGCCCGGATCGGAGAACGCTCAGGCCGCGAGCGCCGTCCCGCACTACTTCGCGCTGTACGAGAAGGAATTCGATCTGCGCGTGCACCGCCCCGAATCGGTCACCGTCGTCTGCGACCGCTCCACCCCCGCGACCTGCCCGAACGAGGCCGTCGACGGCCTGCTGCACGCGGAACTGAAACCCGCCGCCAGCACCGAGAGTCCCCTGCGCGTGCGCGGCCTGGTCAATGCCACCGGCACCTGGGACAAGCCCTTCATTCCTTATTACCGGGGCGCGGAAACCTTCGCCGGCCGCCAGCTGCACGCCCACGACTACCGCACCGCAACCGAATTCGAAGGCAAGCACGTGATCGTGGTCGGTGGTGGCATCACCGCCATCCAGCTTCTGGACGAGATCTCGCGGGTCACCACCACGACCTGGGTGACGCGGCGCGAACCCGTCTTCCGGACAGGCGAATTCGCGCCCGAGAACGGCCGCGCGGCCGTCGCCATCGTCGAGGACCGCGTTCGCCGCGGCCTGCCGCCGGGTTCGGTGGTGTCGGTGACCGGCCTGGTCGAGGACGAGCGCGTTCGCGCCGCCCGCGCCCGCGGCGTGCTCGACCGCCACCCCATGTTCGATCACCTCGAACCCGAGGGAATCCGCTGGTCCGACAACACTTTCCAGCGCGCCGACGTGATCCTGTGGTGCACCGGCTTCCGCAGCGCCCTGGACCACCTGGCCCCGCTGCGACTACGCGGCCCGGGCGGCGGCATCACCATGACCGGCCGCCTGGCCACCCAGGTGGCCGCCGACCCGCGCATCCATTTGATCGGCTACGGCCCGTCGGCCAGCACCATCGGCGCCAATCGCGCCGGTCGCGCCGCCGCGGTGGAGCTCACCGGCTATCTGGGATTGGCCTGACCCTCAGGCGGGTGCGCCGGCCATGAAGGTGTCCGGGTCCGGGCCGACGCGAGTGCCGTTGTCCAGGCCGTGGATTCGAGCCATCTGAGCATTGGTGAGCTCGAAGTCGAACACCTCGAAGTTCTCGGCGATGCGCGACGGCGTGACCGACTTGGGGATGGCGACATTGCCCAGCTGCATGTGCCAGCGCAGGATGACCTGGGCGGGGGTGCGGCCGGTTTCGGTGGCGATGGCGGTGATGACCGGATCCTCGAGTTCCGCGCCCTGGCCCAGCGGGCTCCAGGCCTCGGTGGCAATGCCGTGTTCGGCGTGGAAGGCGCGTAGCTCGGGCTGGGACAGATACGGGTGCAGCTCGATCTGGTTCACCACCGGGGTCTCACCGGTTTCGGCGATGACGCGCTCCAGGTGGGGGCGCTGGAAGTTGGAGACGCCGATGGAGGTGATCCGGCCCTGGGACTTGAGCGCCTGCAGGGCGCGGAAGGTGTCCACGTAGAGATTGGCCTGGGCGATCGGCCAGTGGATGAGGTACAGGTCGAGCTGGTCCAGGCCGAGCAGCTTCATGCTCTCGTCGAAGGCGCGCAGCGTGGCGTCGTAGCCCTGGTGATCGTTCCAGACCTTGGTGGTGACGAAGATCTCGTCGCGCGGCAGGCCGGATTCGGCGATGGCGCGGCCCACTTCGGCCTCGTTGCGATAGACCGCGGCGGTATCGAGGCTGCGGTAACCGACCTGCAGCGCCGTGGCCACGGTGTTCACCGCCACGTCGGCGGCAACCTGGAACACGCCGAACCCGAGCTTGGGCATCACCTGCCCGTCGTTCAGCACGATGGACGGGATGGGGCTCGTTTCACTCCTGTAGGTCACCGTTTCGACCGTAGAAGCGGTTTGCCCCGCGGTCAACGACCGAGGAACGTGTTGGTTATCCCTCGGCAACTGTTCGCGATATGGGCGGGCCCCTCAGCTGCCCGGAAGTCCGAGGCGGCGATAGCGCCGATGGCGGGTGGCGAGGAGATCCCCGGCGGGCGCGGCGGACAGGCTCGCCAGTTCGCGAGCGATCGCGGCGACCATGCGCAGGGCGAAGTCCACCGGCTCGTCGGCGGCATCGGGATACTCCGGGACGATGCGGTCGACTATGCCGTCCTCTTGCAGGTCGACCGAGCGAATGCGTTGTGCCGCCGCCAAACTCGGGGCGTGCATGGTGTCGCGGTAGACGATGGCGCTGGCGCCCTCGGGCGGGAGGGGCGCGAGCCAGCCGTTCGCGGCGGCGAGCACCCGGTCGGCCGGGAGCAGGGCCAGCGCGCCGCCGCCGCTGCCCTGACCCAGCAGGACGGACACCGTCGGGGTGTCCAGGGTGACGAGATCCGCCAGGCAGCGCGCGATTTCGGGGGCCAGGCCGCGTTCCTCCGCCTCCCGCGACAGGGACGCGCCCATGGTGTCGATCACCAGGACCAGCGGGATGCGCAGTTCCGCGGCCAGGTGCATGCTGCGGCGGGCTTCCCGCAGCGCCGCCGGGCCCATGGTCTGGTCCGCGGATTGGCCCGCGCGGTCGTGGCCGAAGACGATGCAGGGCTGTCCGCGCAGGCGGGCCAGGGCGTGCACCACGGTGCGGTCCGCCTCCCCTTGTCCGGTGCCGGACAAGGGAACTCGATCGGTGGCGTGGCGGAGCAGTTCACGAATGCCGGGACGGTCGGCGCGGCGGGAGATGAGGACGGACTGCCAGGCGGGCAGGTCGTCGCTCTCGCGCAGGGCCGGACCGTAGAGTTCGTGGCCCGATTCGAAGATTCCGGCGCCCCGGTCGAATTCTCTTGGGTCCCTTTCCTTTTCCTTGTCGGGCAGGGGTTGCGGGGCATCACACAGCACGGTGAGGGCGCGGTGGGCGATGCGGCGGAAGACCGGAATCGGGACCACGCCGTCGATAACGCCGTTGCGGTAGAGGTTTTCGGCGGTCTGGACGCCTTCGGGGAAGTCCCGGCCGTAGAGGGCCCGGTAGACGCGCGGGCCGAGGAAACCGATCAGGGCGCCGGGTTCGGCGAATGTCATGTGCCCCAGCGAACCCCAGGACGCGAAGACGCCGCCCATGGTGGGGTTGCGCAGGTAGACCAGATAGGGATGGCCCGCGGACTTGTGCGCGGCAATGGCGCCGGCGACCTTCACCATCTGCACGAAGGCGACTGTGCCCTCTTGCATTCGGGTGCCGCCGGAGGTGGGCGAGGCAATGAGGGGCAGGCCGAGCTCGGTGGCGCGCTCCACGGCCGCGACGATGCGCTCGGCGGCCGCGACGCCGATAGATCCTGCCAGAAAAGCGAATTCGCACGCGATGACGGCGACCCGGCGCCCGCGTAAGAGACCTTGACCGGTGAGCACCGACTCATCGGTGCCCGCCGACAGCGCGGCCGCTGCCAGATCCTGCGCGTACGACGGCGACGCGTCGACGGGGACCGGCGGTCGATCCCAGCTCTGGAAGGAACCGGGATCGAGCAGTTGGCCGAGTAGTTCCCGCGCCGAGATCTTCACGGCGCGAGCTTAACCGGCCGCGACGTTGCCGCGGGCAACGCCGGGCCGGGCAACCGTCCTAGTAGCCCTGCACGACCTTGCGCAGCGCGTACTCGGTGACCGCGACCAGCGCCTGCTTCACCGGTTCCCGGCGACGGGCGTCGACCGACATGATCGGCACATCCGCCGGAATGGCCAGGGCCTGCCGGATGTCCTCCACCGGGTAGCGCGGCGCATCGTCGAACTCGTTGATGGCCACCAGGAAGGGTAGGTTTCGCGCCTCGAAGTAGTCGACGGCGGCGAAACTGTCCTCCAGCCGGCGGGTGTCGACCAGCACCACCGCGCCGATGGCGCCGCGGATGAGGTCGTCCCACATGAACCAGAAGCGGTACTGACCCGGAGTACCGAACAGGTACAGCACCAGATCATCGGCCAGGCTGATACGGCCGAAGTCCATGGCCACCGTGGTGGTGGCCTTCGACGGAACACCGGTCAGGGAGTCCACGCCGACACTGGCATTGGTCACCAAGGCCTCGGTGCGCAGCGGAACGATCTCCGAGACGGCACCTACCAGGGTCGTCTTGCCCACACCGAAACCACCGGCCACAACGATCTTGGCCGACGTGGGCTTGCTGGTGCGCGTATCGACCTGTGTCGTCGAATCAAATACGCCGGAGTCCACTGAGAACCCTTTCGATCAGCTCGCGACGTTCATCGTCGCTGGAATCGTCTTTCAATGTCGCCGAAACCCGAACATGGCCGGCTTCGATCAAGTCGGCGACCAGCACCCGGGCCACCCCGATGGGGATACCCAGGCGCGCGGCGACCTCGGCGACAGACGGCGATTCTCTGCACAACTCCACGATTGACGTCTCGATGTTGGTGAGTTCGAACTGCCGCTCGAGGGCGACCGGATGCGATGCGACGAGCGCCTCCAACGCCAATTCCACCTTCGGCCGCGTGCGGCCGGCGGTCAGGGAATAAGGGCGTACGAGACTGGGCTCGGCGCTCCCAACGCGTTCGTTGTCTATGTCCATCCCGCCATCAGGAACCCATCGTGACGCGAGGTGTGGCCTGAACGGTCTGGCCCACTCGCTCGACCAACAATGCCATTTCGTATCCCACCTGGCCGATGTCGCAGGACGTATTGGTCAGGACAGCGAGGTAGGACCCGTCGCCGACAGCCATGAGCAGCAGGTAGCCGTGTTCCATCTCGACCACCGACTGCAGCACGGTGCCGCCTTCGAACAGATTCGACACACCCACCGAGAGGCTCGCGAGCCCCGCGGTCACCGCGGACAGCTGTTCGGCGCGGTCCACCGGCAGCTGCGCGCTCGCGGCCATCAGCAGGCCGTCGGCCGACACGAGAACCGCGTGCGCAACGCCGGGAACCTCATTGGCGAAGTTCGAAACCAGCCAATCCAGCTGTCGCTTCGTACCACCTAGATCGGGGTTCATCGGTCTCCTTTATCTCCGGTTAGGTTCATAGCTTTCATTGCGCGGCCATCCCGGACGCCCTGCTGGTGACGACTCAGACTTGACCTGATGGATTCTGGGTCCCGAGAGGGCGCCTTGTCAGCGTTTCCGTTCACACCGCCCGGCACCAGGCGGTTACCCGGATCACGCTGCGGCAGACCCGCCGCGGTGCGCCGCTCCGGCGTGGACTCGATGGCACGCCGCGCAGCCTGCCAGCCCTCATCGCCAGGTGATTCGAAGGAGGCGGCCACCTGGGACCGGTCCGCATTCGGATCCGACAGCCACGCCGACATCATCTCCGCGAAAATCGGCGTGCCCATGGACGACTCGGACTCCCCGGCCGGCTGCAGCCGGGTCTGGAAGAACGAGGCCGCCTTCTGCGGGTTCGAGCGGAAGCTGTGCCGGCCGCGATCCTTCGGATCACCCGAGGGCTCGCTCGGCGGCAGCCCGATGCCCGGCAGCGGAGCCGGACGCGGCGGCAGCCCGGCGCCCGGATCCCGGCGCGGCAGGCCACCGGCGGCCGGATCCCGCTGCGGCAGACCACCCTCGCGCTGCGGCAGACCCTCGCGCTGCGGAGCCACGCCACGCTGCGTCTGGCCATTGGCCGACTCACGCTGCGGCAGACCGTCGCGCGACGGCAGACCATTGCCACCACGCTGCGGCAAGCCGCCCGCGGCCGGATCCCGCGGCGCCGCTCCACCTCCCAGCGCTTGACCGCCCGCGGCCGAATCGGTTCCGCCGCGCTGCGGCAGACCGCCCGGCTGGGGTGCGCCATTGCTACCCGGCGCACGCCGGGGCAACCCGCCGCCGGCCGAATCCCGCTGCGGGATACCGGTCGCACCGGCCTCCCGCTGCGGCAGACCGTCACGCGACGGCAGACCACCCTCGCGCGGGGGCAGACCATTGCCACCACGCTGCGGCAGACCGCCCGCGGCCGAATCTCGTTGCGGCAGACCGCCCGACGCGGCGGCATCCCGCTGCGGCGGCACCGGACCACGCTGGGTCGGACCCGAATCCCGCTGCGGAATACCGGTCGCGCCGGCTTCCCGCTGCGGCAGACCGTGCTTGCCGGACTCGCTCACACCGCGCTGCGGCAGACCCGCGGCGCCATTGGGCCCGGCCTCCGCGCCACCGCGCTGCGGCGCGCCGTTCTTGCCCGGCTCGCGCTGCGGCAGACCGCCGTCCGCGCCACCGCGCTGCGCCGCTCCACCGCCCAGCGCTTGACCGCCCGGCGCGGGTGGCATACCGCCGGAGGCGGACCGCTGCGGCTGACCGAGACCCGGCTCCCGCGGCGGCGCGCCATTGGCGCCCGGCTGGCGCGTCGGCAGCCCGCCCGAGGCGGCCGCATCCCGCTGCGGCGGCACCGGACCACGCTGGGTCGGACCCGAATCCCGCTGCGGGAGGCCCTCACCCGGCGCACCGGGAGCACCCGGCCGCGGCGGCAGGCCGCCGGCCCCGCCCTGGCGCTTGAGCATATTGGCGGCCAGTCCGCCGCGCGGCTGCGCCGGACCCTCGCCCGGTGCGCGCTGCGGCAGGTTCGCGCCCGGCTGGGCGCCCGGCCCGGCCGGACCGTGCTGGCCCGGTTCCCGCTGGGGTAGCCCGCCCGGTCTGGAGACGCCCGGGGTGGCCACGGTGTGCTTCACGGTCGGCCCGTTGGTGCCCGGCTGCCGCGTCGGCAGCCCGACGCTCGGCGCCGCCGCGCCCGGCTGGCGCTGCGGCAGGCCGGTGGCGGCACTGGCCGCCGCCGGAGCGGGCGCGGCCGGGGCCGCCGGCGCGGAACCGGCCGGAATCGGCCCGCTCCCACCGGGATCCACGGTGACCATGACATTGCCGGTCGCGGTGCGGGTGACCGCCCGCATCTGCATGGAGGAGCCCGCGCCGCCCTGCGCACCCTGCGGGGCCGGGCCCTGCGGCGCCGGCTGCTGGGCGTTCGGCTGCGGCGGCACCGAGATGGGCCCGCCGGTGCCGACAATGAGCGGCTTGGGCACGTGCACCGTCACGGTGACGCCGGGATCGCGGGCGGTATCGAAGGTCGGGCGCAGCCGCACGGTCAGGCCGTGCCGTTCCGCGAGCCGGCCGACCACGAACAGGCCCATGTGGCGGGCGGTGTCCGGGCCCACCTCGGCGGTGGTCTCCAGACGACGGTTGATCTCGGCCATCTCCGCGGGCGGCATGCCGATACCGCGGTCGGCGACCTCGATGAGCAGACCCTGGTCGTGCGCCTGCGCGAAGGTGAACTTCACATCCGTTTCCGGCGGCGAGGCCCGCAGCGCATTGTCCAGGAGCTCGGCGAACAGGTGCGCGAGGTCGGAGGCGGCCGGTTCGGTGAGGGAGCCGCGCGGGGTGGCGCCCAGCTTCACGCGTTCGTAGTCCTCCACCTCGGAGATGGCGGCGCGCAGCACGTCGGCGATCTCGACGGGGGCGGACTTGGACCGGCGCTGCTTGGTGCCGGCCAGAATCAGCAGGTTGTCGCCGTTCCGCCGCATACGGGCGGCGAGATGGTCGAGGCGGAAGAGGTTTTCGAGCAGGCGCGGGTCCTTCTCGTCGTACTCCATGGCCTCGATGAGCGAGAGCTGGTGGTCGACGAGGGACTTGGAGCGCCGCGCCAGGGTCTCGAACATGTCGTTGACCTGGGTACGCATGGCGGCCTGGTCGGCGGCCAGGCGCAGCCCCCGGGGCGGGAAGTTCTACTAGCCCCGGGCCACCGGGGCCCGAGCCAACGAAGGGTTGAACCGCGAAGGGTGGAAACGCAAGAAAAA
>NZ_JBHXVO010000001.1:323576-357914 GCF_042672265.1 Nocardia sp. NPDC127526 | reverse complement strand
CCCATGGACTGCACGAGGTCGCTGGTGATGGGGGCCATCGTGGCGACGTAGGGGATGTCGTCGACGGCGCGGGCCAGCTGGCCGATCTCCTCCTCGGTGTGCACCGGCATCGGTTCCAGCGGCACGTCTTCGGGATCGGCGCCGTCACGCAGCGCGGAAACCTCTTGACCGAGGTCGTATTCGGCGACGCGCAGCGCGGCCAGGCGCAGCCGGCGCAGCGGCACGATCATGGCGCGCGCGATGAGCACGGCCAGGGCCAGCGCGCCGAGAATGGTGGCGACCACGATGACCGCGTAGCGGATGGCGTCGGAGCGCGAGGTGCTCGCGAGGCTGTCCACGCGGTCCACGATGTCCCGGGTGGAGTCGTTCACGATGCCCTGATAGCGATTGATGCTCTGCTCGAGCGAATCCTTCAGCTCGGAGATCGGCAGTGAACCGGAGGCGGCCTGCGGGCCCGAGGTCAGCTGCAACCGGGTGTCGACCAGCTGATTCAGTTCGGCAATGGTCTTGTCCGCATCGTCGAAGCGATGCGCGAGCACGCTGAGCATGTGGCGTTCGGTGGCCGCGCCGACCTGGAAGTCGCGCAGACCGTCCTTGGTATTGCCGCGTAGCGCCTCGGCCACGCCCGCGATCTCGCTGACCATGACGGCACGGGTGTTCAGCGAGTCGACCAGGCGCAGTTTGTACTGGTCCACGTTCTTGTCGGCGACCGTGGACACGATGGATTCCACGGTGCGGACGCTGTTACCGCGAATGCGCTCGATGGCGGCGGTGGCGTCGGCGACGGTCTTGGTCGGCGTCAGGCCGCTGGCCCGGATCGCCTTGGCGCCGATGATCATCTCGTCGATGGCGGAGCGAGCGCTCGGAATGTCGCTCAGCTTCGGGGCGGCCTTCTCCGCGAAGGCGATGGCCGTGTCGAGGGCGGCCAACTCGGGCTCGGAGGTCATCGACTGGGTCGGCGACAACATGATCGACTGACCCGAGGCCACCTGTGAGGCGGTCGCGGACAGACCGGTGATCGCCGGGATCACCCCGACGTGCTCGACGGCCGTCTTGTACCGGCTCGACTCGGCGAATTCCGCCGAGATCCTCGACGCACCGAGCGCGACCGCGACCAGCAGCGGGACGGCCAGAACTGCCGTCACCTTCCATCGCAGGTCCCAGTTGCTCAGCGCCCAGCGCCGTGTGCTGCCGGACCTAGCGGCGTCACGCATCTCCCACTCACTTTCCAAACTGGCCCAAGCCACGCGCCATCCGCGAGCCTCCACGATCGCACGCTGGGCTCGACAGACAGAGCTGGCCGAGAACTGCGGCTGGCCGAGAAATTGCGTCCATGACGGCCGAAATATGTGACATGCGATTCTAACGGATCAATAACTTCTTGTGTGACTTCTTGGCAACCACCGGGCTCTGACCTGCCGATTCCAGGCATTATCAAAGGTCGCGGCGTCCGCCCGGACGTCGCGTGAAGTCTGCCACAATCAGGCTGATCTATCGAGGCGGGCATCCATGCCCATCACAAGCGTGCTGGTGCGGAGCTAGGGAGTCACGGGGTTGAACGCGAAGCAGGAGTACCGACCGGCGTATCAGCTGAGCCTGGTCGATCCTTCGGAGTTCTGGCGTGACGCGGCCGATTGCATCAGCTGGGACGTGCCTCCCACCCAAATTCTGGATACCGCGGCACGGCCGACGGCCCGGTGGTTTCCCGATGCTCGCCTCAACACCTCCTACAACGCCCTTGATCGGCATGTGCGCGAGATCACAGACCCCGACGGCTCATCCAGCGGTCAGGAGGGGGGTCGCGCCAATCAGCCCGCCCTAATATACGACTCCGCTATGACCGGCACCAGGCGTGTGTACACATATGCCGAGTTGCTGGACGAAGTCGCCCGATTTGCCGGATCCATGACGCGCCTGGGTGTTCGGACCGGCGATCGCGTCGTCATTTATATGCCGATGATCCCCGAAGCGGTCATCGCCATGCTCGCCTGCGCGCGCATCGGCGCGGTGCATTCGGTGGTCTTCGGCGGCTTCGCCGCGCACGAATTGGCGGCCCGCATCGACGACGCCCATCCTGTGCTGATTATCACTGCGTCAGGGGGGCTTGAACCCGGCCGCCGCATCGAATATCCGCCGATCGTGTTGCAGGCCCTCGATATTGCCGAGACCACCTCCCCGCGCACCGTGCTCGTCAAACAGCGCGAGGGCTTTCCGGCCCTGCGCTTCCCGGCCGAGCAGGCCGCCACCGAATCCCTGCCCGCCTCCTCGGAGACGGTGGCCGCGCGCTGGCTGGACTGGGACGACGCCACCCGCGATGCCGAACCGGCCGAACCGGTCTCGCTGGCGGCCACCGATCCGCTGTACATCCTCTACACCTCCGGAACCACCGGGAAGCCCAAGGGCGTGGTGCGCGACAACGGCGGGCACGCGGTGGCGCTGGCCTGGTCCATGCGCAATATCTACGACGTCCGGGCCGGGCAGGTCATGCTGACGACCTCCGATATCGGCTGGGTCGTCGGGCATTCCTACATCGTCTACGCGCCGCTGCTGGTGGGCGCGACCACCGTTCTCTACGAGGGCAAGCCGATCGGCACCCCCGACGCCGGCACCTTCTGGCGGTTGATCGACGACTACAAGGTGCACGTGATGTTCACCGCACCAACGGCATTGCGGGCCATCCGCCGCGCCGATCCGGAGGCCGCGGCCGCCAAGCGCCACGATCTGTCCACCCTGCGCGCCCTGTTCTGCGCGGGCGAGCGGCTCGATCCGGCCACCTACGAATGGTCCGTCGACACCCTGCTCGCCGATCATCCGGAATGCCCGGTGGTGGATCACTGGTGGCAGACCGAGACCGGCTGGCCGATCTGCGCCAATCCGCTCGGCCTGCAGCAGCTTCCGATCAAGACCGGTTCCGCCTCGGTGCCGGTGCCCGGCTACCGGCTGCGCGTGCTGGATTCCGAAGGCAATGCAGTGCCGCCGAACACCGAGGGCAATATCGTCATCGGGCTGCCGCTGCCGCCCGGCACGCTCACCACGCTGTGGCGCGACGACGAGCGCTTCGAGCGCTCCTATCTCTCCGCCTATCCCGGGCACTATCTGACCGGCGACTCCGGCTACTTCGACGAGGACGGCTACCTGTTCGTCCTCGGCCGCAGCGACGATGTGATCAATATGGCCGGCCACCGGCTCTCGGCGGGCGGGATCGAGGCCGCCATCGCCGGGCATCCGGCGGTCGCCGAGACCGCGGTCATCGGCATCCCCGATGAACTGAAGGGCCAGCGCCCCATTGGATACGTGGTGCTCAAGGCCGGAATCGACATCGACGCCGCGCAATTGCGCGACGAGGTCATCGCGCGGGTGCGCGAGCGGGTGGGCGCCATCGCCACCCTCTACGACGTGGTGCCCGTCTCGGCGCTGCCCAAGACGCGCTCGGGAAAGATCCTGCGCCGCACCATGCGCCAGATCGCGGCCGGGGACGCCTTCGAGGTGCCGCCCACCATCGAGGACGCGGGCATGCTGCCCACCCTGGAGAAGCAGATCCGCGATGCCGTCACAGTGATGGAGGACCGGGAACGTATTGCCGCGGCCGATGCCGCCGCGGCCGCCACCATGCCGCTGCGGCGCATCGACCCGGCGGCGGCCACCGGTGACGCCGCGGCGACAAGTTAACGCCCTCAAGGTTTTCTCAGAGATCGTTCATCGGTCTCCCACCGCAATGCCATACCGTCGGGCGGGCGCGGATCCCCGCGCATGCCAATCGGAAAGGTCGATGCAATGAGTTTCGTCCGTAATCGCCGGGTCGGCGCGGTCCTCGGGGCCGGCGCTCTCGCCACCATCGCCGTCGCACTGGTCCCGGCCACCGCATCGGCGGCCCCGGCGGATCTGGTCGCGCCGCTGCTAAATTCGACCTGCAGCTTCGCCCAGGTGGATGCCGCACTGCACGACAAGGCCCCGGCGCTGGCCCAGTTCCTCGACCAGAACCCGGCGCAGAAGGCGGAACTGCAGGCCAAGTTCGACCAGCCCATCGCACAGCGCCAGGCCGAGTTCGAAGCCTATGTGGCGGCCAACCCGGACGCCGCCGCCCAGGCCGAGGCCGACCCGCGCGCGGGCGGAATCGCCGCCGCGATCCAGCAGGTCGCCGACACATGCCACAACTACTGAGGTAGAGCCTGCGAGAATGGAGTCCGTGGTCGAACGCGGTGAGCTACCCACTGTCCTCGTCGTGGACGACGACGAGGATGTCCTGGCTTCGGTCGAGCGCGGGCTCCGGCTCTCGGGCTTCCGGGTGGTCATCGCCCGGGACGGGGCGGCGGCCCTGCGCGCCGTCACCGAGCAGTCCCCCGATGCGGTCGTACTCGATATGAACATGCCGGTCCTGGACGGCGCGGGCGTGGTCACCGCGCTGCGGGCCATGGGCAATGAGGTGCCGATCTGCGTGCTGTCGGCGCGCAGCTCGGTGGACGACCGCATTGCCGGGCTGGAATCCGGCGCCGACGACTATCTGGTGAAGCCGTTCGTGCTCGCCGAACTGGTGGCGCGCATCAAGGCGCTGCTGCGGCGGCGCTCGGACGTCCCGGCCTCGACCATTCCCGGCGGTATTTCCGTGGGGCCGCTGGAAGTGGATGTGGCGGGTTATCGCGCCCTGTTGCACGGGCGCGAAATCGAGCTCACCAAAAGGGAATTCGAGTTGCTGTCCACCCTGGCGCGCAGCGCCGGCGTGGTGCTGAGCCGGGAGCGGCTGCTGGAATTGGTGTGGGGCTACGATTTCGCCGCCGACACCAATGTGGTGGACGTCTTCGTCGGCTATCTGCGCCGCAAACTCGAGGCCGACGGCACGCCCCGGCTGCTGCACACCATCCGCGGTGTGGGCTTCGTGCTCCGGGCCCCGAAATGACACGGGCACGACAATGCCGTGGTCGCTGACATGGTGGACAGCCGAATGAATTGGCGCCGTTCGTATTCGGTGCGAACGCGCGTCGCCGCGGCGGCCGCGCTCGGCGCGACCATCATCGTGGCGGTGCTCAGCTGGATCACCATCTACGCCATCGAGCGCAACAACATCACCAATGCCGATCAGCAGCTGGCGGTGGCCTCCCGGGTGGTGCTCATCGAGCCGGTGATCGCGGTGACCGTGCTGAATGTGCTCGGGCCCAGCAATGATCTGGCCGTGACCGTGCGGAATACCGACGGATCCCTGGCCAGCACCTCGGTGCAGCTGCCCGAGCTGCCGACCGGCAAGCAGACCGTGACCGTCGGTGGCGAAACCTATCGGGTGCTCACCACCAGTGAGAACCAGCCGACGGGACGCGTTGTGTCCCTGGGGCTTCCGATGACCGCGACGGAACAGGCCACCGCCGCCCAGCGCCGCTGGGTGCTGTGGGCGGCGCTGGCGTCGGTGGCGGCGGCCGCGGGGCTGGGCTGGCTGTTCGGCGGCCGGGCGGTGCGGCCCATCGTGAGCCTCACCCGGCAGCTGGACCGGCGCGGGCCCCATGGCGATCCGGGCGCACCGCTTCCGGTGGACGGATCCGGGGTGCGCGAGGCCGACAAGCTCGCCGAGGCCGTCAACACCATGCTCGAACGCGTGGACCGGGCGCAGGCCGAGACCGCCGCGGCCCTGGAGACCGCGCGCGATTTCGCCGCCGTCTCCGCGCACGAACTGCGCACCCCGCTCACCGCCATGCGCACCGATCTGGAAGTGCTGCGGACCCTCGATCTGGATGAGGCACAGCGCATCGAGATCCTGGCCGATCTGCAGCGCAGCCAGAATCGGGTGGAGGCCACCCTGGCCGCTTTGGAGCGGCTTGCCGCCGGGGATCTCACCAATGAGCGCGATCATGTGGAAACCGATGTGGCCGAGGTGTGCGATGCCGCGGCGCACGATGCCATGCGGCACTTCCCGGAGCTGAAGGTGCGCATCGACACCGATGCCGAGCTGCTCACCCGCGGGCTGCCGACCGGGCTGCGGCTGGCCATCGACAATGCGCTGGCCAATTCCGCGCGGCACGGCAAGGCCACCGAGGCGCTGTTGTCGGCGCATCGCGCGCCGAACGGGTGCATCGTCATCTCGGTCGACGACAATGGGCGCGGCATTCCGGCGGCGGAGCGCGATGCGGTGTTCGCGCGGTTCTTCCGCGGCAGTCAGGCCAGCAAGGGCGGTTCCGGGCTGGGCCTGGCGCTGGTGGCGCAGCAGGCGCAATTGCACGGCGGGCGAGCCTATTTCGATGACGGCCTGCTGGGTGGTGTCCGTTTGGTCCTGGAATTGCCGGACCGCAACACGCCGCCGCCCGAACCATTTACGGAACTCTCAGACAAACGCCAGAGCTAGGGCCATTCGGTACCTCTACGGTCTGAATGGTGTTCGGAAAACGTAGCCGCTGGGCCCTGTTCGTACTGCTGCTGGCAGCCGCGGTCGCCGCGGGTGCGGTCGCGCTACTGCGGCTCTCGCCGGCGCCGGAGGGAGTGGCGCTGATCAACGCCGATACCGGGCCGATCGGTGAACGCGTGGTGAAAGCCCTGCAGGACAGCGGGACTCGGGAATGGGATGTGGTGGACGAGGCGAGTACCGCCGATTACGCCGCCATCATCACGCTGCCCGAGGATCTGTCCACTTCCGTCTCGTCGCTGGCCACGGACAAGCCACAGCGGGCGCAGGTCACCGTGACCACCCACGACCGGGCCGACGCCGATACGGTGAACGACGCGGTGAACGAGGTGACCAAGCAGATCAGTGCGGCGGGGCTGGATTCGTTCTTCGCGGCCATGAACTCGGCGCGGGGGCAGGTCTCGCAGGTCGCGTTCACTTCGCAGCTGCTCAGCGCCGGAGTGCAGGCCGCGGCGGACGGGGCGGGGCAGTTCAGCGGCGGGGCCGATCAGCTGCTGTCGTTCCTGGAGCAGGCCAAAGTCGGTGCGGCGCAGATGACCTCGGCCATCGCACAGTTGAACACCACCGTCGCGGCGGCCACCACGCAGGCCAATCAGCTCGCCGATGCGCTGGAGGCGACGGGGGTCACCGTCGGGCAGATCACCGGTGCGACCACCGCGCTGAGCGACGGGATCAATACCGTGGTGCCGTTGCTGCAGGCGCTGCCGTTCGCGGGGGATCCGCAGCTGGCCTCGATCATTCAGCAGATGCAGAGCTTGCAGACCATTGCGAATCAGGCGGGCGGGCAGCTCAGCGGGGTCGGGCAGATCACCGGGACCGAGGTCACCGCCGACACCACGATCAGCCAGTTGCTGCGCGATGCCGCGACGCGATTGAGCGATGCGGGCGCACAGTTGAGCCAAGGGGCGCAGCTGGCCGAGCAGATTCCGCAGATCGCCGATCAAGGCAGTACCCAGCTACTGACCGCCATGCAGGCGCTCACCACCGGAGTCACTCAGCTGCAAGCGGTGACCAATACCCTCGGCACCCAGGCCAACCAGGCGTTGAACTCGCTGCCCGCGCGCAGTGTGCCGCAGCAGTCGCTGATCTCGTCCATGCTCGCCGATCCGGTGGAGATCGTTCGCAAATAAGTCTGCAAACAATCAGCAACAATCGGCGGTTCGCTTGGCTACAATCGTGTCCGAATCGCTCTAATTGCTCTGATCGCCCGTTTCACTGTGCTCCTGAACCGCATCGGAGAGGAAACGATCGTGAGCATGCTGCTGGCCGCGCACGACATGTATGGCACGGTCCTGGCCCAGATGGGCAACCCCACCGCCGAAACCCCGCCCATGGCGGACAAGCTCATGAAGCTGTTCCGCTATTTCACCTGGTTCACCCAGATGTCGGGCATTGCCGCCATCACCTACGGCGGCGGACGCTTCGCCTGGGAGAAGTGGGGCGGGGGTGGATTGCAGTCGCCCAAGATGATCGCCAATGCCATGGTCGGCGGTGCTACGGCTACCAGTGCGGGAACGATCATGAATACCGTAGTCGGAGGGTGAGGTAGCCCGGTTTTCTCGGCTGGAAAAGGGGCGCGCTGTATTTTTCCCAGGGGCTCCGCCCCCGGACCCCCGGTGGTCGGGGGCTAGCCCCCAAGGCCCCCATTGGGGGCTGCGCCCCCAAGCCCCCAAAGACACAAGCGTTCAAAGGCCGAGCACGACAACGGCTCCAGCCTGGAGGGCTGGAGCCGTTCGAGCAGGGGTCGGGGGCCGGGGGCCGGACGCCCGCTTTCCCTTCTGGGGGGGTGGGGCGCAGCCCCCGAGTTCTCCCCCGCTTTCCCTTCCGAGGGGTTGGGGGCGCAGCCCCCAACCTCTTCCCGTCCTCAGCTGAGGACGTCGAGCAGGTCGATGATGAAGACCAGGGTCTTGCCGGACAGGGGGTGACCCGAGCCGGCGGGGCCGTAGGCCAGCTGGGGCGGGATGGTCAACTGGCGGCGGCCGCCGACCTTCATGCCGGGGATGCCTTCCTGCCAGCCCTGGATCAGGCCGCGCAGCGGGAAGGTGATGGACTCGCCACGCTTCCACGAGGAATCGAACTCCTCGCCGCTGTCGAACTCGACGCCGACGTAGTGCACGTCGACGGTGTCGCCCGGCTTGGCCTCGGCGCCTTCACCCACCACGAGGTCCTTGATCACCAGCTCGGTGGGGGCGGGGCCCTCCTGGAACTCGACTTCGGGCTTGGTCATGGACTGTCCTCTTCTTTAGGGGATCGCGGTCGTGACAACCTTAGGCGGTGGCTGAAGTGATCGATATCGACGACCCCGCCGATCCGAGGATCGCCGATTTCCGGGACCTCAATTCCGCGGACCGGCGTCCGGACCTGCCGGGCGGGAAGGGCCTGGTCATCGCGGAGGGCGTGGTGGTCGTGCAGCGGATGCTCGCCTCGCGGTTCACTCCGTTTGCGCTGCTCGGCGTGTCGCGGCGGTTCGAGCAGCTCGAGGAGGATCTGGCGGGGGTGGACGTACCGTATTACCGGACCTCCGCCGAGGTGATGGCGGAGGTTGTCGGGTTCCACCTCAACCGGGGCGTGCTGGCGGCGGCGCGGCGGCCGCGGGAGCTCACCGCCGCGGAGGTGCTGGCCCAGGCTCGCACGGTGGCGGTGCTGGAGGGCATCAACGATCACGAGAACCTCGGCTCGATCTTCCGGAACGCCGCCGGGCTGGGCGCGGACGCGGTGCTGTTCGGCGACCGCTGCTCCGATCCGCTGTATCGGCGGGCGGTGCGGGTGTCGATGGGGCACGTGCTGCGGGTCCCGTTCGCCCAGTTGCCGGGCTTGCCGGGCAGTCTGGACATGCTGCGCGCCAAGGGTTTTCAGATCATCGCGCTCACCCCGAATCCCAAGGCCGGGACCCTCGCCACCGCCATGACCGGCGACAAGGTGGCGCTGCTGCTCGGCGCGGAGGGCCCGGGACTGACCGAGGAGACCATGGCGGCCAGCGATATTCGCGCCCGCATCCCCATGACACCGGGCACCGATTCGCTTAATGTGGCCACCGCCGCAGCCATGGCCTTCTACGAAAGAGTGCGAGCACAGTGAGCTACCCGCCGGACGGTCCCTACGGATACGGGTATTCCGAGCCGACCCCGTGGGCGGCCGGAATCATGGTCGTGGCGATCGTGGCGGTGCTGACGGCGTGCGGGGTCTACGCGTTCAGCGCGGCGCTGGCGGAGGTGCATCCGGTGGTGGCGGTGCTGGTGAATCTGGTGGCGGTGGGCGGGGCGGCGCCGACGGCCTGGCGGTGGCGGTTCGCGCCGGTGACCCGGTGGGTCATTGCCGGGCTCGCGGCCGGCGTGCTGCTCGGCTGGTTCTCGCTGATCTTCGGCTGATCTCAGGACACGCGGTCGCGCCCGCGCAGCCAGCTGAACAGGCCGCGCCTGCCATTGTGCTCGACCTGGGTCTCCGGCGGCGCCTCCGGTTCGGGCGCCTCGCCCTTGGGGAACAGCGAGAAACCGCAGACCTCGATCTCCTCCGGCCGCAGCGGCGTCCGGTCGGGCGGCGGCGCATCCAGATCGATGGGTTCGCCGTCGGGCATGGTCATCTCGATATCCGGCGGCGGCCCCTGGGGTTCGGTGTCGACGGAAACCCCGCCGCGATACCGGAATCCGAGCCAGATGGCATTGGCCGCGTCCGCGAAGTCCGGCGGATCGAACGGCAGCAGTTGCGGATCCGGCAATTCGCCCGGTGCGAGGTCGATGGGATGCTCCCCCGCCCAGTACGGCCGTTCCCATACCAACGGCAGCCCGGCGTCCTCGAGGATGTTCACCCGCGTCGCGCTGAAGGAGCGCCGGAATTCGCCGCGCTCCCAATGGGCGAAGGCGCCCCAGCCGAGCGAGAGGTCGTAGGAGATGAGGAAGGTGTGCTCGGAGGCGAGCGGGCGCACCAGCAGCTCGGGCAGTTTCGTCGGCCGGGGCAGGGCGGCCTGGGTGGAGCAGACCACGGTGACGCCGGGATAGCAGCCGATATAGACGGATTCGGGATCGGGCCCGGCCCACACCTTCATGGTGCCGGAGGCGGCGGGCA
This sequence comes from Nocardia sp. NPDC127526, assembly GCF_042672265.1. Lineage (NCBI taxonomy): Bacteria > Bacillati > Actinomycetota > Actinomycetes > Mycobacteriales > Nocardiaceae > Nocardia > Nocardia sp. NPDC127526. The sequence goes on along the minus strand of NZ_JBHXVO010000001.1, from coordinate 347,470 downwards.
CCACATCGCGGTCCGGATTGAGCTGCCGGGCCAGGGCCCAGGCGGCTTCGGGATCGGGTCCCGGGTGTGCGCGCAGGACGGCGACCGGATCGGGGGCGTCGACGTACCAGATGGACGACACTGTGGATGGCACGGTCCGGCACCTCCCGAATTGCTTGTAGTCAAGATGGCAAATCTTGAGCAACACTCGGCGGCCGTGTGTGCGCCTCGGCGTCGGATCGCCCGGGCAATCACCGCCACCAGTACAAAATCTACCCCCACCACGGCCGGAAATGTCGCTGTTGCCAGAGCCGGTTCTCGGCGCGGCGAACTCGCTGCACAAATTGCACAGGCAAACTCTTAGCGATCTTCGAATGTCTACGTAACGACTGATCTCGCAACGGTCGGGGTAACTCACCGGGTACGCCCAGAATCGGGTCGGCACCCAACCACAGGCACGCGTGCACAACTGCGAACGGCTCCCAAGCCGGGCGCTAAAGTTCCGGGGAGGCGGATCAGTGTCCGGAGCTGCGCACGCCTAGGAGGACGTCCTCCCAGGACGGCATGGGGGCCTTGCCGCCGCGCTTGGCGCGATTGGGTTTCTGCGCGTTCGGCTTGGCGGCCGGCTTCTCCGCGGCGGGCGCGGGCTCGGCGGCAGCGGCGGCCGGTTCCGCGGCGGCCGGAGCCGCCGGAGCCGGAACCGAATGCTCGGGCGTCGCGGGCGGATTCGGCGCCTTGGGCGCGGCGGGGGCAGACGGCGCGGGGGCCGGAGCCGGAGCGGCGGCCGTGGGCACCGGCACCGTGCCGTCGCCGACGGCGGCGCGCTGCTCGAAATAGCCGTCCAGGCTCTCCTGATTCGCCGACCGGGTGGGCGCGGCGTATTCGGCCCGCTCCTCCCGCGCGGCGGGCGCGGGGGCGCGCGGCGCGGGCGGTTCCGCCACCGCGGGCTCGGACTGGTCCGGCAGGATGGTCGCCAGGCCGCGCAGGGCCCGGCCGAAATCGGGATCGATCAGATCGCCGGCGGGATCATCGAGCGGGACCACCGACCCGCCGTGCGCGTCGGGCTGGTAGCGCCAGTGCGCGGCGATCACCGAACGACCGGCCTGCCACTGCAATTGGGCCACCCAGTAGCCCTTCTCGTCCTTCCAGGCATCCCATTCGGCGACCTCGATATTGTGGCCGCGCTCGGCGAAGGCCGCCGACACGATGTCGATGAGGGTTTCCACCGCCGGACCGTCATTGCGGACCGGATGCGCCTTCTGCGCCAGCTCCGCGGCCCGGGCCCGTTCCAGCAGTACGGGATACGCGAAGCGCTCCACGCGGCTGGAGGGCATCCCGGATTCCTCGGTCACCTGTTCCACCGAGGCGCCGGCACGGATTCGAGCCTGGATATCGCGAGGACGCATGGTGGCTTCCGTTTCGATCTCGATCTGGCCGAATCGGGCAAGGTCTCCACGGGCGGCGGCACGCAGTTTGTCATCGGCGGCGAGCCGGTACTTCTGGCCGGACTCGGTATCGATGCACACGATATGCGCGGAATCGGGCGTCAATCCGATTACTCGAAGTTCACGCACCGTTACCTCCTTATCACTGCATCACACACAGCGCTGCGTCCATCACAGCTATATCGCCGGGCTCGCGACCGTCGGTCCGTCCCCGGTGAATACCGCCCACGTTCTGGAACAGTAGTGCACTTCTGTGAATCCCGGGGCAAGACACGCGGCGCGGAAATCTGTCGCCAGACTCCCGCGCCGCATTAGCTTGTGTGGTTCGGCATCAGCCGATCTGGCCGACCACCCAGTCGATGCAGCGCGTCAGCTGCGACACGTCCTCGGGATCGATGGCCGGGAACATGCCGACGCGGAGCTGGTTACGACCCAGCTTACGGTACGGCTCGGTGTCCACGATTCCGTTGGCGCGCAGGATCTTCGCAACCTGTGCGGCATCCACCGAATCCACGAAGTCGATGGTGCCGACCACCTGCGAGCGGTGCGCCGGGTTCGCCACGAACGGAGTCGCGAATTCGCTGGTCTCGGCCCACGAGTACAGCCGCGAGGAGGAATCCGCGGTGCGCTTCACGGCCCAATCGAGACCGCCGTTGCCATTGAGCCATTCGATCTGATTCGCGAACAGCAACAGCGTGGCGAGCGCCGGGGTGTTGTAGGTCTGGTCCTTGGAGGAGTTGTCCACCGCGATGGGCAGCGACAGGAATTCCGGGGTCCAGCGACCCGAGTTCTTGATCTCCTCCACGCGCTCCAGGGCCTTGGGGCTCATGAGCGCGATCCACAGGCCGCCGTCGGAGGCGAAGCACTTCTGCGGCGCGAAGTAGTAGACGTCGGCGTCGGCCATGTTCACCGGCAGGCCGCCCGCGCCGGAGGTGGCGTCGATGGCGATCAGCGCGTTCTCCGAACCCGCGGGGCGGGACACCGGAATGGCGACACCGGTGGAGGTCTCGTTGTGCGCCCAGCCGATGAGGTCGACCGAGGGATCCGAGGTCGGCTCGGGCGCGCTGCCCGGCTCGGCCTTCACCACGATCGGATCGCCGATGAACGGGTTGCCCTTGGCGACCGAGGCGAACTTGGAGGAGAACTCGCCATTGCTCAGGTGCAGCGACTTCTCCCGGATCAGGCCGAAGGCGGCCGCGTCCCAGAACGCGGTGGTGCCGCCGTTGCCGAGGACGACCTCGTAACCGTCGGGCAGCGCGAACAATTCGCGCAGACCCGAGCGCACGCGGGCCACCACATCCTTGACCGGCTTCTGCCGGTGGGAGGTGCCGAACACGGAAGCGCCGGTATCCACCAGGGACTGCAGCTGTTCGGGACGCACCTTGGAGGGTCCGCAGCCGAACCGTCCGTCGGCGGGCTTGAGATCGTCGGGGATGGTCGGGAACGCAGAGGTCATGGCGACAAGGGTAGAGCGTGGGTGTATCCGCGCACGCGAGTGGGTAGCCACTGCCGACCCGCAGCGGCCAACGCCCATCTCGACATTCGGTAGCCCGCGAACAAAACTCTCAGTCGACGAGCCGGCATGCGGGTATTGGTGTGGCCGGGGCCACAGAGCCATTACGGTGTACGGCCATGAACATGGCCGCGCACGAGCGACCTGACACCGATTCCGACGATTCCGGGTCTCCCGCGAAATCCGGACGCGCGCAAGGCCGTAACCCGGTGGACGACGGTCCGCGCCCGGGCTTGTTCACCCGTCTGTCCTCGCAATTCGGCTCGCGCGGGCTCGCGCGCCGCGGTCCCGCGCTCGACGATGCCGCGCGCCGGGAGCTGCTCATGCACGGCGCCGAGGGCACCGCCACCATCCTCAGCGTCCGCTCCGGCGCACGGAGTGCGAGCACCGCGCCGGATGCCGGACCGGAGCCGGGCTGCGAATTCTGGGTGCGCATCAAACTGGAAAGCCGGCATCCCTACGAGACCCGCGTCCGCCAGCGGGTCGCCACGGCCGATGCGGAGTGGATGCGGCCCGGAGACGAGGTCGCCTGCCGGGTGGATCCGGGCGACCGCGACCGCGTCGTGCTGTTCGTCCCGCCGCCGGGCGAGACCACCCGCACCAATATCGCCAAGATCCTCAGCGACGGCCGCCGCGCCCGCGCCACCGTGCTCGCCGCCGCGCCGCTGGCCGCCGACTACACCGGCCGCGACGATCCGATCCTGCGGCTGGATCTGGAGCTACACGCCTGGGACGAACCGTCCCCGTGGCGGGTTCGCATCGTGCAGCCCGTCCCGCTGGCGGCGCTGGAGCTGGTCGATCTGGGCCGGCATCTGGAGGTCGCGTTCTTCACCGTCGATCGCGGCGAATCCGTGGCCGTGGACTGGGCGGCCTCGGGGGACGGCAATGCGTAAGGGCCGGAGCCCGATTCATCCCTGAGCGATCCGGCGGGGTCTGGCAACCAGCTCGCCACCACAGTTCGGGCACTGGTAATTCATTGTTCGACCGCAGGTTTCACAGAATGTGCATTCGTATGAGCAGATCAGGGCGGCACCGTCAGCAGGCAACTCGGCAACCTCACATCGCTCGCAGCGGGTCCGCATCTCGAGTGCCACCGTTCACCTCCGTGCCGAATCCATCCGGGCGCCCATGGATTCCGGGGCATCCGGCGTCCGCCTCACGTTATGAGCCGGAATGCTCCAGACTGTAGCGCGGTGCGGTCGCCCAACACGTCCGCATTGTCTGCTCCAACTTCAGCTAGGACCCGAATGACCTACCCGAATAATCCCTACCCGCAGCAGCCGCAGCAGCCCGGCGGTTACCCGCCGCAGCAGCCGGGTTACGGCGCACCGCAGCCGCAGTACGGCCAGCCCGCCTACGGCGCGCCGCAGCAGCAGCCGCAACCCGCTTACGGCGCACCGCAACCCGGCTACGGCGCACCGCAGCAGCCTCAGTTCGGGGCGCCCCAGCAGCAACAGCAGTTCGGCGCACCGCAGCAGCAGTTCGGCGCGCCCCAGCCGCAGTACGGCGCACCGCAACCGCAGTACGGCGCCCCGCAGGGCGGTTACGCGCCCTACGGCGCTCCGCAGGCTCCCTATGCCGGCTGGGGCCAGCGGGCGGGCTCGTTCCTGATCGACTACCTGATCGTCGGCGTGCCCGCCGGCATCCTGTACGGCCTGGCCGGGACCGTCGGCACCGAACCGGTCAAGTGCGATTTCAGCAGCTCGTACAGCAGCGGCTGCACCGGCGGCGGATACTCCGCCGTCGGATTGATCCTCATGCTGCTCGGCTGGCTGATCGCCATCGGCGGCACCGTCTACCTGGGCTATCTGGAAGGCAGCACCGGACAGACCCCGGGCAAGAAGGTGGTCGGCCTGCGCACCATCCGCGAGGCCGACGGTCAGCTGCTGGGCGCCGGCGCGGGCGTGGGACGCAAGTTCGCCCATATCGTGGACGGCCTGCCGTGCTACATCGGCTACCTGTGGCCGCTGTGGGACGCCAAGAAGCAGACCTTCGCCGACAAGATCGTCAAATCCATCGTGGTGAAGGCCTGATCGTTCGCGGCTGACCGGCGGGAGCGGGGCGTTCCCGTTCGGCCGGCCCGGACAGCAGTGTGGCCCGCAGCGGATTCCGCTGCGGGCCACTTGCTTTCAGCGCTGTGTTACTTGCGGACCACGTTCTCCCAGCCGATGACCGTCTCCGCCTTGCGCGGGGCCGGGCCGGTGTAGATGGCGGCCGGGCGGACCAGCTTGCCCAGCTTCTTCTGCTCCAGGATGTGCGCACACCAGCCGGCGGTGCGGCCACAGGTGAACATGGCGGGCATCATGTGCGCCGGCACCTCGGCGAAGTCCAGGATGACCGCGGCCCAGAACTCGACATTGGTCTCGATGGCGCGATCCGGGCGGCGCTCGCGCAGCTCGGCGAGGGCGGCCTGCTCCAGCGCGGCGGCCACCTCGTAGCGCGGGGCGTTCAGGCGCTTGGCGGTGGCGCGCAGCACGCGGGCGCGCGGGTCCTCGGCGCGGTAGACGCGGTGGCCGAAGCCCATGAGCTTCTCCTTGCGGTCCAGGATGCCCTTGACCAGAGCCCGTGCGTCCCCGGACTTCTCGACCGCTTCGATCATCGGCAGCACACGGGCCGGGGCGCCGCCGTGCAGCGGACCGGACATGGCGCCGATGGCTCCGGACAGCGAGGCCGCCACATCCGCGCCGGTGGAGGCGATGACGCGGGCGGTGAAGGTGGAGGCGTTCATGCCGTGCTCGGCGGCCGATACCCAGTAGGCGTCGATGGCCTCGATGTGCGCCGGATCCGGGTCACCCTTCCAGCGGGTCATGAACCGCTCGGTAATGGTGGTGCACTCGTCGATCTTCTTCTGCGGCACCGCGGGCTGGTAGATGCCGCGCGCCGACTGCGCCACATAGGACAGCGCCATGACCGAGGCGCGCGCCAGGTTCTCCCGGGCGGTGTCGTCGTCGATGTCGAGCAGCGGCTGGTAACCCCAGATCGGGGCCAGCATGGCCAGGCCGGCCTGCACGTCCACGCGCACGTCACCGGTGTGCACCGGCAGCGGGAACGGTTCGGCGGGCGGTAGACCACGGCCGAATTCGCCGTCCACCAGCAGGGCCCAGACATCGCCGAAGGTGACCCGGTTCGCGACCAGGTCCTCGATGTCGACGCCGCGGTAGCGCAGCGCGCCGCCGTCCTTGTCCGGTTCGGCGATATCGGTGGTGAATGCCACCACGCCTTCGAGGCCGCTGACGAAGTCGGCGGGGACGGCAGGGCTGGGAACCGCAGCGCTGGCAGTCATGGTGTGACTCTCCTTGCAAATCGGGCCGCCCGATTTGATGGGCGGCCACGCCGATCAGTTAGACCTTAACGCGCGAATTACCCAGGAGTAACGTCTGCCCCATGCGCGACCAGGAGAAATTCGCCACTTCCGACCTCGACCTCGCGGCCCTGCGCGTGGAGTACGGCGTGGACGCCGGCGACAATCATCCCGGGCTGGAAACCGACCTTGACGAGAGCTGGCTGGCGGGCGGCTGGGAGCCGTTGCTGCGCAATTGGATCGAGCACGCGACCAGCGCGGGCGTGCGGGATCCCAATGCCATGGTGCTGGCCACCGTGGAGGTGACCGAGTCCGGGCCGCGGCCGTCCTCGCGCACGGTGCTGTGCAAGGGACTCTCGCCCGAGGGTGTGACTTTTTACACGAACTACGAATCCTTCAAGGGCCGCCAGCTGATTGCCACCCCCTACGCCTCGGCCACCTTCGTGTGGACCATGCTGGGCCGGCAGGTGACGGTGCGCGGACCAGTGCGGCAGGTCGCCCCGGAGGTCACCGCCGTGTACTGGCAGTCGCGGCCGCGCGGATCCCGGCTGGGCGCGTGGGCTTCCCAGCAGTCGCGCACCATTGCCTCCCGGGCGGAGCTGGATCAGCAGATGGACGAATTCGAGCGGCGGTTCGCCGATGTGGACGACATTCCGGTGCCGCCGTTCTGGGGCGGATTCCTGATCGAGCCCGAGACCGTGGAGTTCTGGCAGGGCCGGCGCAGCCGCATGCACAACCGCATCCGGGTGCTGCTCGAGCCGGGCAATCCCGATATCGCAGCCATGAAGGTCGAACGCTTGCAGCCCTGACCAGGCACTACACAAGAGGTTCCACAGTGGGATGAATCACTGCCGATACATGGGATGACCGCCGAAAAAGGCTGGTTCCAACGTAATTCATCCCATTAATGTGCAGTCAGTGAAACTGCTCGCCGACATAACCCCGCTCCGGAACCCCGACTACCGCCGCCTGTGGACCACCGGCGTAGTCACGGTCATCGGAGCGCAGTTGTCGGTGGTGGCGGTGCCGAAGCAGCTGTGGGACATCACCCACAACTCTTCCTATGTCGGCCTTGCCGGATTGTTCGGCCTGGTTCCGCTCATCGTGTTCGGCCTGTGGGGCGGCGCGCTCGCGGATGTGATGGACCGCCGCAAGCTGCTGCTCATCACGGGCACCGGTACCGGTCTCACCGCACTGGCCTTCTGGGCGCAGGCCGCCGCGAACCTGAACAACGAGTGGCTCATCCTGATCCTCTTCGCCGTGCAGCAGGCGTTCTTCGCGGTGAACCAGCCCGCGCGCGCCGCCATCTATCCGCGCCTGCTGCCCGCCGAGCAACTGCCCGCGGCCAATTCGCTGAGCATGACGGTCTTCCAGTTCGGCGCCATCGCCGGACCGGTCGCCGCGGGCATGCTCATTCCGGTGACCGGGTTGTCCACGCTGTATCTGCTGGACGCCGTCGCCCTGCTGGCCACGCTCTGGGCCACCTGGAAACTCCCGGCCATCCCGCCCACCGGCGAATCCCGCCGCGCCGGGCTGCGCGAGGTCTTCGACGGCTTCGCCTATCTGGCCACCCAGCGAATCCTGCTGGCCTCCTTCGCCGTCGACATCGTGGCCATGGTCTTCGGCATGTCCCGCGCGCTGTTCCCGGAGATCGCCTCCGACACCTTCCCCGGCTCCGACGGCGGTGGCACCGCCCTGGGCATCCTGTTCGCCGCCATGTCGGTGGGCGCGGTGCTCGGCGGCATCTTCTCCGGCTGGCTCACCCGCGTCCGCCGCCAGGGCCTCGCCGTGATCTGGCTGATCGTGCTGTGGGGCCTGGGCATGGTCGGCTTCGGCCTGGCCGTCGGCGGCGCGGGCGGCCCGCTGAGCGCCACGGTCGCCCTCTGGATCGCCTTCACCTGCTTGGCCTTCGGCGGTGCGGTCGACATGTTCTCCGCGGCCCTGCGCACCACCATGCTGCAGTCCGTGGCGACCGACGAAATGCGCGGCCGCCTGCAAGGAGTCTTCATCGTGGTGGTCGCGGGCGGACCCCGCATCGGTGATGTTGCGCACGGTTTCGCGGCCGCCGCCGTGGGTACCGCCGCGGCCGCCGCAGGCGGTGGCCTGCTGGTGGTCATCGGCATGATCATCTCGGCTCTGGTCTTCCCGGCATTCCTCCGATACCGGGTTTCACGAGCCCATTCGGAGGTACAAATCGCGGGTCATGCCAATAACACATGACACCACCGCGCCTCACCTCACGGCGATGTGACTGTGAGGTAGTTATTGGTGACCCTCGTTAGTCGGGCCATCCGGACAGCGGCTAGCGTTGACGGCAAGCGCGTCGTACGCCACCGCGTCCGACGCCTACGGTTTCAAGCCTGAGAGGGATCCTTCCGTGCCCGCTGAGAACATCATCAACGTCGACGACGACGCCAAGCCGGTACTGACATACCCCGGCGGCGAGTACCCGATGACCGTCGCCAAGGCTGTCGAGGGCAACGACGGGATCGACCTGGGCAAGCTGCTGGCCAGCACCGGGTACGTCACCTACGACCCCGGGTTCATGAACACCGCGTCGACCAAGTCGGCGATCACCTACATCGACGGTGAAGCGGGCATCCTGCGCTACCGGGGCTACCCGATCGAGCAGCTGGCCGAGAAGTCCACCTTCATCGAGGTGAGCTACCTGCTCATCTACGGCGAGCTGCCGACCCAGGCGCAGCTGGACGACTTCACCAACCGGATTCGCCGGCACACCCTGCTGCACGAGGACCTGAAGCGGTTCTTCGACGGCTTCCCGCGCAATGCGCACCCCATGCCGGTGCTGTCCTCCGCGGTCAACGCGCTCTCGGCCTACTACCAGGACTCCCTCGACCCGCGCGACCCCGAGCAGGTCGAACTGTCCACCATCCGACTACTGGCCAAGCTGCCCACCATCGCGGCCTACGCCTACAAGAAGTCGGTCGGCCAGCCGTTCCTGTACCCGGACAACTCGCTGAGCCTGGTCGAGAACTTCCTGCGCATGACCTTCGGGTTCCCGGCCGAGCCCTACGAGGTCGACCCCGAGGTCGCCGCCGCGCTGGACATGCTGCTCATCCTGCACGCCGATCACGAGCAGAACTGCTCCACCTCGACCGTGCGCCTGGTCGGCTCCTCCGACGCCAACCTGTTCACCTCCGTCTCCGGCGGCATCAATGCGCTGTGGGGCCCGCTGCACGGCGGCGCCAACCAGGCCGTGCTGGAGATGCTGGACGAGATCAAGGCCAGCGGCGGTGACGTCAAGGAGTTCGTCCGCAAGGTCAAGAACAAGGAAGACGGCGTGAAGCTCATGGGCTTCGGGCACCGCGTCTACCGCAACTACGACCCGCGCGCGACCCTGGTCAAGAAGGTCGCCGACCAGATCCTGGCCAAGATCGGCGGCGACGACCAGCTGCTCGACATCGCCAAGTCCCTCGAGGAAGCCGCGCTCACCGACGACTACTTCATCGAGCGCCGCCTGTACCCGAACGTCGACTTCTACACCGGCGTCATCTACCGGGCCATGGGATTCCCGACCCGCATGTTCACCGTGCTCTTCGCCATGGGCCGCCTGCCGGGCTGGATCGCCCACTGGCGCGAAATGCACCGCGAGCCTTTGAAGATCGGCCGCCCGCGCCAGATCTACACCGGCTACGAGGAGCGCGACTACCAGGGCATCACCCTGCGCTGATCGCTTCGCACACAACGGAACCCGCTCTCACCGAGAGCGGGTTCCGTCGTTTCGGGGAAGAACAACGCCCTCCGCAAGGAATCTTTAAGGAAGTCACCAGCCCTCACCGGCATAGTTCTTGTCAAGGGAGAGGGGAGCTCCCGGGGGGGACGGGGATCGGTACCTGCTACGGAGGGGGTGGCAGGTACCGGTCCCCTAGTGGCGTGCCCCGGTGAAAATCGGATGCGTCGGTCCCCGAATTCATGGGATGGTCGGCCAATGGCATCCATCACCCTGCGCTCTGCCACCGCCGACGACCGGCCCCGCATCCGGGAACTGCTGGCCACCTGCTTCGGATCCCGCTCCGACCCGTCCGAGCACGAGCACGCCGCCGAACTCTTCCCCATCGAACGCGCCATCCTCGCCGTGGACGGCGACCAGATCGTCGGCCACACCGTGGACCGCACCATGACCGTCACCGTGCCCGGTTCGAACACCGTGCAGGCCTGCGGCGTCTCCGCCGTCGGCGTGGCGCCCACCCATCGCCGCCGCGGCATCCTGCGGCAGCTCTACACCGAGCTGCACCGGCGCGCCGAGGCCGACAATCTGCCGCTCACCATGTTCACCGCCAGTGAGGGCACCATTTACGGCCGCTTCGGCTACGGCCCCTCGACCATCCGGCACGAGATCTCCATCGACCGGCGCAGGGCCGAATTCCGTCCCGGCACACCGGATCCCGGCGGCGTGCGGATCGAATCGCTGGACAACGCCAAGGACCACCTGCGCGAGGTGTACGACCGCTGGCGCCGCCTCGTCCCCGGCGCGCAGGTCCGCCCGGAGGCCAACTGGCAGCTCTGGTTCGCCGATCCGGAGCGCTACCGCAATGGCGCGTCCGGGCTGTTCGTGCTCACCCATCCCGACGGTTATGTGCTCTACCGGCGCAAATGGGGCGACAACGACGAGAACACCGCCAGTGTGACCGAATTCTGCGCGGTGACCCCCGATGCGCACATCGCGCTGTGGCGGGTGCTGCTCAGCCTGGACCTGTGCACCAAGATCGAGGGCAGCCTCACCGAAAACGATCCGCTCCCCTACCTGGTGACCGATCCGCGCCTGGTGAAGGTGACCGACCGCTACGACGGCATGTGGACGCGCGTCATGGACGTGCCCGCGGCCCTCACCACGCGCGGCTACCGCGCCGATCTGGATGTCGTTGTCTCCGTGGTGGACCCGTTCCGCGAGGCGGGCGGCGCCTTCGCGCTGCGCGTGCGCGACGGTGTGGCCGAATGCGAACGCACCGACGCGGCACCCGATCTGGAGCTCGGCATCGACGTGCTCGGCAGTCTCTACTTCGGCGCGCACCGGGCTCGCGTATTCGCCGCGGCCAACCGCATCCAGGCCAAGGACGCGACCGTGCTGCGCGCCTTCGACGAGGCGTTCGCCACCGACCGCGACGCCGAACTGGGCTGGTTCTTCTGAGAACTCCCTGATTAAGGGTTCTCCCTGATGCCGGCCGCCCGGGCGGCTGGCATCCTGGAGGACGTGAAACCCATCCAGCTCGTACTGAACGTCCTCTGGCTCGTCCTGGTCGGATTCTGGATGGCGGTCGGCTACGTGATCGCCGGGCTGATCTGCTGCATCCTGATCATCACCATTCCGTGGGGCATCGCGTCGTTCCGGATCGCCTCGTTCGTGCTGTGGCCCTTCGGCCGGGAAGCGGTCGAGAAGCCGGGCGCGGGCGTGCCGTCCATGCTCGGCAATGTGGTCTGGTTCATCGTGGCCGGCTGGTGGCTGGCGCTGGGGCACATCTTCACGAGTATCGCGCTGGCCATCACGATTATCGGAATCCCGTTCGCCTGGGCCAATTTGAAGCTGGTCCCCGTCTCGCTGTTCCCGCTGGGCCGCGAAATCGTCTCCAGCGACCGCGCTTTCGGGGCTTGACCCCCAAGCTTCCGGGGTTTCAGGGGCTTGCCCCTGAGAGTTCCGAGAGTTGGCCTACTCCGACTCGTCCACGATCTGCTTCATGATCGCGACCGCCTCGTCGAGCACTTTCAGCTGATCCGGGCGCAGGCCCGAGAGCTGTTCGGTCATCCACGCCTCGCGGGCGTGCGTCTCGTCGGCGATGAGGTGGCGCCCGGCCTCCGACAGCGACACGATGATCTGCCGCCCGTCGGTCGGATGCGGTTTGCGTTCCACCAGATCCATTTCCGACAGCGACGCGATCACCCGGGTCATGGACGGGGGCTGCACGCGCTCCTTCGCGGCCAGCGCGCCCGGCGTCATGGCGCCCTCGCGGTTGAGGGTCGCGAGAGCCGACAGCTGGGTCAGCGAAATCTGGGCATCGGCGCGCCTACCCCGCAAATGTCGCGTCAAGCGCACCACCGCCAGTGAGAGTTCACCAGCGAGCGCTCGAATATCGGAAGGCGTTGTCACAGAGGCAAACGATACGGGACCATGCGCGAGCAGGACGCCTGTTCGCCCGCTCCACCTCTGCCGACTCACCGCGGCGGGATCCGCGGCGCGCCGGGCCGGGCCGCTCGGCATAGGGTGAAAGGGTGACGCCCCCCGTTCCGGAGATTCCGCCCCGGTTGACCGATCCGCGGCCGGTGCTGGCTATCGGCACGCTCGCCTTCGCCATCGCCACCGTGGCGGTGTGGCTGAACGACAGCTGGGCCGACGCCCGCCCGGTCTGCCTCATGGGCCTGGCCGTCGGGCTGCTCGGCTACACCATCTTCGCCATCCAGCGCCGGGCTGCGCGCCGCGGTGACAAGGGCGCGCAACTCGGCTTGGACTGATCCGGCCCGCGACGCTCAGCGGATCTCGAACTCCGCGCTGACGCCGGTGAACGGGCGCAGCGCACCGTCGCCGGTGAGCTGATCCGCGAAATGCTGGAACCGGTAGCGCCCGGGCGCGGCGTCGACCGGAATATCCCAGGTGAAGCGGGCGACCGAGACATTCCCGTCGCGCTTGCTCCAGAAGAACTTCACCGCCCATTCGCCCTCGTTGGCGACCCGCGACCAGCCCGAACCGCCGGCGCGCTGCACTTCCAGGAAGGTGCCGCCGCGCCGCGGATTGTGTTTGGGGTGCGCGGAGACGAACTCCACCGCCGCCTGCTCACCGCGCGCATAGGATCCGGCGGGCTGGGTGAGGACGTCGCCGAAGGCCGTGCCGGGCAGGGTCGCGTCCGGTCCCGGGGCGGAGACGAAATTCGGCTGCATATTCGAGATGTCACGCGGGGCCGGGCCGCGCGGCACCGTCTGCTGGGCGGCGAATGCCGTTGCCAGCCTGTGGAATTCCTGTTGATAGGCCGGAAGCGTGTACCGCCCGTACAGGGTTGAGCCGCCCTCGTACTGCTGCGCGTCGTATTCCTCGGGCGTCGAGACGTACTCGTGGTAGCCGTTGGCGTAGCCCTGCAGCAGCACCTGCTCGATATCCACACCGAGCGCCGCCGCCACGGTGCGCCGGATGCGCAGCCCGGACACGATGGTGAATTCCGCACCGCCGCAGGCCAGGTAGAGCTCGCCGATGCGGACGATCTGAATCGGCACCACATTCGGCACCCAGCCGGCGGGCGGCAGCAGGCCCAGCGGCGCCACGATGGCCTTGGGGGCCTGGGCATCGGTGAGCCAGTCCGGCACCGGCTGATTCACGCCGCCGAGGGCGTCCACGAACGGATTGCGCACGCCCTCGGGAATCGGCACGCCCGGCAGGCCCGGCCCGTCCTCGGTGCTGCCGGCGATGAGCGCGACGCCGGCGCAGGCGGGCGCGGTGTGCCGCGGCCCGCCGGTGCCGGTCCAGCGCGCGTCCACCTCGATATCGGCGATATCGATGTAGCAGAGCAGGCCGCCCACCGGTCCGCGCAGCGGCCGCGCCGCGGCGAGCGCGGCCTTCCCGGCGCGATATTGGCGTTCACCGATGATGCGGGTGTTCTCGAACTCGTTGTCGGTGGGCCCGGAGGTGGGGCTCAGGTTCAGATTCGGCGACATATCGCCGGAGTTGGTCTGCGGGAAGGCCGCAATGAAATCGCAGCCGTCCAGATATCGGACGCCGTGCTCGCCGTGTTCGAACGCGAAGGACGCGTAACCCTTGTTGTCGCCACTGATGAGTCGGTTCTTGTTGCTCATCGAGGTGTTGTGGGTGGCGAACCAAGTGATCGCACCGACCGGTCGGCCGCCCTTGTGTAGCGACAGCACGGTGACGGCCGGATCGATGGCATTGGGAAAATACTGTTTGTCGGCTTCTGGATTGCGCTCGAAGGCGATTCGGGAACGATTCACGCTGGCGTCGTGCAATTCGCCACGCCCGATTTGCAAGGTTCCGGGTCCGAGATCGGCGTCCGCGGCGGCGATGGCCTCCACGATGGCCGCCACCTCGATGTCGTACACCTGTTGCTGGAAGCCGAGAATCGAGAGGTTGTAGGCGTAGTCGTGGGCGGCGCCGCCGCAGGTGGCGTGCGAATGCGTGGAGGTGAGCAGCACGTTCTGCTCGGTGTAGCGATCCCCGAAGCGCCGGGCCAGCGCCTCCATGACCCCGCGGTGCACGGATCCGAAGATCATGCCGTTGTCGGCGATGGCATAGACGATGCGCTGCCCGCCGCTCGCGATCACGTAGGCGCGGACCCGGGGGCGCAGATGGATTCCGGCGGTGTCCTGCCCGAACTGCGAGTAGCCCATCATGCCGCATTCGGCGGCGGGCCCGGTGATGTCGGAAATGCCCACGCCGATCAGGTAATCGCCCGAATCGGCATGAGCCTCGCTTTTCGGGAGCGCCAGGGAACCCGCGGCGGCGAGCGCGGCGGTGCCCGCGGCCGCTGTGGCCAGCATCGTTCGCCGCGAGATCGACCCGGTGTGTTCCCGCTCGGTCGTTTCCTTGTCCGGCACCGCCATTCGCGCCTCCTCACGTGTTGGATGCGAGCGAACCATAGAACTGGACGTACGTCCAGGCGAGATTTTCGGAGCGTGCGAATTGACTGCGCGCGCCGCGAGCGCTTAACTCTGCGGGGTGTCCTCCCGATTGAGCGTCGAAGAACGACGGGCCCACCTTATCGAGGCGGCCATCGGCCTTGCCGAAAAAAAGGGCGTGGCAGGAGTTACCACGCGCGATGTAGCACAGGCAGCCGGTGTTTCGCTCGGTGTGGTGCATTACTGTTTCGAAAACAAGGACCAGCTCATGACCGAGCTGGTCAAGGCCCTCTCGATGGAATTGCGAGATTCCGTCGATGCCAACGAAGCGGTATGGCAAGACGTCGGAACTGGAAAAGAAGCGCTTCAAAAATTGGTGCGCGCCGGTCTGGAACTGATGTGGTTGAACATTGAAGCCACACCGGAACGCCAGCTGCTCACCTACGAAACGACCACCTACGCACTACGCGAAGGTGAACAAACTCCGGCGAAACTCGCTATTGCCCGCGAGCAGTACACCTTCAACGACTCCACCGTCGCCGACATCATCGAGCACGCCCGCGAGGCGACCGGCACCCAGTGGACCGTCGGCGTCGGCACCCTGAGCCGCTTCATGCTCGCCACCATCGACGGCATCGTGCTGCGCTGGCTGGTCGACAACGACAGCGCCGCCGTCCGCGAGCAATTGGACGTGCTCGCCACCATGATCACCTCGTACGCCGCCTGATTCGCCGATCGTAGTCGCTGATCCGCCAGTCCGTCCGGCGTGCGCCCCGCTGGTCCATCCGGCGTGCGCCCCGCTGGTCATCCCGGCGTGCCTTTGGCCGGGATCTCCCACGGCGTGGTGGATTCCGGCCAAGAAGCGCGCCGGAATGACGAGGGCGAGCCTGCGCCGGAATGACGAGGGCGAGCCTGCGCCGGAATGACGCAGGCGGGCCCGTCGATCGGTCTCAGTCGTGGGCGGAGGCGTGTCGCGGCGCCTGCACATGCGTCACATCGCCGTCCACCCACCACGGCACGGCGACCGTCGCCTCGTAGGCGCCCGACAGCCGCACCCGCAGCTCGTCGTGGACGACGAGTTCGCCGGTGGCCGAGGGAAACTCGAATTGCAGGCGCAGCAGCACGCCGAGCGGGTCTGCGCCCCAGGTGGTCTCGCGGCCCGCGCTGATCACCTCGGCGGTGACGGCCTCGGAGGCGAGCGGGATGTCGAGCAGGTCGGCGAGCGCTGCGGCGGTGGCGATATCGCCGACCACGAGGCGATCGGCGGGCAGGGCCGGGCCGAACCAGGGCCGGTCCAGCACCAGGGCGTCGGCGGTGTCGATGACCGCGCCGGACAGGGCGCGCACGTGCGGCGGCAGGTCCAGGTCCTCCATGTCCAGCAGACCGGCGGCAACGGCCTCGGCCAGGCGGACGTGGGTGTGTGAAATCGCCTCGGGGGTGGGCAGTCTCGCCGGATCGGCGAGAGCGTCCAGGAGTTCCTCGGCCAGGTGCGCCGTCATCACCTCCGGATCGGCGAGCACACCGCGCAGCACCGCCAGATCCGGTGCCGAGAAGCCCGGCAGCTGCGGCAGCAGGCCCGCGAACAGGACGTCGTCGGGATGGCGCATCAGGCCCAGCTGGATGCCGTCGATATGCGCGTGCAGCCGCAGCCACCAGGCCGTGTAGCCGTCGCGATCGGCCAGCAGCGGGCGCGTGGCCGGATCGGACAGCAACAGGCGCAGGGCTTCCGGCCACTCCCCGTCGTCGACCAGGTCGAGATCGCGCACGGCGACCAGCTCCGCCGGATCCTCGGCGAGCCCCTCCCACCACGACTCCTCGTCGTCGAGGTGATGATCCGGCCCGGTCGGATCCGCTTCCGTCACCACGGTGAAGCTCCAGCCGACGCCGACCGCGCGCAGAGCCTCGGTCCCGTAGCGCTGCACCGTCTCCGCGGCGACCGTCCCGAACGGCGAATCCGCCACCAGCACCCGCCCCAGCGGCGCGTCCGGCAGCAGCAATTCGTCGGCGGGACCCAATTCACCGGCCTCATCCGGCAATTCGATCGACCCCAGCCAGGACGGCAGCGCCCCCGGAACCGCCGACGCATGCCCGGCCAGACCCAGTACCGCATCCACGGTGTCCGGATCCCCCGGATCATCCTCCAGAATCGCCTGCAGGCCAGGATCGTTCAGCAGATCCTCCGGCGACGCGGCCCGTGCACCCAGCCGCCCCAGCAGCTCGTGCGCCGCCTCCGGATGCACCAGCCGCGCCCAATGCACCGGAATCGCCGTCTCCAGCCGATCATCCAGCACCACCGTCCGCGGCCCCGTCACCAGCCGGCCATCTGTCAGCGGCACCGCCAGCGCCCCCAGCTCCTCCACCGCCAGCGGATCGGTGACGAACGGCTCCAGGGCGTCGTACAGCGAATACCACCACTGCGGTTCGCGTTCCACACTGCCCGACAGTTCCGCGATCCGCGCCAGCCCGATCCGGTGCACATCCAGCACCGAGAGCGCATCGGCCTGCATCCGCCCCGACAACTCCGGAATGACCAGCGGGCCAACGATCTCCGCCAGCAACTCCGCCAATTCCGGAGTCACCCCGGTGAACGCACTCACTCGCCCTGGCCGCTCGACCGGTGCGCCGCCAACCTCAACGCTCACCGGCTCCGCAGCGCTGACCGGCTCTTCGGTGCGGCGCGGATCAGCCGGGCGCTCCAGGTCGATATCGAACAGGGTGGCCTGACCTTCGTCATCCTGTTCGGCAGTGTCGTTGCCCGGCGCGATGGCTGCATCGCTCGGGACGGCGGCGGGATCGCCCAGGGCGGCAGCGGCATCCACCATCGCATCGGAGGGGTCGCCCGCGCCGCGCACCGTCAGGATCGGGAGCCAGGCGTGCTCGCGCAGTTCAGCGACGAGGGCCTCGCGCAGCAGGCTATCGGCCTCGCTGCGGGCGAAACCGGGCGTGGGCACCAGCACCAGGCGGTCGCGCGGCGGCAGGGCTCGCGCGAAATCGGCATAGCCGGTGGCCAATTCGGCGATGTGTACGCCGGGGAGCAGGCGCCGCCGATCCGGCTGCATGGGGATGTCGGCGATCAGCAGGGCCGGGAGTGACAGTTCCTCGTCGGAGCGGGTCGGCGCGCGCAGCACATCCGGATGCGCGGCGACGGGCCGGCCGTCCCGCACCGGGAGCAGCCAGCGCGCCCGCTCGGTGCGGTACTGCCACCACCGGCGGTCATCCTCGTCCGGCCCGGTGACCCGCAGTTCCTGGATGCCGTCCGCGCGATCGGCCACCGCGCTCGCGATCTCGTCGTCGCCGATCCGGATGCTCTGCAGGGCGGGCAATTCCAGCAGCAGATTCACCGCTTCGTCCCGCATCCCCGTCAGCAGTTCGACGGTGTCCACGTTCTCGCGCAGCCGCAGCACGATCTCGGAATCGAATCCGCCCGCGGGTTTCTCGTCGCTGGCCCACGCCAATCGCAGTGCCGGTGGCTGGAATTCCCCCTCCACTTCCGGAATCTCGATCCCCTGCTCCCCCAGCAGCGCCCACGTCTCGGCCCGCGAGAACCGCACCGAACCGCCCGTGGACCGGAATTCGATCTCATCGGAAACGCTCAGCACGGCGGTGAACCCGACCCCGAACCGCCCGACCGCGGCATCCGCCCCCGACTTGGCCGACGCCCGCAGCGCCGTCAACGCGTGCACCCCCGAAACATCCAGCCCCACACCGGTATTCGCAATATGCAGGTCCCGCCCCGCCACCCACACCGCAACCCGCCCCGCCACCCCCGCCTTGGCCGCCGCATCCGCCGCATTCTGCGCCAACTCGGTCAGCACCCGATCCCGATACCCGGCCCGCACCAGATCCGCCTCGGTAGCCGCGTCCTCCCGCAACCGCGTAGGCGACCCCCGCCAAGCCGCCACCACCCCCGCCCGCAATGCCTCGGTCCCGAACGGATCCCCCACACCCATAGCCACCGATCCACAACCTTTCCGAGTACGGCCGACACCGACGACGCTTCCGAAGTCCAGACGCTACCGCCCCACCCCAACACCCCCACCGCCCACTCACCCCCGACACACGACACCCGCGAGCGCGCCAGGCGACTCATCTCGCATCGGCCACCGCACCATCGGCTTCGGCGTCACTCCGATTACCGCACGCCATCACCGACCTGGAGAAGCCACAGCCGCGAACGCAGGATGAGCAACGGCCGCCGAGACGATCTCGGTTGTACCCCAACCGAGACCACTGCCTCGATCCTCCGGGCTCGACGCCGCCTGTGCCCCGGGCGCGCTACAGCGCATCGCGAGGATCGAAGCGCAGCCCCACATAGCCACCGCACCAGGGCTTCCGCGGCACCGGCGACACAGGCGAGGCAGCGGTGGCCCGGATCGCGGGCGTCAGTTGGATTCCGGGGCCTCGGGCTCGTCTTGCTGGGCGGCACTGGATTCCGGCTCGACGCGCACGGCGGTCACGGCCCAGGCGTCGTCGTAGCGGGCATCCGGGTCGACCTCGAACAGGGTGGCCGCGCCATTGTCCGACGTGGTCTCCGGCGCTGCCGTTTCGACCTCGGCCGTCTCGGCTTCCGCATTCGTTTCCGCAGAAGCAGTGGTAGGAGCGTCGCTCTCGGTCTCCGCCTCGACGGTGGTGTCCTCCGCGACCGTGTCGGCGCTATCCACCGGGCCCGCTTCGGTCTGCTCGTCAGCGACCGGCGAATCCTGCTCGGCGGCAGGGTCGTTCACGGCGTTCTCGGCGGTGGCATCGGCATCCGATGCGGCGTCGGGGGTTTCCGGTTTGCGGAGGTCCTCCGGCGGAACGACTTCCACGGCGGCCGAGTCATAGGGCTCGTAGAGGGGGGAACCGCTGCCGGTGGGGACGACGGTGTCGGAGTGTGCGCCGCAGCCGTATTCGGTGTGGACGACGTGTCCGTCGGCGCCCATGGCATTGGCGCAGACGCCGAAGGCGGCGCGCAGGGAACCGGCGAGGGGAGTGAAGAAACCGCAGAGGCCGCAGGTGGAGGGGGCGGAGCGGGCCATGTCGGTGTCGGGGCCGAAGGCGGAGTACCAGCGGTCGGCGGCCTCGGTGCGGCCCTCGCGGCTGAGGACCTGGGTGCGGCCGAGGCCGAGTTCCAGGGCGACGTCGTCGATGGCCGGGTCGCCGGTGGCGACGTAGCCGGGGACGAGGCGGGGGTCGTTGGGGGGCGGGGCCAGCAGGTCGCCGGGGGCCAGATCGCCGGGGCGGATGCGCTGATCCCACGGGATGAAATCGGGGGCGACGAGGGCGTCGGGACCGGGCAGCAGCGCCGACTCGCTGATGGTGGCGTGCTCGGCCTCCGGTGGGGCCGCCACCACGACCGCCCACTGCCAGCCGCGATAGCCGGGCAGGGTGGCCTCGAAATGATGGGTGGCCGAGGATTCGTCCTCGGCGGTGACGCCCAGGTGCGCACCGACGCCGACCGGCTCCAACTCCAGGAGCGCACGCCTTGCCAGGTCGACCGCCTCCGCCAGGATGGGCCGAACACCGGGCTCCGAAACTCCAACCGCGCTCACGCCCTACATTTTGCCGTATGGAGCGCAAACCCTGTGCACCGGTAGCGGCCGTCCCGATCCTGCTGACCACGGCCCTGTGCCTGGCCGCCACGACGGCCGCGTGCGGGACCGGCGACGACACGCCGCGGCTGCGCGCCGAAGTGGTCGCCACGCACCCGCACGACACCGGCGCGTTCACCGAGGGACTCGAGGTCGACGGCCCGGTGCTGTACGAGAGCACCGGCCTGACCGGCAAGTCCTACGTCCGCGCCACCGACCTCGCCACCGGCGCCGAACTCGCCCGCGCCGACCTGCCCGTCCCCTTGTTCGGGGAGGGCATCACCCGGGCCGGGAACCTGCTCTGGCAGGTCACCTATCACGACGGCCTCGCCATCGCCCGCGATCCCGGCACCCTCGCCGAGGTCCGCCGCGCCTCCTACGAGGGCGAGGGTTGGGGCCTGTGCACCCGCAACGGCCGCATCGTCATGAGCGACGGCACCTCCACCCTCACCTTCCGCGATCCGGAAACCTTCGCGCCCACCGGTTCCGTGCGGCTCACCAGCCGGACCGATACCCGGCTCAACGAACTCGACTGCGCCCCGGACGGTTCCGTCTACGCCAATGCCTGGCCCACCGAGATCATTCTGAAGATCGACCCGGACACCGGCGACGTGATCGACGCCATCGACGCCTCCGGACTGCTGCCCGAGAACGACCGCACCCCGAATACCGACGTCCTCAACGGCATCGCCCACCTGCCCGGCACCGACCGCTTCCTGCTCACCGGAAAGAACTGGCCGACCACCTACGAGGTCCGTTTCGTCCCCGCCTGACCGCGCGAACCGCCGGCTCCGGGTGAACGCCGCGGGAATCTGTGGCGTCGCACACCGCCCGTAGTGAAGCCGCACTTGTTCGACGCTGCAACAATTGACTGCGTGACTTCTCCCCGTGACCCAGGCGCCGAATCCGGTCGGTGGGGCGACGAGGAGTCTCCGCTCATCGAACGACACCCTGGATACGACAGATATCCACCGGCGAACACGCCCCGGCGGCCGCAGCCGCCGCGCGCGCCGGAACCCGATCTGCCCGAGTTCCTGGCCCGGCGCACGCGCCCGCTCGACTCCGGACCCGCGCCCCGGTCCGAGGCCGCGGACGGGCAACCGCGCGGACGCTCTCGATGGTCGCTGCGCCGTCATCGCGACGAGGCGCCGGAGATCCGCCCGGACGGACCACCGCCGACCCGGCCGTTCGAAACGCAACCGTGGCAGCCGTCCGGCCCGCAGGCTCGGCGCGAAGCGCAACCGCCCGCACGGCGGCCGCGGCGGGATGACCCCGCCACCCGTCCGGAACCGCCGCGCACCCGCCCGGAACCCACCCGGCCGCAAGCGCATTCCGCCGACGAAACCGCCGGGCACGCCGCCACGCCGCAGACGGAGTCCAGTCCCGGACTGAACAAGCCGCCGCGCAAGCTGACCGTCACCCGGGTGGCGGCGCGGCGCAGTATCGAGCTCACCGAGCGCGGCTTCGCGACCTTCCAGCGTGCGGCCAAGGCCGACGGCGCGGAGGAGTCGGGCCTGACCGCGCTGGTCTACGCCACCATGGCCAACTTCGCCACCGACGCGGCGGTCGCGGTGGCCCTCGCCAACACCTTGTTCTTCGCCAGCGCCACCGCGGAATCCAAATCCAAAGTGGCGCTGTACCTGTTGATCACCATCGCCCCGTTCGCGGTGATCGCGCCGCTGATCGGCCCGATGCTGGACCGCCTGCAGCACGGTCGCCGGGTGGCGCTCGCGGCGTCCTTCGCGGTGCGCGTCTTCGTCGCCGGACTGCTGATTTTCAATATCGACACCTGGGCGCTGTATCCCCTCGCGCTCTGCATGATGATCATGAGCAAGTCGTTCTCGGTGCTCAAAAGCGCGGTGACGCCGCGCGTACTGCCACCGGGAATCGATCTGGTGCGCACCAATTCCCGGCTCACCGTCTTCGGCCTGGTGGGCGGCACGCTGGGCGCGGGCGGTATCGCCGGGCTCATCGCCTCGGTCACCGGTTCCATGGGCGCGCTGCTGTTCGCGGCCTTCCTGGCCGGCTGCGGCGCGTATCTGAGCTTGAAGATCCCGCGCTGGGTGGAGGTCACCGAGGGCGAGGTCCCGGCCACCATCGGCTATCACGGCGATGACGGGCACACCGAGGTCCTCGATGCCAACCAGGCCGCCAAGGTGCCGCCGCGCAAACGCCGCCAGCCCATCGGCCGCTCGGTGGTGACCGGGTTGTGGGGTAACGGCACGGTTCGAGTACTGACCGGTTTCCTTACTTTCTATGTGGCCTTCGTCGCCAAGGCCACCGAACACCGGCCGGTCCAGCAGGCCGCCATGCTCGGCGTGGTCGGCGCGGCCGCCGCCATCGGCAACTTCACCGGCAATGCCACGGGCGCGCGCATGAAACTGGGCCGCCCCACCCTGATCGTCCTGTACTGCACCATCGGCTGCGTAGCGGTGGCCGTGGTGGCCGCCCTGCTCGACAACCTGGTCGGCGCGGCCGTGGCCACGCTGGTCGCGGCCGGTGCGAGCGCCTTGGCGAAGGTCTCGCTGGACGCCTCCATCCAGGATGATCTGCCCGCCGAATCCATTGCCTCCGGTTTCGGCCGCTCCGAAACCGTGCTGCAGCTGTCGTGGGTCGTCGGCGGCGCCATGGGCGTACTGCTGCCGACCGACTGGTGGAAGGGCTTCGCCATCGTCGCCGGTGTCATGGCGCTCGGATTGATCCAAACCGTGGTCAGCTACCGTGGACATTCGCTGCTGCCCGGTTTGGGCGGCAATCGACCCCAGCACGCGAAGCAGGAGGTTCCGGGCGCGCACGGCGTCCCGGATCCCACTTGACGGACAGGAAGCGCAGCCCCGTGACCAAACCGAACGCCCGCACGATCGCAGCCCTGCTGGCGGTGCTCCTAGTCGCGGCCGTCGCCTACTTCGGCGCGATCGCCCTGCTCGCCCGCAATGCGGACAAGCCCGAGCCGACGGTCACCGCCTACGCGCACGGCAAGTCCATCACGGTGCAGCCGTACCTGTACTGCGGTGTGCGCATGGACGATTGCCGCGTGCTGCCGCAGGAGGACATCGGCCTCCCCGCCCAGCTCACCTGCCCCGAGGGCGAGAACTGCCACACCGGCCAGTCCAACGACCTCGAGGTCCCCGCCGGCTACCCCCTCCAGCTGTCGCTCCCCAAGGAAGTCATCGACAGCCCCTGGCTGATCGTGGCGCTCTACCGCACGCCCGACGGGCAGATCCTCGAAAACCAGCTCACCCACCGCGATTTCGACGAGGGCACCGCGGCCGTCACCATTCCCTCGGTGCCGAAGCTGCCCCTGGTAGGCGTCGAGATCCAGCTGCCGATCCTGACCCGCGACATGGCTACCGGCCAAGAGGGCTATATGCCGCACGCGGCTTGGTCGGTTCGGACTCAGGTCTAAAGCAAATGGGCCCCGGGGGGCCAAGCAAGCCCGGGGCCCCAGTGTTTGGGGTTAGAGTTGGGGGGGGATGCCCCCAACCCCCCCAGAGGACTGGTAGCGGTTGAGCCGC